>NZ_JBANFL010000021.1:0-81772 GCF_037154135.1 Sphingobium aquiterrae
GCCCTTCACCGACACCCCAACAACCGATTCTCATCTTGATTGTCGCTACGCTCGCATCCTGTCAGTCGCCGCGCATCGGAACCCTGCTTGCTCTCAAGGACGCACGTCACCGCTGATCGGCTTCAGGGATTCCGTCTCGCACGTCACCGCTCGGCATCTCTTCCGCCGCAAGCAGGTTTCTACGCACCCGCGCGCATTCCCGACACCGATGCTTCGTGATCGCGGAACGATCATCCCAAACCCACTGCACTCTTAACCGGCAAGGATATTCCCATGGCAGATCACATCCGGTCCGAACACCTTGCGTTGCTGGCACAGGCTAAAGCAGCGCTAGCACCTCATGCAAATGGATCGAGCGACGTTGCGGCGATCATAGCGGATCTCGACGTCGCCATTTCAAGGATCAGCCAGACTCCGGTCCCCTGGTCCATTCCGATCCATGTCGCGCTGATCGGCCATGGGCAGGGAACCAGCCTCGTCGCTGCGGTCAGTCATGAGGGGCTGCTGGCCCAAGTCGCGGTCTATTGCCGATCGCAATGGAGTGAGATCAATGAAGACCGCGATCCCGCGCAGCTCGATCCGGCGATCGTGGTGCGGGATTATTTCAATCGCCATCCGGAAGACCGTCTTGTCAGTCATATGGAATGGGTCGATCCCGACCTTGGCTATGATGCCGACAAGCTTGAGATGGGCAACTATCTAGCCTTATCCTCATCCCATATTTCATGGCCAACGACGCTGAGGCTCGACGAATGGCTGACGCGCGATCCCTCTGATCGCCCCATCAGTATCGCTGATACCCATTATGGCTGGTTTATCGCCACCCTCCCGTCTTCGATTGATAATGAGGCGGAACTCCCGGGCGATCTTCTTGATGTCCTGGCATTCGCGCAAAACAAAGGTTGCAGCTACCTGGTCCTGGACCGTGATGCCCCCGCTTCGGATCGGCTTCCATGTTTTGAGTGGTGACCGTCTGCTTGGAGAAAAGGGGGAGGGGTTGAGGTGAGCGTGAAGATGCGCTCGGTCCTCAGGAGAAATCCCCATGTCCTACGACATAGCCTTTCGACACCAGCAGGCTCTGGATCCCTCGGCACTGACCACGCTGCCCAACTCCCTCTACGCGCTCAACGCCGCCATTGAGGACTGCCGAAATGCGGGATGTGCTCATGAGAGCGATCCCGCGGTAATTCTGCTCGCGCGCCATCTTGGTGCCATCGCCAGCCAGATCGATCGTCCCAACATCGAACTGCGTCGTTCCTGCATGGATGCTATCGCCGATCTTCGGCGCAAGCCTGCCCTGATCGCGTTGGCCCACAAAGGTGTCGCCTATGACGAGCGCGCCAAGAAGCTATTCCATTCGGACGGTAGGAAGGCGTTGCGGGCGCTTGCCGACGCACTGGGCCTCGCCGAGGATAGCTACTCCCTAACGTCGCAACGCGGGGGTGTCGCCGTCTCGGGCGAGGTCACGCTTCACGGTGAAAATATCTACGTCCAGCTCAGTCTCGGTTGCATGGGCGCAGGCCGCGAGGTGATGTTCCGCAAGGTCACCGGCCGCAAAGACTATGTCGGCGATCGCAACCACTGGGCTTCAGTTCACGATCTGGTCCTTCAACCGGCGCGATTTGCCACGCGCATCCGCCGCGAACTGCATCTTCCCCAATCGGATGCCGCCGCAAGCCGACTGGTTGCCTGAGGGAGACCCGCCATGGAAATCATTGTCACCCGTTCCCGCATCGCGGGGACGCTGCCCCACTATGAATATCGCGCTCTCGTTTCCGCCGACGCCATCGACGAGGTGCGGCGCAAGCGGGTCTGCGTCATCAAGGCGCCTGCCGTTGCCGGTCGTGTTCCCTGCCTTCGCATCGCTCCGGTTATCGCGCCGGATCGCTATTTTGAACTGAACTCCGCAGCGCGCGACGCTTTGGGACTACGGCTCGGCGCGCTCGCAAGGCGCATCGAGACACTGATCGTGCGGATCATCTTCCCGGAAATGACCGCCGACTTTCTCCGCCCGGTCTTCACGCTCGATCATGATCCGGGTGATGCCTGTACCATGACGGATATTGACGATCTGACCGGAGCATATGATCGCCTCGGACCGATCTTCGATATCCTGACCGCCTTCGATCTTGGTCTCCGCCAGGATTGCGATCGGCGCGCGGCATGACATCGCCCAGGACCTGAAAGGAATTCCTCCATGCCTGAGACTTCCGCTCCCGCCCTGGCGCTCGAAACCGCGGCCTGCCTCTGGGAAGCCGTGCTGGACCTGCGGGACAATCCGGTCGGCAATCCCGACACTATGGAGCTTGCACTACATATTCGCGCCTCCTTTGAGGCGGCCGGCACCGCCACCATGCGAATGATCGTTATTGGGTGGACCGATGCTGTCGACGCGGCCTGGACCAAGATTGCCGACGATTATCTCATGAGTTTCGATTGGGATTTCGTGCCTGGCTGGATTGTCCGCCACATCGACTGGTCCGAACCCGGCCATCCGGCCATCAAGCAGAACTCCGCCAATCAATAGGCGAGGTCCGTTTCCCTGATCCACATTGCGATCCGGGGAGGCCGCGCAACCGACACAGCCTGTCAGACAACCACCCAACCGCTCCGGCCGCACTGCGGAACGGGCGAAGGAGAATTGTGCATATGAGCGTTATCGGACACAATCACATCCGCAAGGTCGAAAACTTTGATGCCTATGAGGTTCTCGCCCATCCGCTTCCCTCCCGAGACGATCGCGTATTTCGGCGCGATGAACCCGAAGGCTCGAAGGTGTCGATCACCTATGCATCGCACGATGTCAGGATAGCACGACCGACCGGTATCGGCAGCAAGGGCCGAATGGCCATCTTGATGCATCACGGACGCGGTCGCTTCGCGATCGAGTTTTACGAGAGTGCGTTACCGATTGCTGCGGCACTTCTCAGCCTTCCGGAGCGCGAGCAATACGCTCTGGCTTATGCGATTTTTGAACAGGCCGACGAATGCGCCGATGGCGCTCGCGCAGCCGAAGCGAGGCGCTGGGCCGACGCATTTGCGGACGGCCGCATTCGCAAACGTCGCAGTGGCGGGAAGCGCTATGTCCATATCGAAACCCCTGCCGAGAAGGCGATACGACTTTCCTGATCGCCATTGAGGCCCTGGAGCCTCGTTTGGACCCGTTTTCGTCGTCCGGCACTCCCTGAACCCACCGACCCATCTCAGGCACCGATCCCACCTCGGTGTCGCGCATCACCTGTCCCCTGCGCACAGGGCAGGGGCATCGAAAGGATGTTCCATGACCAGCTTCACCGCAACCTACAGCCCTGAGGATAACAAGATCCGCATCTACGCATCGTCACGCCTCGACCCCGAAACCTATGCGCGGGTCAAGGAAGCAGGCTTCAAATGGGCGCCGCGGCAGGAACTTTTCGTTGCTCCCAAGTGGACCCCGGCGCGTGAGGACCTGGCCGTCGAACTGGCCGGTGAAATCGATGCGGAAGAGATGACACTTGCCGAGCGTGCAGCCGTCAAGGCCGAAAGACTCGATGAGCTGGCACACAAGCGGCACCGTCAAGCCAACGCCTTCGCACGCCGCGCCGACGAACTTTCACAGGCATTCTATGGGGGGCAACCTATTCTTGTCGGCCATCACAGCGAGCGTCAGGCGCGCAAGACGCAGGAACGGATGCATTCAGCCTCGACCGCCGCCGTCAAAGCCGAAAAGGCCGCAAACTACTGGCTCGGTCGCGCCAGCGATGTGGAGCATTTCGCCAACATGAAAGGCGATCCGCGTGTCCGCGCCAACCGGATCAAAACCCTGTTGGTGGAACTGCGCGATCTGCAGCGCGGAATCAACGCGGCATATGCGGCGCTGGCGATCTGGGAAAAGCTCACGACCGATGAGCAGATACGCCACGCGCTCGGCAACATGGATGCCCGCGAAACATGGTCGAACTATGATCTCTACCACAAGGTCCATAAAGGCGAGATCGCGCCGGCTGACGCCAGGCAAATGTGCATCAATGGTGCATCCCGCGCGGCTTACGGTCCCACGCGCCGACGCTGGATCGAGCATGTTTTGAACCGACTGGCCTTCGAGCGCTCCATGCTGGGCGATGTGCCCCGTTATGACGGGGATCTCACGCCAGTCATCATCCAGGCCTTCACCCGCGAACATGGGGCCGAGAGCCCGAAATGCACCGCAACCGATCCAGGATATTTCCAGCTCGAGAGCCCGGTCCCGCTTCCGGCGCATATCGCATCGGAAACCATGCTCGTGCTGAACGACGACGGGTGGCGCGATCTCATGCAGGCGGTCGGCTACATCGTGCCTGGGAAAAAGGCGCGCCGTGTCTCGGCCAAGCCGGAAGGGATGCCGTTGGTCAACCCATCGCGGGAGCAGGCCGAGCGTCTCCAGACGATCTGGAATCTGCGCATGGCTGCCTCCTGCAGGGGCAAGGGGCACACCGCCAAGTCCGCGGAGGTGTATTCGACGACGCAGGCCACCTATTCCGCCAATTCAAAGGGAGATTATGCCCCTTTCAAGACAGTGGAAATCGCGGCGGATGGCAGCCGCATACGCATGGAGTGGCAGAAACATGTGCGTGTGCGGTCCGGCGAACCGGTCGCCCGCATCCGGGTCTCAACGATCGGCGGTGAATTCTACAAGCCCGATGCGGTGGTTGTCCTCAGCGACAAGCCTAGCAAACCCCTGCCGATCGACCTCGATACCCTCGAAGCGGAAGCGCGCCGGGTAGCGATTGAAGAGGAGGTCGGAGCATGAAGCGCAGCGTTTACACGCGCCCCGACAAGCCGCTGCGTATCGCCGTGAAGGCTCGGAGCGATTTTGCGAAGGTTGAAATCGCGTCCACGCCCGAGATCATCGCCATCGATAAATTCACGGAATGTCATGTGACGCCGCCAGAGGTCGCGGCACGCATGGTGCGCTATCTCGGCGAGGTCGGCGACTATCTCACCCTGGAGCCGAGCGCCGGGACGGGCAGCCTCTCCCGTGCCCTGATCGAAAGCGGGCACAGCCCGTGCGAGCTCGTGCAGGTCGAGCGCCATACCAAGCTTCTGGCGCCGCTCTACCAATTTGGAACCGTGATCAATCGCTGTTTCCTCGAATATTCGGCGGAGGTTCGAGGGAAGGTGGAATTCGCGCGCGTCATCATGAATCCGCCCTTCAGTCAGGTTCGCAGACATATAGCCGCAGCCCTCGACCTGATGGGACCGCATGGGCATTTGGAGGCCCCGACGCTTGTTGCGCTGGTGCCTGTCACCTTCGAGACCGTCGGCATGGAAACGCTTGAACATCTCACCGACGATACCTTCGCGACGGCGAGAGTGCGGACCAAGATCATTCGCATTCGGACAGGGGCAACCCTGCATCGCGATAAGACCGGGAGCATCGACAAATGGACACACTGATTTCGTTCTCGATCCAGCTCAAGATCGGATCGTTCGCCGATGAGCCTCCGACACCGACGCAGACCGATCTCGACTATATCGCTCGCTCGATCCGTGATGCGGTCGAACATTATCGCGCCAATGAAGGGCTGACCGATGAGGACTCGTCCATATGGGTGCAGAACGTCACGAGCGTGATCGCAGAGACGGGCTGAACCGATGTGCATGAGGGAAGGGGGAGGAGAGGGGGGCGACATAGGTGTCGCGGCAATCCCAGAGGCTCAAATGACATTTCCCAGCACCATTCACACTATGGTCGGTCAGTCCCTTCTCACGAAAATCGGAAGATTTTTCAATGGAAGTGTTCAGGATGTTCTGACTGAAACCATCCAGAATAGCAGGCGTGCCGGCGCGACCCGAATCGATATTTCCAGAGGTGGGGCGAGCGACACTCCTATACTATATATTCGTGACGATGGGCGCGGAATTTCCGATCCAACCAAATTTCTGACGCTCGGTGATTCCGGATGGAGCGAGAGCATCGCCCGGTCCGAAGACCCAGCCGGGATGGGCGTATTCAGCCTCGCTGGTCGCAACGTCACCGTGCGTTCCTATGCCGCAGAACTCTCGGCGGCCTGGCAGGTCACGATCACGCCCGATGCGTGGGAAAGCGGCAAACTGCTCGATCTTGTTCCTTCCTCGATCGCCAAGGGCACCGAAATCGAGATCGATCTGCCCGCAAGCTGGGCCAGCGCTCTCGAACAGGCAGTGAAAAATGCCGCACGCTTTTGCCCTGTTCCCATCTATTTCTGCGGGAACCGGATGCCCCATGAAGACTTCCTTCGCGATGCGGTTCGGGTCGAGGAATGGAACGGCTGCCGCATCGGCATCTTCGACGCCAAACATGATCTGCCACGCGAACTGGTTCGAATGAACTTTCATGGTTTGACAGTGCCGTGCCGGTTGCCGCATGTTCAAGATGCGGATGGTGGTCTTGGCTGGTGTGCCAAGGTCGATATCGTTGACGCACCTACGCTTCAACTCGTGCTGCCGGCTCGCAAGGAGGTCGTGCAAAATGCTGCGTTCAATGCGCTGCATGATGCCTGCGAGGAGGCAATCTACCGCACTGTCGCCCGCGAGGGCCACCACCGGCTCTCTCATGCCCATTGGCTGCGAGCGAAGGCCCTGGGCGTATCCCTGCCCGAAGCAGCACCCTGGCTTTCGCGATGGGTGCCACGCACCGCAGAAACGGACAATGCTCTTCTGGGTGACCGGGTGGCGGGTGGGCGAATGATCCTTATGCCGACGGACGAGCCCTATATCGAGCAGTGTGTCGGCCGCGCCATTGCTTCAAAGCCGTTGCTCGGTGCAACGCCCGTCGATCCCGTCCCCGAGTTCGTGGGATACAGCTGGTATGACGCACTGCCGCGTGTGCTGGGTTGGTCCTTTCGGGTCCAACAGGGTAACGGTGATATCTTCGACTATGCTGCGGATGTGCAGCTACCGCAGGGCGTGACGTCCGGCCCGGTCGACGCGATCACCCTCGAGATCGCCGTGCAGGAAGCGGGCAGCTCCGACGAACCCGCGGAGGTTATCGCATTGCCCGCCGATCTCCTGATCGTTCCCGGCGATTGCTGGACCGATCTCGAAGAGGTCGCCATCCTGCTCACGCCCGACTGCACAATCGAGCCTGGGGACCTCGCATCCCTTCTCGAACGCGCCTGTTTTTACGCCAGTGACGATTGCGACACCGACAGTTACGAAACGCAGCAGGCTGCCTTCGAAATGCAGGCGCGCTTTACCGCCAATCTGCTGCTGCTTGGCGAAGATACCGCGATCATCCAGCGTGTCCACGAGGCAATGCGTCAACATGTTTCCTGGTTGATCCCCAAGGACCGGGCGATCACCGTGCGCGCCGTCAACTATCAGGTCGAAGCCGCTTTTGCGGACAATGACGACGCACCCGCAGTAGTCGCTGCCGAATAATCCACGCTTCATCGAACCATGACCGGGCCGGCGTCCTGTACGCCGCGCCTGGTCGTGCCTGCCAAGGATGCACCTATGAATAACGATCAATTCGACACGCTGGTCGATGATGCGACCCATGCGGTCAACAACCTCATACCCGACAAATATCTGGAGCCTTTGGGCGACAGCGCACGCAGCGGCCTGCTCGTCTCGATCAACGATGCTCTGACCGGAATTCTGCGCGACATTATCGATGTTGATGAAGGCAATGGTACGCGGGCCTGCACGATCGCCGGAATGATTTCGGAACTGGTCGAAACCCATATTGGCAAAATTGACGAAGGTGGTGAGGCCGCTGACGATCGTCCGCCCCATGTGATCTCCGAGGTTCATGGCACCAGCGCGAATATCGACAGCATCGCCAGTTGTGACGTCGAGGGGGCAACACAAATCTATCTCGTGCTCGACGATGGCACGGCGTTTCGCATCACCGTGGAAGCCGTGACCCTATGATCGAAATGCATATGGCCCTCCGCGCCCTGCGCCGAATGGCGCTTGCTTCCACCCAGGGGGACCTGGACGCTGCCAGACTGGATGCAGCGGACGTTCTGGACCAGGCCGGTTGGGAGAAATCCGCACGCCACGTCATAGACTGCATCGGCGTTCCGGTCGCCCCCGCCAATGGCGAGGAAATCGCATCGGAATAGGGCACCGTTCCGATCCGTCTCCCCGGTCCCATCATCCCGCCGCATCCCCACCATATCTTAGATGGAGGACATCATGACCTCATTGTCTGCCCTCAGAAACAAGCTTTGCCGGTTCGAGCATGCGTACGCCTGCGCAGTCCAGCTCCGAAAGGCGACCGGCCGCAACCAGTTCGTCGTTCGGACCGACAATCCGCTCCAGCCGTTCCGCGTCTCCGAAACCATGCCGGCAGACGACGAACACCTGCTCGTCCGTGTGGCCTGACCTTCCAGCAACCAACCCGCCGGCACCACTCGGCGGGCCGTAAGCGCGCACCTCACTTAGACCGCCCGCTGAGCGTGGAGACACTCTGCGCGTCTCACCGATAAGGAATCCTACCATGTCCAGAAAGACCGACAACGGGCAGACTCTGCCCGACCCGTTGCTGCGCGCGACGCATCGCTACGGCTTCTACAAATCCAGCGAAGACCTCCATGTGAACGTCGAGGTTCTCGAGGCCCATGATGAAACGTGCCTGACCCTGACGCTTGTAGCCGCTACCGAAGGCTGGGACTCTCTCGGTAAACAATATCTCTACGGGCTTGTGGCTCTTCGCCTGTCTGAAGACTGGACCATCCTGTCGTCGGGCGAACGCTATTATGTGCTCACCCCGCCGCAGCCGAAGGAGAACCCGCCCGACGTCAAGCCTGTCTGCTCTCGATGCGGAAGTGATCGCGTCGTGCGCGATGCCTGCGTCCGATGGAGCCAGATCACCCGCGGATGGGTGCTGGTCGACGTACATGAATGCACATTCTGCGAGGCCTGCGAGGCGGAGGGTGATGACCTCCTCCATTGGGCAGCGAACGATGCGTCACAGCCGCCGGAAGCAGAGCAATGACCGGCCCCAATGGAACGCACGTGCCACCTTCGGAGGACGTGCGGCGGTCGCCGCCAGAGATAGAACTGCGCTGGCGCGACGAGAACTATGGTTCGGTCTACGCGGTTGCCGCCTTTCGCAACTATGCAGGCACCTTCGCGTGGAGCGAGCGTACGCACCAGCGTTTCCGGGGGTGCCTCAAACGAGCGGGCTTCGAATTCCATCATGGCCGCTGCTCTTACATCGCGAAATCGGGGGACCGGGCGGACCGCAAGCGAGCATTGTGCGACGAACTTGCCGCCGCTGGTTTCAAGATCATTCATGGCGATGTGCGGAACCAGACGTGATTGTCGCTCGCCCGCCCGCATGGGCCCATCGTCTGCGCTCCCTTGAAGGGCGTCTGCTCGCCGTCTGTTTCGGTGCCGGCGTGGATTCCACCGCAATGCTCATTGCGCTCTATCTGGCGGGTATCCGGCCCCAGATTATCACATTTGCCGATGTCGGCGGCGAAAAACCGGAAACCCTCGTTCACCTTGTACGAATGAACGCGGTCCTGGCATCATGGGGTTGGCCACCGATCGACATCTGCCGGAAAGTCACGCTCGCCTCGACAAGCTACGACGATCTTTATGGAAATTGTATTGCGAATGAGACCTTGCCATCTCTGGCTTTTGGCAAAAAGACATGTTCCCAAAAATATAAACAGACACCACAGGACCAATTCATCAAGGGTGCGCGCTCGGGGCCGAATGCCCGGTTACCGCACCCCGTGTGGGAAGAGGCCCAGCGTACAGGGCAACGGATCGTCAAACTGATCGGCTATGATTGTGGGCGCGCCGACATGAGACGATCCCAGAAGTTGCTCAATGCGGATGCTGATTTTGATTTCTCCTATCCGCTGCAACTTCTTGGCTGGATACGCGAGGATTGCATTGATATCATCAAGCAGGTTCTAGGTTCTTCTTATGTTCCTATTAAATCTGCGTGTTTTTTCTGTCCTGCCTCGAAAATTTGGGAGCTATACTGGCTGGCCGCACATCACCCGGATCTTCTCGACCGAGCCCTCCTGCTTGAGCGCAATGCCCTCACGGGACGCCATAGCCGTTTTGACGAGATCGAATTCGGAGCCACCTGGGAAGAGCTTGTGAGCAATGCAGACCGCTTTCCAAGTTCGAACACGACGGTCGGCCTGGGGCGGAACTTTGCATGGAACCAATGGGCAAGGGTCAATGACGTCGTTGACGAAGCGTTTCGCGTTCGACGCAGCGAGGCCGCTCGATCACACTTTCGTATCCGCGCCGCCCAGCTTCGCAAATCCGACAATGCGAATGATGCCCGGGCCATATCAGGCGTGCCCTTGGCGGCCGCAGCCTGAGTGTCGGTAACGGTCGGCTTCCGTTGGAACGGCGTCGGCGTATCGAGAAAGCGGACGCCTGCCTGCATGCCAACAGGCTTCTCTCGAAATGGAGGAAGGAGGGAAGGGGAGTGGTGGTTCACTTCGGAGTTCTCTTGTCATGCTCAAGGCTAACAACCCACCGCCCGATGCGCCGCGAACGTCTCCGGTCTTCGTCTCTGGCTCGCTTTCCATCCAACAGCTTCCCGATCGCGTAAAGCAGCGACTTCAAATCATCGTAGAGCGTGAACTCCCGGTTCTGATCGGCGATGCCCATGGTGCGGACGCGGCCATCCAGCGGTGCATTTTCGACTATGGCGCGCGCGATGTGACGGTCTTTTGCGGGGGAACGAAGCCCCGGCACAATATCGGGGGATGGCCGGTGAAGCGAGTGCGAGCCGATGCTCCTACGTGGACGCGCGCGTTCCACAGCGCCAAGGACAAGGAGATGGCCAGCCTTGCCGGGGCAGGCTTCGTTATCTGGGATGGAACCAGCCAGGGCAGTCGCGCCAACATCCGGCGGCTGTGCGAACGCCGGCGCTATGTTGTCGTCTATCTCCACGCCCAAGGACGCTTCATCACTCTGGCGACCGATACCGAGCGGACAGACTTCCTGAAATCCCGCCTCGCCAGCTGACGTTTCGCCTACCAGCTGAATTGGCTGAAGCCCCCAACGGAGCCTCGCGCTGTGCGGCCCTGCCGCACGGGCGTCTGCGCCATCGCATGCATTGCAAGGATCAAGGCCATGCCCGAAATCATGGAAATCGCCACGTATCGCCTCGCGGAACTGGAAGAACGCGCGAAGGAAACTGCCCGGAACTGGTATCGTGAAAACGGTCTCGATTATGAATGGCATGATGCTGCGTTCGACGATTTTGAACAGGTCTGCGACATCCTCGGGATCAGCCTCAAGACCAATATAGTGCGCCTCTACGGGGGCAGGACACGCAGCGAGCCGCGTATCTACTTCACAGGCTTTTGGAACCAGGGCGATGGCGCCTCCTACGAGGCGGTATATTCCTATGCGAAGGGCGCACACCGTCACATTCGCGAACACGCGCCCCTGAGCACCGAGCTTCACCGTATCGCCGATGTGCTGCGGGATGTGCAGCGGCGCAATTTTTATCAGCTCAGCGCCAATGTCTCTCATCGCGGCCGCTACTATCACGAATACAGCATGACGATTTCCGTTGAACGGGATGGTCCCTGCCAGGACGTGTCGGCAGATACCGAAGAAACAATCGCACAAGCGCTGCGTGATCTCGCCTGCTGGCTCTATGACCGCCTTCGCTGCGAATATGAGTATCTCAGTTCAGACGAAGCGATCGATAGCGACATTTGCGCCAACGATTACAGGTTTACCGCTACCGGGCGTCGCTCAGTCTGTCTCGAATAGCCCGTTCCGTGGTGCGATCAGCCATGAAAGGAGGAGGGACAATGACCGGGACCATCCGATTGTCCGCCAGCGATATCCGGCAAATACGCGAGGTGGCAGAGCGCATTGCCCGCCGTGATAGTTCCGCCGCCCGGTTCGCGATCGAGATCGCCGAACGCGTCAGTCTTGTAACGGGCGATGCTGCCCTCAATGTCCTCGCGATCAGCGATGACCCCGATTGGGCAGACACCGACCTCAACACAACATTCCCCTGGTCGCGCATCCGTGAGCGTCACGCGCTGAAGGAAGGGCGGGCCCTGTTCGACCTCTACATCTACGAGCGGCCCGTCGTCAGGGAGACCGGCGATCTTGTCTGCTGCGTTCAGGTCGAGCTGGATGCCAATGGGCTTGCCGCCATCCACGCCGACAGCACGATGCATATCTGGCGCCGGCCGGATCCGCCCAGTGATCTTCCCCTCAACCCGATGCTATGATCGCGATCGACCTTGATTGCGCAGCAGCCCATCATCAGGATATCCGCCATGCGCTTGTCAGATGAATTGGCCGCCCAACGGCGGTTTTATGCCATGCCATTGATCACTGCCCCCTCGGTGATGGTCATCGACATTCCGCAAAATCTTGCCGGGGCAGGCCTTGCGCTTGGTCGCTATTATATCGTGATAGTCGAAGCTAATGAGGAACTCGCCGAGTTCGAAGCCTTCCTTGCTGCGGACCGTGTGGCCCTGCGACCGCCTGACCTTCTCGATCGAAGGCCCAGCCAGCGCGAAGCGGGCGCAATCGGTTTCTTTGAGTTCGCGCCTCCGGAACCGGGCTGGCCATGGATCCTGCTGTGCCACTGGCCGCGGAACTTTACGGGGCTGTTCGACACCGATCCGAGTGCTCTGGCACGCGGTGCCTATTCGATGGAAGCCTTTCAGGACCGGGATGCCCTCCAGTCGATGCTAAAGGCGCATATCGCGGTGTTCGGAGATTTGGCGAGTGTGCGAACCGTCCCCTCGCTGTCCGGGGTAATTGGGCGAGCATAGCAGGGCACGCATTCACGCTGCCAAATTGCACTGGCTGCGGTTCAGGATGTTTCCAGCAGCCGCTCTTTTGCCAGATCCAGTGCATGCGACAACCGCATCGCCACAACCTGATCTTCCGGGTCAACGAGGATAGCGAGTGCCTCCTCCATCAACTCGATCGCCTTTTCCAGCCCCGACACTTCCTTTGTCATGACCGTTTCCCTCCGTAAATTCCGGCTCAGTCGGCGGGCATCCTCCATAAGAAGGATGCCGGCCCCTGAGCCGGACGGTCGAAACGCGAGAATAGACGCGCGCGCCTGCATCTTTAGCCGAACAGCCTGGACATACACACAGGCCATCCGGCCGCAAAAGCCTTGCAGCCGACTCTATTCCTACGGAGTTTCGACGCTCCGGCCCGCCACCGGCGAACACCAACCCTCTAACCCGATTGGTATCTACTGCCAACCGCTTCATGGGATTGTCACGAGGGGCGACCGGAATTCAGATGTTCGCCTGGTGGACCACCTCAGCGGGTGGACTGGCGCGCACCAACCACTGGCCGATACATATCGGCGCGGCCCTGCATCACGCCCGCCAGCCATACAAGATGACTTGCGGCATCGGCGAGCGGCAACAGGGACACCGCGTCAAACAGCCGGCGCTGATAAGGAGCATCCCGGTCGAGAACCCCGGCCAGACGTTCGCGCGCCGGACTGTTCGGATCGCTGATACCCGCATTGGCTTCGCGGGCCGCCTCCAGAAAGGTCTCGGCCAGTTCTTGGGTTTCATAATATCCGCTGTCGAGACCTTCCCCTAGGGCCAGCGCTGCAATCTCGCTGCGCATGTCCGGCAGATCGGGATCATTGACGGCATCGATCAGGGGCAAGTTGAAATCGAAACCGGCAAGAAAATCGTCGATCATGGGGAATATCCTTTCTGATCGCATTGAAACATATAGAGAACAGAATTGCAACTCTGAAATCCATCGTCCATGATATGGCATGACTACGAATCTCTGTTTCCAGCTCTTTCCTGTATCGTCCGCAAGGGCGCCTCGTTGCACCAGCAGGATCGCAGTGTGACCATGACGGTCGTTCCCCTGCGTCTGCGCGGCGTGTTGCATACCAATGAGCGTGGCTTTCTTCTGGAAGCGGAGGATGGTCATGTCTGGCGGATTGAGGGTGCCGAGGCCTATGCCGCCCTGGTGGACCAAGCCGTGATCGTCGAGGCCTATAAGCGCGGTGTGAACCTTCTCGAATTGCTTTGGGCGGGACCGGCCAGCTGACCGATTGCTCCCTTGCAACAGAAGCCAGAGCAACCGGGTAGGGCGAATGCCCGCCAGGGGCGGGCACCGGGCTCTATCTCCGCTTCGCTCCGACCAAGCCCCCTTCAGGGTCTTGGCTGCTGACGCAGTAACGATCCCTTTCGCGAGCAAGCGTCAAAGCCCTGCATATCCGTAAGCGTCCGGCTTGGGGCAGCGTTGCTGCGGCCCTCGGCGGGGCGCCTCGGTCCGCAATCACCGTCGGGTGAGGTCTTTCATCGCATCCAAAGCCACCTCCGCAGTGTCTCGGCGTGCCACGGGTGGTCCGGGGATACAAGGGCTGCCTCCGGTCAAGAAGTTCTAGGAGATAAGGGGCCTGCCGACGAAACTGCCTGTTTCAAAGGTGTCGGCAGGCCCCTTATCTCCAAGAACTTCTAAAGACCGCAGCGCGACGTCCCTTGCATCCCCGGACCACCCGCGGCCCTTGAGCCCCGGCGAAGGCGGCTCCGGATGCGATGAAAGACAGGCACCGTCTCACCCTCCGTCGATCAATAAGGAATGGCTTCGCCATGCTTTTCTTTGATTGGCCGCTACCGCGTCCGAATTTTTGGCTCAGGCTCACCAGACACGATGAAAATCTGTCAAGAAAACAATGATGTATCGGAAAAAAGGGGGAGGGGGTAAAGTAATTGTGCGGATGGGGATTGTCCCCGGAAGCGATTTTCTTGGAGTATAGGCAATGAATATCGGTGAATTTGGTTTGAAGAATGGCCGCATCATCGGCTGGATTGCAACCCGCACAATCGACATGGCGAAACTTGGATTGCGTGAAGTCGAGAGCCAGAACGAACTCGCGCCCAATTATGAAGTTGTCGCTTTCAACGGCAATCGCTGGGTGCAGGTCGGCGCACTTTGGGAAGCCGTCGCCAAGAAGACCGGCGAAATCTTCCTGCAAGGCAATATCGACGATCCCAGCATGGCCGAACCCTTGCCCATCGCGCTTTTTGGGTCGGTCGAGGAAGGCTATCGCGTCGCATGGCGCAGGCCCGAACGCCGCGATGACTTCGGCCCCGCCGTCCGCACCTCCCGCGATAATGGCAATCCCGGAAACGGCGGCGAATATGGTTTCGGAGGCAGCACCGCCGACGAGAACGGCGGACTGACGCGCGAAAACAACGCCGCCGAACTGGACGATGAAGTCGCGTTCTAGGCGCTAGGCCAAGACGGGCCGGGGGAGCGGTGGAACGCTTCCCCGGACCCTGACCGATCATCGAGCATCAGGAGTCACACCCATGAGCAAGCAATCAGCTAAGAAAGTCGTTAACACATTCGCGGACCTTTCGGAACTTTACGCCGAGGAAACCGCAACCCCAGAATTTGAAGCGTCGTTTGGCGATCCTATCCCGCTTTCCATCATCGAATATGGAGACCAGCCGGGCGAGCATGATATGCCCGAACCCTTCGCCGCGCAGAAGGTTTGCGGCGAACTCATTACGTCCCTTTTCCTGCTACTGGACGACACCCGGCTTAGCCCGCTGGCCCCCGATATTGCTTGGGGGATCGTGAACAGCTTTCATTTCGTCGCCGGAACACAGGAACGGCGGGAGGACCGTCTAGCCGATAAAATCCGCGAAATGGCGCGCAACATGGAGTCGGGCGAAGTCTTCAACAAGGAACTGGAAGACGCCCAGTTGCAATGCCAGTCGCTTGCCGAACAGCGCGCCGCCATCGAGGCAATGCGCGACTATGCCGCCGCCATGTATCGCGCTTGCTGGCGTCGCGCATGGGGGCCGACCAAAGGCAGCAAGGCGTCATCCGTCACGACCGCAAGCTATATCAGCGCGCTGGACTTCCTGCGAGAGCGCGCCCTTGCCAAGCGCGAGAAGCACCAGCCGCAAGGCCCCGTTGTCATCTTCTCCGGTCCCGCCATCTGGGATGAATGGGAACCGCTTTGGGCCAAGTTAAGCGAAATCAAAGCCCGCATCCCGCATATGACGCTTGTCACCACCGGACAGCGCAAGGGGGCGGACGCCATCGCAGCAGCATGGGCCGCACGGGAAGGCGTCCCCGTGGTCGCCTACGGCCTTTATGGGGGCGGCAAGAAACCGGCCTTCACCCGTAACAAGAAGCTGGCCGAGCTTGAGCCGGTGGAAGCCGTCTTGTGTGAAGGTTCAGGCATCCAAGCCAATCTTTATCAGACCATGCGGAAACAGGGCGTTCCCATTCACGCCTTCGCATGGCCGAAGGATAAGCCCAAGCCCCAGCGCTCGAACAGCATCGACACCTATCGGGCGGAGGATAGTTTCGGGCAACCGCAAGACACATTCAGGCGAGCGCGCCGCGCCGCCTGATACACGATAGCGCGGCGCTTCCCCCAAAACGCCGCGCTATCCATCACCACAGCAGACCCGCCAACCCCCCAAGGCTGGCGCGCTTTCGCGCGTCGGCCTTTTTTCGTGCCGCCGGACGCCGCCGCGCCTGACGGCGCGGCGGCGAGGGGAAGAAAAAAAAGGGAGCAGGCCGACAGGCTCATGCCCCCACGGACGGACCTGGCGTTGCGCTGCCATCCCTCTTTTCGGACAGTGGCGCGGTTGGCGCTTTCCCCGGACGGGCAGCATCAGACGGTAACGTCGCCCCCTTCAACGCCCCCAATGCAGCAGCACCACCCAGCCGCAGCACATGGCCCAGCACGTCCCTAAATTCGCGCTCGCTCAGTTGCTCGACCGGCAGCGCCGTCACTATGCCCGCATAGCGATCGCGCAGCTTCTGGCGCGCTGCGACAATCTCACCCGCTATCTTCTTTTCCCGCTCGACCAGATCGGCGAGCCTATCGCGTTCCGACATCTTCGGCATGACCAGTTTCCTTCTCTCAAGGCTGGCCCGCTCGTCACGCGATCCTTGTCGCACAGGCGCACCGACGCCACAAGCGACCCCGCCGCCATGCGCGGCAAAATCCCCCCACATCGACCCAGCCGCCAAGGGTGCGCCCGGCAGCGGAGGAGCAGACGCAGCGACGCCGTCGCTGCGGGCAAGCGACGCACGCGCTTCGCGGTTTGTAATGCACCGTACGCACGGGTGCTGAGGCCGGAAACCCCAGTAAAAACAATTGGTTATTCTGTCTGACGTGTCGGACAAAATCGACATTATGTGTCGGACACCTGTGACGCCGCAATATCGGACCGCCAAAAATCCCAGCATTACCGCGCCCTTGCACTGTCTGACGCGTCAGACAGGCTGATTTTCTTGAGCTTTCCTTCAAGGCCGGCTATACTGCCAGGCGCTTCAAGACCGCCCTGGCGAAGCTCCATCAGGAGCTACCGCCTTGGCGCGTATCACCATCCGTATCGAGGACGAGCTGCTCGACCGTCTAAGCCGCCGTGCGCGGCGCGTCGGCGTCACTGTCTCCGAACTCGTCAGACCCGCACTCGAGCATGCCGCCGATAGCCGTGCGGGCTATGTCTTCACCTCGCAGGACGAGATCCTCGCCGGTGTCCTGCAGACGATGTCGATCGTCGCGGCGGCGGTGCGGAAGCGCTCACCCGAGACGCTTGAGCAAGGCATGGCCGATGCCCGTGCGCTGCTCCACGAAAAGGGCCTGCTGGCACCGGGGGAACTGCCATGATCGCGGGTGCGCAATCCCCCGCCGTCATGGTCCGGGCGCTCCGCTATTCCCCCCACCACGGCACATCGCGATCCGCGGTCAGTCCCCGTTGGGGGAGGGCCGTTCGATGAGCATCTTCCGCAATGACACGCTGGGAAGCTGGACCCGCGGCGGCCAGGCCATCGTCCACAATGTCCGGATGACCACCCAGGTCTTCTTCCAGACCTTTCTTGCCGGGCTGGCTCTTTGGGTGATCGGCACCGGCTGGTATGCCTTCGAGAAGTCGAACGAGTATCAGCGCTTCGTCCTGGTCAAACTGGTCGAGGCAACTTTCAAAGTTGATGCCGCTCCGGGCACGAACGACCCCGTGCTGTTTCGCACTCCGGAAGGGCGCCAATACTGGACCTCGGCCGATGCGCTGCTGGAGTCCGGCGTGGTCAAGCAGGCGCTCCTCAAGCTCGAAACCGATCTCATCCACGGGGCGCTGCTTGCGGGCTTGTTCGCCCTCGCGGCCCTGGCCTGGGCCTGGTTCTATTTCACCCGAACCGGGAAAGGCCTCGGGTCCAACGAGTATCTGCGCGGCGCCCGCTTCGGAACCGTGGCGCAGGTCCGCCGGGCACTCTGGCGTCAGAAAAAGGGATGCCTCGCCATCGGCGGCGTCGCCGTGCCGGATGCTTTCGAACCCGAACATATCCTGCTGGTCGGTGCGCCGGGAACGGGCAAGACCAACGCCATCATCACCATGCTCGCGGGGATCCGCAAACAGGGCAAGCGTGCCATCGTCTATGACACAGCCGGGTCCTTCGTGGAGAAATTCTATCGACCGGGACGCGACATATTGTTGAACCCGCTCGATGAGCGCACCGCCATTTGGAGTCCCTGGGTCGATGTCCCCAAGGAATATCATTACGACCAGATCGCGGAATCCACGATCCCCGACAAGCATGGTGATCCGTTCTGGAGCAAAGCGGCGAGGGGTACGCTGGTCGCGGTTCTGCGGAAGCTCGCGCGGCAGCAGCACACCCTGATCTCGGTCCTGCTCGATCGGGTGCTTCGTTCTCCGCTCACCGACCTCGCCGCCTTTGTGAAGGGGACCGATGCGGCCGCTTTCATTTCCACGGAAGGGGAGCGCACGTCGGCGGGCATCCAGGCTGAGCTTGCCTCGGTCATGCGCAGCTTCTCCTATCTTGACGATACCGAAGATGGCTTCTCGATCCGGCGTTGGGTGGAGAATGAGGAAGACGACAGCTGGCTCTTCATCACCGTAAAGGCCGACCAGCTTCCCTCGCTCCGTCCCCTCATCACGGTCTGGCTCGACATCGCGATCAGCGCGATCATGAGCCTCACCCCCGATCGCGACCGGCGTCTTTACTGCGTCATCGACGAGCTGCCGACCCTCCAGAAACTTCCCAGCCTTTCCGACTTTCTGGCTCGTGCGCGCAAATATGGGGGCTGCGGCGTTCTCGGATTTCAGTCCTATCCGCAACTCGAAGCCACCTACGGAATTCAGGATGCGGCCGCTATCACCGGCTATTGCTCCACCTGGGTGGCACTACGGGCAAACGACACCACCACCGCCAAACATGTCTCGGAAAATCTCGGCCAGGTCGAACAGGTCGAGGCCAACGAGGGTATGTCCTATGGCGTGAACGATATGCGTGATGGGGTGAACCTCTCGCGGATGCAGGTGACCCGCCCGCTGGTGATGCACACGGAGGTCACCAACCTTCCCAACTTTTCCGGCTATCTCCGGTTCGGCCGGAACCTGCCGGTGGTGCGGTTCACCGATCGCTATAACGCGCTGCCCACGGTCGCTCAGGCTTTCATCGAACGCACCGAAGCCCCGAAACGCCTCCCCCAGGGCAAGACCATCATCACCCAGGCCCGCGCCGCCCGTCACGCGGCACAGGCGGCCGCAGAGCAGGCACGGGCAGGGGGCAACACGCCGCCGCCATCCTCCTCCCCGTCCTCGGCTCCTCCCACCCAGGGCGACTTGTTCGGCAAGGAGAAAACCCCACCCACGACTGAACCTATCGAACCGCAGACGTCCGAAGATGAAGCGGAAGGAGTGGAAGCTCTTGGACCGGCGGTACCCGATGTCCCGGATAGCAATGGTGACTTCGCAACTGGCGACATGGACCCCGACAGCGAGCCGATGACCGCGACGCCGGTCACTTTGCTCGGCGCGTCTCGGGGCAGCGTTCGGGTTGCACTCGCCAGCCATGACCGCGCCGACGGCGCTCGCGAGCAGGCGAAACCGGCATGATCCATCCCCGCCGTCTCAAAGGGACCGCCGCCAACATCAGCCGATATTACACGATCGGGGATTACTATACCAAGGGCGGGGACGAACCATCCGAATGGGGCGGACGCATCGCCGCCGACCTGGGTCTGTCGGGTCGGGTCGATCCCAAGCAGTTCGAAGAGCTTCTCGCCGGCAAGGTGGGTGACCAGCAGCTCGGTCGCCGTCGCAAGGAAGGCATCCAGCATCATCCCGGCTGGGACTTCACCATCAGCGCGCCCAAGTCGATTTCGATCCTGGCGCTGGTGACCGGCGACGAGCGGATTCTCGCCGCGCACGAGCGAGCGGTCGGGGTCGCGCTTGCCTATGCCGAAGAACATGCCGAACTCCGCCGCCGGGTAGAGGGCGAGATCGTCCATGAGACGACAGGCCGGCTGCTGTTCGCGCGCTTCACAGAACATGCGAGCCGCGAGGGCGACCCTCATCTGCATACCCATGTCGTCGTTCTCAATATGACCAATCATCTCAATGGCGACCGGATGTCGAGCCTTGAGACGCGCTCGATGTATGCCGAGCAGATCGTCATGGGCCAAATATATCGCAACGAGATAGCCCGTGACGTGCGCGAGTTGGGGCACGAGGTTGTGTTCGATCCGCGCAAGGGCCTGTTCGAGGTCGAGGGTATACCCGGCCAGCTTATCCGTGACTATTCGCAGCGCGCCGAACAGATCAACGTCCATGCCGCCGAACACGGCTACGAGGGACAGGCCATGCGCCGCGTCTCTTTCTTTGCGACGCGCAAGGCCAAGGAGAAGATCGGGCTCGAAGAGCTTCGTACGCAATGGCGCTCACGCGCCGAGCCTTATCGTGAACCTCTCGACCAGGTTCTCGCGGATGCCGAAGCGCGCGGCGAAAGAACGATCGCGATCAACCCTAATGTCGCCCGCCGCGCGACCCTGTTTGGGATCCGACAAAGCGAGACGCGCGAGGCGGTCAACAATATCGGCCGCCTCTATCGGACCGCACTCGCGTCCCATGTCGGCGAAGTTCGGTTCGCAGACATACGTCCGCTGTTCGAAGCACAGGAGGAAAGTCACAAGCTCCTTAAGACGGTGCGCCAGACCGGTGATCAGCCGCTCCCACGAGGACGTACCTCGCGGCGCACGGCAAAGCTCGAATTGGCTCTATCCGAGCATCTCTCGCTCGCCATGGGTGACGTGTCGCCTGCTGCCACTCGGGAGCGTCTGGCCGAGGCGGCGAGCGCGATCGGCTTGACCCGGGCGCAAACCGAGGCGCTGGAAGCCATCGGCACCGGGCGGAATCGGCTTGTCGCAGTCCACGGCGTGGGAGGCGCGGGTAAGTCGACCCTGGTGCGCGGCCTTGTCGAGGCAACACGTTCCGATCATATCACCATCGCGCTGGCGCCAACCTCCTCTGCAGCAGCCGACCTGGGGGGAAAGGCCGGCATCGAATCCCGGACCGTGGCCTCGCTTTTGGCAAGCGGCGGATATGGCATTACCGACAAGCACATCCTGGCCCTTGACGAGGCAGGCCAGCTTTCCAACCGCCAGGCTCTGCGCATGCTGGAGATCAGCAGGGCGACCGGCGCCCGCCTGATCTTTCTTGGTGACAATAAGCAAACAGGGGCGATCGAGCAGGGCAAGGCATTCTGGCTGATGCAGCGCCTGGGTCTCCCGACCAGTCACCTGACCGAGTCCATCCGGCAAAAAACCGATGAGATGAAGGAGGCGGTCACTCTCGCGCGGAAAGGGGACTACGCCGCATCGCTCGCCAGCCTCGACCGCGTGACGACCGCGGAGAGCGCTGAGAAGCTCGCCAAGGACATGGTGGCCGAGTGGACGCATCTCAAGCCATCTACCCGCGCCGGCACCAACATCCTGGTTCTCGATAACGCCACGAGGCTGATCGTCAACAGCCACATCCGGGAGGTGTTGAAGCGCGAGGGGGCGGTTGCGGCTCAGGATCACCGGCTCGAAGTGCTGACCCCTGCGGGTATGTCCGATCAGGAGAAGCAAGTCGCGCGCTTCTATAGCGCCGGCCAGGTTCTGAAGTTCGCAAGGGACAATGCAGGGCTGGGGATTGCGCGTGACACCGAATATCGCGTTGTTTCAATCGGCCGCAACGGACAAGGTCGTCAGGTCGTACGCATCGTCGATGAGAATGGGCGACAGATCGACTGGAATCCGCGACTTGGTAAGGCCGCGCACGTCAACGTCTTCTTAAACGAGGAACGCAAGCTCGCACAGGGCGACCGTATCCAGTGGCGTCTCGTCAACAAGGACATCGAGGTCAAGAACGCCGAACGTGGCACCGTCCTGGCACTCGAGGGAACCGTGGCGACGATCCGGTGGGATCGCGGCGCGCGTATCCAGAATGTCGACTTGTCGGAGCATCGGACCTGGGACCATGGCTATGCCGAAACGGTATATTCCGCCCAATCGAAAACCTACGACCGCGTCTACGTCCTCGCACCGGTGGAATCCGGCCTGGTCAATGGGCAGAATTACTACACCGCGATCACGCGAGCCGAATTTGGCGTCAAGCTCTGGACGGAAAACGTCGCTCGTCTCGCGAGTAAGCTTGCCGCGAATTCAGGCGAAAAAACCTCGTCACTTGAAGCGCTCAATCGGCTGAAACTCGATAGTCATCGACAGCGCGGCGCCCGTCATAAGGACAGGCATGATCGCTCCCGCGAGGAGAATGCTCGCGATCGCGACGCCCGCAAAGCCGAACGTGAACAACGAGAGCGCGAACGCCAGCAACCAGAGCGTGCTGACCGAGGACCGCGCGGCATCGGTGGTATTCTTGCGGGCCGCGCTCAAGAGAGTGCCGCGCTGGTCGATCGCTTCCTGCGCGGTACGATCGAGCGCGATCGCGCCCGCACATCGACAGAGCAAGAGCACAGCGTCGCTCCTGAGCCTGTCCCCCAATCCCAGCCACAGCCTCAACCTCAATCCGATCATGACCATGGCGGCCATGGGGGCGGGCACGACCGATAGGAGAAACCCATGGACTTCGTTCTGCTCGCGGTGCTTTTCGCTCTGTTACTGGCATTTCTGCTCAGGCACTACCGTATCCCCATTCGCCATCGCTGGCGCCGCCGTCAGGCGCGAACCATGTGCGAGCAGTTGCGTGGTCCCGATCGTGACCAGCCAGCCGGGCTGCATTATGCTCGGCTTCGGGCGATGGACCCACTGGCGTTCGAGGAATTGTTGCTCGAAGCCTTCGAGCAGCGTGGACATCGTGTGATCCGCAATCACCGCTACACCGGCGACGGCGGCGTCGATGGTGAAGTCGTCATTGATGGTGAGCGCTGGCTGATCCAGGCGAAACGCTATCGCGAAACCATCCGTCCAGAGCATGTCCGTGACTTCGCCATGCTCTGCGCCACCAGAAGGCGACGGGGTATGTTCATCCACACTGGCCGCACCGGTGGGATCAGCCGCACGGTTGCCCTTGGTGCCGACGGAATTGAGATCGTGTCGGGGCAGCGATTGCTCGCCCTGCTGACGGGAGCGCCTTTCCAGCCCGGCGGTTTCCCACCGCTCCGCAGCGTTGGTAATGACCGTACCGAATTGCGCGATCGGGCGCCGTTATGAGGATGCGTAACTCCTGCGTCGGCCGCCCACCGCATCCCAAACTGACGATTGCGATAGTGGCGATGCTCTGCGGAGCGCTCATCTCCGCTCCCGCATCGGCAAAGCGGAGTTCTTCCGGTGAGGCACTGGAGATTGCCCGCTGCATCCGTATCGCCGCACGCGGCCATGGGTGGCTTGAGAAGACGCTCTGGGGCCTGCGCGAGCAAGAAGCCGGCTGGCTGGGGGCTGAGGTTGCCAATACCAATGGCACCCATGATCTGGGGCCGTTGCAAATCAACAGCTGGTGGGTGCCGCGCATTGCCCGGCTGGTCGGCAAGCCCGAACATCATGTCAGGCATTGGTTGCGATACGATGCATGCTTCAATGCCGAAGCGGCGCGCTGGATCTTCCTGTCCGGGCTGAGATCGACCGGCAATTATTGGAAAGCGGTCGGCGTCTACCATAGTCCCACTGCCTGGAGGCAACTGGCCTATGCAGAAAAGGTGGCCGGTCACATGCGCGCCAGGTTTGGCCCAAACGTGTTTGAGCCTGAAAGCGCGGAGGGAAGGAGGTAGGTGGACGGGGAGGCGTGGTGAGAGGCAGCAGGCATTCGCTCTTTGAATTCACTCCCATGAACGAGAATATTCATGGTCGCGGAACAGCTCGGGTAAGCCGGAAACCTGCTTGAAACGGACAACCTCGTCGGCGTCCATGCCAAGATTGCGCTCGACATCCTTTTCGCTCCATCCTGCACGCAGCAAGGCGACGACAATATCGGTCATGGATGGAACCGCGTGGACGCCGCGAGCGCGATTGTGCCGGATAGTCGCGGCGATGCGCTCAGCTCTTCCCGCCTGCGCTAGTCGGATCGAAACGATCGGCAAATAGCCATGAATGCGTTCGCGGATGCGTTTGGATTTGCCGACCCGCTGGCGGTGAAAGCCATCCACGACGATGTGGTGATCGTCTTCCACATGGGAAACGATAGGCTGTGTGAAGCCGTCTGCATCGATCGACCGCTCCAGCAATGCCATTTCGGGTGGCGCTACGGTATTCGGGTTGTAGTCGTTGCCTTCGACCGTTTCGGCCGGAACCCATTGCACGCAATCGACGGGTTGGTCGGCGAACGGGCTATGCGTATGGAGCTGGCGTCGCAGCTGGTTGAGCGCTTCAACCCGTCGTGCGAGCGGCAGCTTTTCCAATTCGCAAAACAGGGCTTCAGCCTGCTGCACGATTAGCGCGACCTGCGGCATGCGCGTTCCTTCTCAATGTTACCCAGGACCCCCGGGTGGAATGGGTGATGAAGCCATAGCGTGCGAGTTGCTCGACGCATGTTTGCGGCACGGTCGCCCAGCTTTCGGCGCCATGGTCATCGATGCAGGCCAGCACGGCCGTGCGTAAAGCACGAAACAGGCCATGGCCGCGCACATCGGGACAGACATAGCCGTAGCGAATTCGGAAAATTCCCGCTTGTTGCTCGATACCAACGAAGCCGAGGATCTCTGAGCTTGGCGTGCGGCGCACGACGAACCACCGATAGCCGGCGCCATCGTTGAGCGGATAGCCGCCGCAGTCCTTCCGAACAGTCGCGCTGGCGAAGAAGCGTCCCATGACTGAAAAAAAGGCGGCCTCATCGTCTTCAGAGCGCATCTCGGTGATTTCAAAGTTGTCGAGGGTGATCATCGACTACCGCGGTGCGTCAGAGCCAGAGTGTCGATATCACGCCGTGCAAATCCGAACGAGAGCGAGCGCGCCATGTCCTGCTTGAGGAGCGATAGTGCGACGCGGCGCCATGATGGCTGCTGTTTGCGGTTCTCGAGTTTTGGATCGCCCACGTCCGGCCAGGAGGACAGCGGATAGCCGTGAACAGCCCACCAGTCGATAAAACGCTGGATACGGCGCTCATACACGCTGCGTAAGGTCTCCGGCATGCTCTTGAGCAGGAAATCACTATATTGCCGCCAGGTCGCGAAAGTCGGGGGCAGACCGAGGCCGCCCCGGTAGCCCAGAAAGCGCTGGCGGCTGTAGCGGGCGGCGTAGTTCGCACCAGCAACGCGCTTGACGACCCGGAACCAGGTTTCCGGCTCCAGTTGATGAAAGAGATCGAGACCCTTGCGCTGATCGTCACCATAAGGCTGGCAGATCCGCATCTGGGAAAAGGCAACGCCTGCCTTGTGCATCTGGTCGTAGAGACGATTATAGGCGCATCCCCGGTCCGCGACATAGCGCCAGAGATCATCGAATTTCCAATCATAGATCGGAAAGAAGGTGACGGCGTCGCCCCCGGCAAGGTCACGGGCGCTCCACTGCACCGGGACGCCTGTCCGGGGCGAGCGCCAGGCGCTTTTCTTGACGCGGGCGCGACGTTTGACGGCCAGATAACGGTTCAGCGATTCATCCGAGCGAATGCCTACCAGAAAAGCCGTGGGAATCCCGTCCGCGAGCCACTCGTTGAACGCGGGTATGAACTCCTCGAATTCCATGCGGTATTTGTAGAACGGGAAATAGCTTTGATCGCGGATAACCGAGCGATGCTCCGGCATCGGGCGAATCCAGTCTGCTTCGCGCTCCGGTTCCCAAGAACACCAATAGGGTTCCTCCAGGCTGGAGGCATTTCGCAGGTTGATTGGCAGGCAAATCCACCATGGCCGGACATCGTCACGGTCGAACATCTCGATCACATGGTCGATAGTGAACTGATACTGCCCTTCGAGATCTACGAAGAGAACATCGACCGGAGTGCGTCCCAGCTCGTGAGCGACCTCCAGCGCCAGATGAAGCGTGACCGAACTGTCCTTGCCGCCGGAAAAAGCCACGCACACGCGCTCGAAATGACTGAACACGAGACGCATCCGTGCCTTCGCGGCCTCATAGACATTTGTCTCATGATAGGTTTTGCCTGCCATGCGTGTCGTTCGTCTCCTGCCGGATCCGCGCTACACAGAATGGCGATCAATACCGTATGCGTCGCGTTCCTCACAGACCACCCAGTGTGGTGAGTGCCGGACACTGTAGATCGTCCGGGCCTCCTCGGCACTAGGAGAATCCCTAACATGATCCGCACCATGTCGGACGTGTCGCCGATGGGCGGCGACTGGTTGCGAGGAAGGCATCAATCGGCTGGGAGCAGGACCGCTGGTCAGATACGGCCTTGAGCCATTTCCCCTTCGCGCATTTCGGGTAACGGCCCGGCTTCGGCAGCGGAACAACCAAGCAAGACTGGTTGATCTCCGGCGGGGCTGCCGCTCGCTTCAATATCCCGACCAAGCACATACTGCAGCAGGATCCGCGTCGAGCGAAGCGCGATCCGGAGCAGCTTCGTCAGGCTTGGTTGCGAGACATGCGGGCAAGGGGGTGGGGTAGCAGTCTCGAGCAGACCAAGAAGCGCTTGCTCGTCGCCGGTGAGCGCCGCAGCATTTTCGTGCGCAGCCCGAAAACGGCGTCCCGACCATGCTTCGAGAATCGACAGGAGCGCTGCAATAGCGGGAGCCAGAAAGCCGGCGTCGCGCACTTCGAGTCTTGCAAAGAGCGTGGGCAGGATCGGGCGATGCCGGTCTACTGCTTCTCGCCAACAGCGCGCGGCATCAACAACGATGGATTCCGGGGAAACAGGGTCAGGGAAGGCGGCCGTAACTCGGGACAAGGTGGTTTCCTTTTATACAACCCCCTGTTTCTGGTTGACCGTCAGACATTTAGGGGAGCGATGTTGCACGGACAAGACGGTTGGGGATTCTCAGGATCTACATGCGGGACGGGGGGACCCGAGACATGGTGCTGATTGTATGAAGGGGTCGCTTGACCTGAAGGACGTCGATCCGTGCTGAAACAAGAGCAAAACCAACTCTCAATCGTCGGATATCCGTCTCAGCAATCGGCATCTCCTGAAAGGTGGAGTCAAAAATGCTTTCAGCTGGAATTGTTCACCGTGCGGGGTGAGTTGGCGATTTTGACTTTCGGCCAATCCTCTCCAAGCGTTACGAACTCGATCGGCCGGCCTCTACGCAACTCCTCCACCGGGAAGACGAGCGTTTCCTGATCGGCCGCGCCAACGATGATCGCGGACAGCGCGCCGGATTCGGAAATGACTGGCGCGCCCAGCGCCTGAGGTTCTGCGAGCGGGCGATTGCGGCCGCGGGTGACGAGGCCGCAGTAGGAATAGTAGAGCGTCGTGCCGAGATCGGGGATGCGAACCTCGTCCAGGTCACCGGCGACCCGCCCCTTACGATTGATTACCGGCCTCGACAGTTGGCGGTTCGTTCGACTTGAGCCTCCGCCGACGTCATCCCTGAAATCGGGATCCGTCCAGGTGGGATCGTTCAATCGTCGAACATGAAACAGGCCATCGCTCCAGATCCCCTCACGGAAGTTGCGGACTGTCGCGAGGGGTTTGGCGGTCTCTCTGGGTTTCTCGAATAGCGGGGTCGCATCGAGGCGAAGGACGTGGAAGCCGAGCTTGGAACTCTCTGGACCCAGGACTCTATCAGGTGGGACCATCGCACCCAGCGCGAGCCGCTGTTTCCCAGGGCCCCGGATCAATGTGCACGAGACTTCCTCGGCGCTCGGCAGCAGATGCGAGTGTGCCGTCAGAAGAAGATAGAGACTATCATCCTCACAGTCTTCGCGTGTGAAAATGGCGGAAATCATCATGCGAGCATCGCCGTCTCCGACGATGCCGATCTTGATGATGGTGCCGAGCCGGAGGGCGTTGTTGGCGACCCGGCTAGGTTCTGAAAGACCGCTACGCTTCGTCATTGGGAGGCCTGTTGCGATGGATGTTGACGGGAGCGACCTGGACAGACGCCGGGCCTACACGGAGCGGGAACAGGCGCAACTGTTCAGCTTTGCGTCTATCCTCGGCATCAAGGACAACCTTGATCGGACGGCCGTTGGTAAAGCAGTCGTCCACAATGATAGTGGTCTGGAAATCCAGCCCATAAGCCCGGCCGATATGGAGTAACGTCTTTCGTACCATTCGCGGCAGAGTTTCGAGAGAAACGCCCGACTTTCCCATGCCGTCGTTCGTCCAGCGAAACACGTCCCTGTCGTAGTCGCTCACATCGGCTGCGGCGGAATGCTCGATCGCCTTATCCCGAAGCCCGGCGAGCTCCGTGGCGGTCAACAGGTCGGCCGCCGCCGGCTCTGCGCCATGGCGAACGATGACGCGATCGAATTCAGATGGAGGATCAACGGGCGCACAGATGTCGTTGTCGGGTATCATCTTGCATTGATCCTCCTCGACTTCGAGCTCCCCTTTGACGGCTGTCACATATCGCCTTGTTCCGTTGCTGAAGTAGGCGAGCAGCAGCTTGTTTATAGGGGCAGCGGTGAATGAATAGGGGCTGGTCGACCGGTACAGGAGCGTGATCTTACGATTGGAGGGACGGTCTTGCGCTCCGGCAAACGATGACAACTTCCCCTGTGTCTCGTGGCTGAAAACCACCTTGCGATAGAACTCGCATGGGTCAGTGCTGTCGCCCGTTCCCGCGATCCGATGCAGCGCGCGCTCGGCCTCGACTTCCAGGATATCGTGTCTGACTTCACTATCCGTCAATGCGACAGCCAGCATATGGGCGGCGCGCGTGACCTTGGTGCCCAATATGGGGGAGAGCACGTCGATGAGACCACCATCACCTGTGCCGCTGACAAGAACGGCCTGCCCATCATCGGCAATGGCGTTGGGCGACCAGTAGCTCGGCGATTTCAGCGGGCCCAAACTGCGCTCTGTCTTGAAGCCCGTGGCGAGGACGGCGATATCCGCCTCGACATTTGCACCACTCTGCAGTTCGAGCAAAACGCCACTGGCAGTTTGATGCAGCCGGATGACTTTGTCGTGGACCAGATCGACCTTTGGGCCAAAGCCGCGTTGCCATTCATCGAGGATGTCCTCGACTACCATATCAGCCTGAGACTGCGCCCAGTTCAGAAAGGGCAGGGCGGTCGCCGGCGTTGGTTGCTGCTTCGGCCAGAATATGATGTTCGGATGAAGCTCCCGATGGGTAGCGTCCCGATATTGCTCGAACGGCGTCGTTCGGGCTTCAATCAGCCTGACGCTTGCCCCGACACTCGTAAAGCCGGCTGCGAGCGTTCTGCCTGCAACACCGGCGCCCACGATGCAAACATTTCGCCGGCCGGGCAGAAGTCGCTTTCCGGCGATAACGGACACGAGCGCAAGGGCGCGTAGCTGCTGGGAGTAGAAATTTTGCTGTGTGAGGAAGGGATTCATCGCGTAGAGCGTGTCGGAAATCCGGCAAGCGCAATAAACCGCCCACGCCCGCTTATCGTGCTCGTTGTCCCCCATGAATGTCCTTGCATTTGAAGAGCGTGGTGCCCGAAACGTCAGGCTTTCGGCAAAGAGCTTTCAGGCCTCATTAAGTGGGACACGCGCCGGAGCATTCTTGGCAAAAAATTATCATCCAGATGGCTTGCGGACGGCTAAAAGATTCTGAAACTGAGCCTGAAAGCGCGGGGGGAAGGAGGCAAGGGGACGCGGAGAGCGAGATTGTGTCGGATGGTGGCGGCAATGCGCTCAGCTCTTCAGGCTTAGTGTCTTGCCGCATTCCCGTATAGGTCCTTCAAGTCGGGTGCAGTATGACAGCCCGTCCAGAAAATCAGCGTTGCTTCAGACCATGTTGGCCTGGCAGGCGCTCGGTAGCGGCGCAATCTTACATCTGCGCCATGCATCGGGCCATATAGGCGACGACTTGTCCGCGTTCGGATAGCGTGAAAGGCGCGAAATCACTGCCGTCGAGGCGGATCAGAAAGCTTTGCGACTTAGCCACATCCTGAAGATATTCAGTGTCGAGATGGACGATGAGGCGGAAGGTGTCGTCCAGCAGCGAATTGCGGCTCGGCACGCGCACGAATTGAATGTCCAATATGGGTGCCCGCCTCCCGGCGAACACGACTTCGCCGGTTTTCGGCGGGGAGTCGGAGGACATATTGCCGCTCATCATGATCTGGAAACGATCGCGCCGTTCGGCAAAGATACCCAATCCAGCGGTCGGAATCCGCTGCATATCCATCGTCGTCTGCACCCCGCAGGTGCCTTGGGTGCTGGTGATCCGCCACGATTGAAGCTGTTGTGCCGCCGCGGGCGTGGCGATCAGGGCGCCGAGAAGCAGGCCAAGCACGCCCCGTGCGACATTCGATTTCATGCTCAATATTCCAGTCCGTGCATCACTGCGCCCATGGACGGATCGGCCATGTCGCCGCCGTTGTTCATCAGCCGATTGTTCATGCGCATCATCATGAGAAGCCTGTCGGCATCGCCCTGCGGATAAGTGCCGGGCGCCTGCGCGCTTTGCCGGGGTGCAGAGCGCGGCTCTCCACGCGCGGCGTGATCGCCGGCAGCAGCAGCGGCGGCAAGGGCCTCATCTGTCGAACTGCGTGGCGCTGACGGCGGGCGCGAGGGACGGGCTGCTGCGCTTCCTCCTTTGGAGAGTGCGGCAAGGCAGGTGCGCAGTGCCGCGACGGCCTGAGCCCGCCCCGGTGGCGCAACATCGGTCAGGCGACGACCATCGAGGCGCACATGGATCGACTGTGAGCGCGCGAGGACGTCGAGATGCTCGGCACGCAGCATCATTGCCACCATCACCGTTTCATTGTCGGGGCGCTGCACAATCGCAATGGACTTCGCTTCGCCTTCATCGAAGCGCATCAGCCCCTGATAATTGTCGCCCGGGCCGAGTTGCGGCATCGCTTTGGAGGCAAAGGTCACCATCACCATGGGGCCGCCATTGCTCGTGAGGCCGACCATGGTGGGCATGGTCTCGGTAGGCAGAGCGACCTGCGTGCAGGCGCCATCGCCATTCACGGCCTGCCATCCGCTCTGAGCGAAAGCCACGACCGGGAGCGCTGAGAGGAAGATTGCGGCGCATGAAGGCAGATGTCGTAAGCTCATACCGGTTTTCTATGGCGCTTGATTGACAATATGGTGACGCTGAGTCCGTAACCGCCTGGGCCGTGGTTCGTCACACCGCCGTGCTTAGCCGTTAAGAGTATTCTGCTGTATGAGAAAGGGTTGCATCGCATAGAACGTGTCGGAAATTCGGCAAGCGCAATAAACCGCCCACGCGTGCTTATCGTGCTCGTTGTCCCCATGAATGTCCTTGCATTTGAAGAGCGTGGTGCCCGCAGACGTCAGGCCTTCAGCAAAGAACTTTCAGGCCTCATTAAGTGGGACACGCGCCGGAGCAATCTTGGCAAAGAATTATCATCCAGATTGCTCGCGGACGGACAAAAGATTCTGAGACTGCAAAGCTTGCAGTCAAATTCGGCCCATTTGGAGGGCGATCCAGACGGTGAAACCGCCAACGGCCAGGCAGATGCCAAATGGTAACCTTCGGCTTGAAAGCGGCTCCTCTCCATCTCTGAAGATGGCCACGGCAGCAATCAGGCCGATCAGGCTGGCTCCTAGCAATATGTGAGGCAGTGTCTGCCAACCCAGCCAACAGCCGATCCCGCCGAATAGCTTGGGGTCGCCGCCGCCCAGTCCATCTCGGCCACGCAGCCGCCGATAGCCATGTTTTACCAGCCAGAGGGATAGGAAACCGACAAGGCCACCGACAAGGCTCTCGTTCGTGCCAACCCCGGCACCGACGAGGCTCGCTGCAAGACCGGTGATGGCAAGGCCCGCCGTCAGGAGATTGGGCAGGATGAAGTGGCGTAGATCGATCGAACCGAGCGCAAGGAGTTGCCATCCGAATATGGCGCCTGCGACTGCGGGCGTACCTGAGGCGACCATTCCTGCGAGAATACCGACAAGACATGCGGCCGTCTCTATCTGCCAATGCAACGCGTCGATTGGCGCGTTGCATGTACGGCATCGAAACCGAGAGATAATCGCGCTGAGCAGCGGAATGAGTTCGGCGGGGGACAGGACGCGGGCGCAATGATCGCAACGCGAGCGGTCCACAACGATGGGTTGTCCGGTGCCCCAGCGTATTACCGCCGCGGCGATGAAACTTCCAACGAGAGCTCCGACAAGGCCAAGCGCGGCGATCAGTCGGAGATCTGGTGCAAGGTCGATCATCAGGTAGGGCAGCTTCGTTTCTCTGATCACTCGTATGGTTGATTCTATATTACATGCGCGTGACAGAAATGCTTGCGGCGTGGGACTCTCTGTTGATTTTCTTCAGAAGTATTTGACTTCCGTCAATGCATCGGCTGCTCTTATGGTGAGGGTGGAATCGCTCAACTGGGAATGGTGTGTGCGTATGTGCATAAGCGAAACAGGCCTCCTCGTTGTGTCGGCCCCACGCATGGCAGCGCCGCTGGACGCTGGCCGAGATACGATGTTGACCATCCACTTATCGGCGGTGGAGGGCGGCGTTTTGCCCTTGGACATCGCGCCAGCTTGTAGTTGTCCGGATGCCCGGATTTTTCCGGCGCACGATTCGCTGAACGAGCAGATTTTCGTTTCGGGGAGTTTCGTCGTACCGGAGATAGCACCGGCTTGCGGCCTTGGATCCGTCCCAGTGGATGGAAATTTGTCTGTCCATACCCTGGACATGCCCGCCGAGAAATCCGACCTGACGCGCTCAGATTCTGAAGTCGAAGCGGGCATTGTGAGCGAAATTCAGTTCATATTGCGTATGCGACGGGCGCGAACCGAGTTTTTCGAAGACAATCTGTTCGCAGAACCCGCCTGGGATATGATGCTTGATCTGATGGAAGCACGCCTGCGCGGGACCGAGATTCTAACTTCCAGCCTCTGCATGGCCGCGTCTGTTCCAGCTACAACTGCGCTGCGCTGGATCAAGAACCTGACGGAGAAGGGGATACTTGTCCGTAGAGCTGACGAGAACGACAAGCGTCGCGTATATGTCGCATTATCTGACGAAGCGGCCGCCGCGATGAAGGACTGGTTTGAACTATTCAATCGGCAGAAACCCACTGCGGGTTTGTGAAAAGCCGGCTCGCGCCGATCTTCCGGGATTCTCGGGAAGCGCTACCCAAATAATCCATAACTGACTGTGGATTCTCCTAGTTTGATGGTCTCGCTGATCGATTAGCGTGCCTCATGGCTATGATGCTTGTGTGGTGCTGGCCGAGGAAAAGGAACGTGCGATCATGTCCGTGACCCGTGCGATAGAGGATGATTCCGCCTCGGTCATGGCAGTGGGCCGTCAGTCGCGCCCCCTTGTATCCGGCGCTCTGGCGCGCGATGCCTTTGGTGCTATGTCGCAGTCCCGGATCACCTTGTTGCTTGTGCTGGCGGACTTGATCGGCGGGCAAGTGGTCGGGCTTGTTCACATTCACGATGTCTTGCGTCAAGGGGTTGCCTGAATGTTGCGCGTAGTCGGGGGCAAGGAATTCACGTGTGAGGATCGCGGTGTGGCGATCATCATACCTGCACGTTTCGGGTCGACACGATTTCCTGGGAAATCCCTTGCAGAACTGCGAGGTGTGTCGGGCGCGCCGAAGAGCTTGCTGCTGCGAAGCTGGGAGGCCGCGAACCGCGTAAACGGCGTCGACGAGATTTGGATCGCCACCGATGATATTCGCATTCGGGATGCCGCGGAGCAGTTCGGTGCGCGGGTGGTAATGACCTCCTCTGATTGTCGCAACGGAACCGAGCGGTGTACAGAGGCGGTGTTGGCTGCCGACATCAAATCCGATCTCATTGTGAACTTCCAGGGCGACGCACCACTCACTCCGCCATTGGCGGTTGAGGCATTGATTCAAACCATGCATGACGCGCCTTGCGTAGAGGTGGCGACCACAATGGTTCGCTGCTCTCCGGTGGCAGCGGATTGTCTTCGTGTTGATGAGACGGCGGGACGCTCCCGTGCGACCACAGTCGTCTTCGACAGAAATTTCGACGCGCTCTACTTTTCCCGGAGCATCATTCCGTTCGTACCTGAGCGCATGGCCCGCCCACCCGTCTATCTCCATGTTGGTGTTTTCGGATATCGCCGTGATGCTCTCATGCACTATCCGGGCCTCGAGCCGTCCGTCTTCGAGGAAACCGAAGGCCTGGAGCAACTACGCTTCCTGGACGCAGGAATACCGATCCGTATGATCGAAGTCGGTACACCGCCCGGCGGGGTATGGGAGGTCGACTGCCCATCCGATCTCGTGTCTGTCGAAGCTGCCTTAGTGGAGCGCCACCTGCACTGAAGTATCCTGATTTGTTCTCAGGTCGCTTTCCGTTGTCACCGCTTCACACTGTCGCAAGTCCGTGCGCGAAAGCCAGGACAACAGCCCGCAGCTTGGATTGCGCTCCCAGCTTGTCCGACGCATTCCGAAGATGGTAATCGATCGCCTTCTCGGATAGGCCGAGCGCTTCTCCGCTTTGTGCGTAGGTGTATCCCATCGAAGCCAGACGCAGCACCTGGTGCTCTCGGGCAGAGAGGCGAGGGACCCAATCTGCGAGGGGCACAAACTGCTTTGCCTTCGCGTGGAAATGCGCCGCGGCGAATGCCAGGTCCGGCCCGCAACGTTCGGCCATGTCGCGCGAACCCGCCTCGTCGTTCCCGAACAGGCTGATGTAGGCAGGTCCCTGGATACTGTCCTGAACGGGAATGATAATGCCGGCAGACACGCCGCGGGCTCGCTCATTTTCCAGCCAGATCCGTTGGATGGGATCAAGACCAGCCTTAGTTCGTGTCGTGTAGGCAAAGGGCGCGAAGGCTGCGCGCACCTGCGCAGCGCATGGATCACGGACAAGCCAATCGTCCGCGTCATCCGCATCCCGAGCCGAGGTTGTCAGAAAGCGTAGCGGATGATGCGGGCTGGAATCGGGCTCGTTGGTCCAGAAATTTCCAACATGGATGTAGCGCGCGCCGTAAAAACCAAGCAGACGTGCATAATCCAGCAGCCAGTCTCGCAAACGCGAAAGGGATCGGCTGGCTTTCAAAGTTGCAAGGATATCCGGGTGGTTGGCGTTCCCCGGGCGCAGGAACAGCGTACTCGCTTCCACCACGGTCTTTGCATCGTGGCCGCAATTGCTGGCCAGCTTGTTGGTGAACATCAAAGACCCCCGGGGAGCTGCTCCTACTTAAAGGACACGCCGGGAGAGAAATCTGGCAAGAAAAATATGCTACATTTCAATGACTCATCGTCATGAAACAGTAATAATGACCTTACTTCAACTCAAAACGACCACGTCCCCCGGTAGGCGCGTCACCTTGGCGCCTACGACCAGTTCCGCCTGGTCGAAGAACTCATCCAGTCGATCGATATTGTAGGTCCCATTGAGCCGGCGTCCACCCAAGGCGCCGCTTGCCAGAATCACCCGACCCTTGCGGTAACGGTTTATCTCCTGGATCACCTCCCGCATTGGCATCTCCTGGAATATCAGCGTGCCGTTTCGCCAGGCGGTGAGAACCGTCGTATTGGCCTGTGCGGTTACGGCGCCGATGCCACGGTCATCGTACCGAACCTCCTGAGAGGCAGCTAATCGGCGGAGCTCACCGTTCCATGCCACCTCAACCTCGCCAGACAAACAGGTGATGCAAATCTCATTGTCGGTGCGCCGAGCGCTGAACTGCCCATTCTTGCCGATGCTTGTGCCTCTGCCGGCAACCAACGCGGCGGTCCCCGATCGACCACTCGTGACAACCGCCTCGCCGCTGATGAGTTCAACAGCGGGCATTACAAGATCGCTGCGGAGATTAATGCTGGTGCGGGTATTGAGTTCGACCGTAGCGCCATCGTCGAGGCGCACCACAAGGCGCTCGCCGGTGCCAGTTCGGTATTTGGCGTTCAGTTCGGCGAACGATGGCATCATGTCGAACGAGCGTCCGACGAGCAACAGCCCGCCTGCAACGGACGCGGCCATGGCGCCACCGAGAAAGGCGCGCCTTGAATGCTTCTTTTTTTCTCTTTGAGCGTCGAGGCTTGCGACATTGCTGACAATTCCGATGGTTTCGGGGGCCTCAACACCTTCGGCAACGCGCACGACCCGGCGCAACCTGACGGCCGATCGAAAAGCCAGTTCGTGCGCCGGACTTTGGCCACGCCACGCAATCAGGTCAGCCGCGTCCGCCTCGGTGGCATTGCCGGAGAGCAGATGATTGAGATGCTCGAGCCCCTCCAGGCGGAGGAGCGCCAGCTCTTCATCGGTCCATGTCGTCCTTCCGCTCATCCTGAACAGCCAACCAGTTGCGAGATCATGAGCGCTTTGCATCGAGACATGCTTGCGCTCCCTTATCTAGAGGACACTCTGGCTAGCTGTTCTTGCAAAGCCGCCACCGAAAAATCTTCTGTCACCTGGTGAAGGTGCCTGCTCGCCAGCAGCAGTTCGTTCCGAATTGAGCGTTCTGACAAGCTGTATTCCAAAGCCAGTTCCTTGTAAGTTGCCGATTCCACCCAGAATCGCCTGAAAATGGCCTGGCGACGGGGCGGTAGTTCCTGCAATGCCCGCTCGACGGCCGCAAGCTCCGACCGGCCTTGAGCCGTACGGTCCTGGTCGGGGTTTTCGTCCGGTATATCTATCAGGCGATCGATATCTGCGGTGGAGAGGTGTTTCATCTCGGCTCGCTGGCTATTCCTCGCGGTGTTCAGCGCGATGGTCAGCAGATACGAAATCGGATTTCGTACTTCATCCGAGATCTCTGCTCGATGTAGCCGCAAATAGGTATCGTGTAGCGCTTCCTGCGCTTTCTCCGTCGAGCCAAGCCGACCGGTCAGTCGGCGCTTCAATTCCGGATATGCCGTCACGAACAGCGACAAGAGAGCCTCGCGCGGGGACGAGGTCACGGAATAGATCCTCGATACAATTTCTTAGGCTGAAATATAATAACCGCCCCCCTTCAATTCGCCGTCCGGAAAGCGACCTGCTGTAAAGAAGAATCGATCTCGATTACGAAATCCATGCGGGCAGGTAGCGAGGCAGGGATGGGGGGGAGGGGCCTTGATCGCTCAAGGGCGGTCAGCGCCGCGTTATCGAGCATTGCGGATCCTGAACTCCGATGCACCCAGCTTTCCAGGACGTTGCCGTTTCTGTCGAGCCGAAATGCCAGAGCGGTGATTCCGGCTAGACGAAGCTGTTTTGCCTCTCCGGGATAGCGACTGTGGCGAGCAACGATCTCGTAGAGCAAGCGCTGGTATTCATTGAGTTCTGCGGTGTTGATGGTGGACTCAATGCCGCCGCCATCCGCGGGCCTCGATGCGGCTCGATCGCTATTGGAGGGCGCCGATCTGGCGATGGTTCCCGAGGCAGATTCCTTGGGCGTGGCAGCCGCGATAGGCGTTCGGGCATCACGGCCGGTAGACAATTCTGACGGGGTTGAGGTCGGTCGGTTCGCCGAGCGATCCGATTCGCCATTTCCGCTCAGTTCAATGAAATCGACCATCATGGCCGTTTCACGTTGCGGACTTGGTTTGGAGGGCTTAGGCGAGTTTGAGTTGGCCGCGATAAGGCCGCCCAGCACGGCCGCATGTCCCAGGCACGAAACCAGGATACCCAGGACATCGATTCGGGCGGGGCTGGACATGGCGGACTCGCATAAATTGAAAGGCGGGTTGGCGGCTTCATAGACGTCTTTTTCCGTCTGCAATATGACATGCCTCATGAGTGTCGGAATCCCGCTAGGGATTCCCCTAGCAAATGTGTCGAGTGGTTGGGGTAAAGGGCTGCCTATAGTCATCGGGGCAAAGGCGGCTCATCTATGCTAACGGCAGAAATCAGTCGATTTGGGAAAGGTTTTGGCAAGAATCCGGCTAACAATCTTGTCGGAATTGGCGAATATACTTTCAGTCATAAAAGAGAAATTCTGACCGACCTCCGATCGGCGGTTGCTTTTTCAGGAAGCAATTGTGAGCTAGCTCAGCGAATCAAGTGTGGCGATTCACGCCTTGGCGTAAGCTGAGCGAGCATCGTCATGGCGGATATTCTCCCCTTCGAGCGCCCTGATAGCCCCATCAAGACGAAGCCCGGCGTTGAGGCCAAGAAGGCTGGCATCGGAGCGTCGCTCCTGAATCTGGCGGATACTTATGGGCTGTATAGCGGCCTGTATCTGCATTTTGGCCATTCTCGGGGCAGCGCTGTTCGCGCCATTGCATCGAGCGCCAACGCAGAGCGTCAGTATGTGAATCTCATTGCGGACAGCAGTCTGGTTATCAAGGCATTAGCAGCACGCCGTCCCTTCACCTGGTCCAGCAGTGAGATCAGGTTTGCCCACAAGCTAGACACGCCACATGTCGGCATTGCAGTTCCGGTTCAGGATCATCCCAATGGTCCAGGCCTTGTTGCGCTCATCGGGGTTGGGCTCGATGCGGTGCGTAAAACGGTGAAAGACCATGGTCCCGCCCTGTCATGGGCGGCAACAGACATTCACGCGGCGGCGCTTACAGTATTGCGTGTTGCGCACATTGAAGCGCCGACGCGTCGGGAAATGGAATGTCTGAGGCTGGCGGCGCTGGGAATGACTGTGCCGAAGATCGGCAAAACGCTTCATATGTCGACCCGGACGGCTGAAGTTTACTTGCACCGGGTCGTGAAGAAACTGGGCGGGGCCAACAAGGTCAATGCGGTTGCAATTGCCGTAAGCCGAGGTCTCCTGCAGTGCGACCCATCTGGCCTTGAGCACTCTGAGCCGGCGAGCTGAGGAGGAAGACGGGAACGTTACAGAGGGGGGATGCGGAAACGCCCGGATCATGCCGGGCGTATTCGGATCTTATGTCAATCCGCCATCGCGGCCCAACTTCTGATCCTGACCGGCAAGGCGCGGTTTCCAGCTATGAATAAAGACGAACTGATCGAGCGTGTTGCCGCAAGAAGCTATCTTACTCGCGCTGAGGCGTTTCGTGCGGTCGCGGCCGTCTTCGCTACGATCGGAGACGCTGCTGTCCGCGGCGAGGCCGTCTCGATCAACCGCTTCGGCATTTTCTCGGTGAAATCGTGCAGCGCCAGGGAAGGACGCAACCCGCGTACTGGCGAGAGGATATTGATTCGCCCAACGCGGAAGCTGATGTTCCGTGCCAGCAGGGCACTGAAGGATTTGCTGCTCGGTGAGGAGAGAAGCGATCCTGTTGAGCTCGACCCCAGGTGACACGTTTGTGCCGTGCCTCGTTCGACACGTTCGACAGGGGGTTCAGCCGCCCCTTTGCGTTAGCACAGGCGGCCCGGATGAGTTGGGAGACCTGGATCGCCGTAGAATTTCACCGATAAATGCTATCAAGGTCGCCGCTGGCCATTTCTCATTCCGCGTAGCGCCACTGCAAGGGGTTGCTGAAGGCCGTCGGGCGGGGGAGACACCGCAGCTCGCAGGAGCGCTTCTATCACCAGAAGGTCGGTTTTGGTGCTGCCGCTACTGCGGTGAACCACGACATCACTCAACGTGCCATCCGCATCAATCCTGAGATGGACAATAAGGCTGAAATTAAGTCGTTCCGTGCCTGCACTTGCATGGAGGTAGGCATACAGCTCTTCCTCCAGCAGGCCATAATAAGCGAGCCGTTCAGCCGACAGCAGTCGCACGGGCGCGACCTGTTCCCTGACCACGATACGTCCGAGCGGGACCAGGGACGATTGGTTGTTGCCGCTCGGTGTCGTGATGATAGCGGCGTCCGTCCCGCTGTAGCGAACGACGAGTCCCGAGCCGGTCAAGAGACGCCGAAGCGCTTCGCGAGGCGTGAACCTGCCTTTCACACGGGTCGATCGAAGCCCCGAGGCCAAGGTGCTGTCATATAGCAGTTGAACGCCAGTGATGCTGAAATATTGCGCCAAAGCGGCGTGAAGGGGCTGTTCGGGAATGTCGAATGATATAGCTGTTTCGGAAGCCTCTTGCTGAGCATGAGCACTCGTTCCGAACGAGTACAGGAGGATGGCAAGGCAAATTGAGAGCGCCGCCGCCAGGCTACGAAGAACATGAGGTAGCGACATCAGGGCGATGAATAGGACATGCTGGGCCTGTTGGGGAGCCGATTGTCCGGAGAAATTGTATTGAGCGGCGCCGCCTGATCGCATCCAACCTTCCTTCACACCGCTCCGATTTTGGCATGACCTTGAAGGTCAGAACCTAGAAATAAATTTAATTTCCGTTCTCCTGCGGGAGATTCGTATGACGGCGTTCGTTCGGCGGCATCTATGTGAACAAGATCATGTCATCGACACGACTTTCACAAATTTAATTTTCACTAGCGATTATCGTCAAGATTTTACGGAACAGTGAATCACTTGGCTGAGATACATGATTCACTGTCGAGTAAGTGCTCTATTGTTTCAATTTTATGACGAAACGGCGTGTAGGCGAAGAAAAAAACTTTGCCGAATTTCTTGCCAGATTCACGTGCTCACCGTGTCCATTTTTCAGGAGCTCTATGGGGGTCGTTGAAATGTTAGCGGGTGGTGCGCTTCAGCGCCAGTTTGATCATGCGTGCGTTGCCCTCGATGTCTCGTGGGTACGGCACTTCGTTATGGAGGGCGGTTCGGTCATGGCAATTGGCCCGATCGAGGATTGCGCCTCTTCGGTGGACCTCGAGAACTGGTTAGAACAGTTCGCATCGGAGATGGGGTTCGACGGCGCTCGCTACCATCATATCGGGCATCGTCCGCAAGGTGGAAGGACCGCTAAACGCCCGCCGCACCGCTTCCTCTCAACATTGGAGAAAGGGCAGGAGCCGTGGCGTGCCGGAGATCCCGCTCTCTCGCAAATTGTCCAGTCTTTCCTCCCCTTTGTCTGGTCGACTAAAGACGATCTGTCTCTCCCCGATCTCCAACGTGCATGGTTGAGCATCGAACGCTTGCGCGGTGTAGAAGCAGGGGTCGTCATACCCGTTCAGGATTATCTGTCGGGACCAGCCTATATCAGCCTCTTCAGCGAGAAGCTCTCACAGGCGATCTCGGCGGTTGAGCAGCGGCGGCACGAGATGGCTACGCTCGCTATCGAATTCCACCTTCGAGCAAAGCAGTTGATCACCATTCGGACGCGGTCATCAGTCCTGCTTTCAGATCGGGAGTTTAGTTGTCTGCGAAATGCAGCTGCGGGAGTGGCGCTTGCCGAAAGCGCCGGCAGTCTTGGAATATCGGTGCGAACAGTTGAAACCCATCTGGCCAAGGCGACGCTCAAACTTGGCGGGACCAACAGGATCAACGCGGTCGCGATCGCAATTGGGTCTGGCATGATCCATGTTTGAGAAGCGCATGTCATTCTCTTCCCAATTGCACGGTGGCCTGCGTGCTAATCTCACGTCGCGCTTAGCGTTCGTTGCCGCCCTGGCGGCAGTGGTGCAGCCGTCCTTTGCCTATGCGCAAAGTGATCAGGATGCCGAACAGTCCTCTGCTGCAGACGCAGAGCCGGTGAGGGCTTCGGGAAGCTTCTTAATCGCCGCGATCGACGTCGTGGGGGCCACCAAACTCTCAAACGCCGAGATCGAGAGGATCATCTACCCGTTTCTTGGACCTGATAAAAACGAAGCCGATGTGACTGCTGCGCAAAAGGCCCTTCAGGCGGCGTATGCCGCGAAAGGCTATGAGGCGGTCGAGGTCGAGATTCCGATCCAGCCCAGCGAACGTTTCGCGCAGGGGATCGTCCAGCTGGCTATCCATGAAGTGCCGCTCGGCGAGGTTCGTATCGTCGATGCAAAACATCATTCGGACAAGAGCGTCCGCGGCGACGTCCCGTCACTTGTTCCCGGTCAACCAATCGATATCGCAGCGCTTCAGCGTGATGTCGCTGAAGCCAACCGCTTCCCCGACCGTACCATCACCCCGCGCTTTCGCTCCGGTGGGCAGCCGGGGACCGTCGATGTCGAGTTGAAGGTCGACGACAAGTCTCCTTTCCACGGGTCGGTCGAATTGAACAACGACAACAGCCCCAATACCAGATCCCTGCGCGCAAGTGCCACTGCACGCTATTCCAATCTCTGGGGCCAGGGCCATACGCTGTCGGTCACAGGTTCGATCGCGCCGCAGGATACCGACCAGAGTGCGGTCATCTCGGCTTCCTACAATGCGCCGCTCATTGGCACGCCCTGGGGTTTCCTGCTCTACGGCTACAGGTCGAACAGCAATGTCGCGGCGCTTGGCGGCACCAACGTGCTGGGTAACGGGTATCAGATCGGCCTTCGCGCGACCTATCGCCTGCCGAGCACGAGCAGCTTCCAGCAGATCAGCTTCGGACCGGACTTCAAATCGTTCAAGGAACGGCTGAGCCTCGAAGGGACCGATCTTCAACCGACCCAAATCCGCTATGTGCCTCTTGTTGCGGAATATACGCTGAGTGGCGGCAGCGAGCAGGAAACGTACGGGCTCACCCTGGGGGTGACTGGCGGCCTAAGGGTGATCAAGCGTCGGGACTGCTTCGAATATCCTGCTGCAATCATTCCCGACGGCCTCGTGACCTGCCCATTGAGCAATGGCGATATCGGCGTCATCACCGATCAGTTCATCGGTCGGACGACGGATGCGAGCGAGAATTTCGTCCATCTCAATCTCGATCTTAACTATACGCGGTTTCTCCCCAAGGACTGGCAGGCGGCGTTCCGCTTCGCAGGCCAGCTTGCCGATTCCAGCCTCGTGACCAACGAGCAATTCTCGCTTGGCGGTATGTCGAACGTCCGGGGCTACTATGTTTCAGAGGCCATCGGCGACGATGGCTTCGTCTCCTCGGTCGAACTGCGCTCACCCAATCTCGGCCCGCGCCTTTCCTCTTATATCGACGAGTTGCGCCTCTTCGCCTTCAGCGACGCCGGCTATGCGCGGGTGCGCGAGACAAGTGCCGGGCAGACCGGTGAGTTCCGTCTCGTCAGTGTCGGTGGTGGTGTGCGTTTCGACCTATTCAACCTGGTGACGGGCGAAGCACTGATTGGCGTTCCGCTCCGCAATGGGCCGACCAGCGACAAGGGTGATCCACGCTACAGCTTCACTATCAGGGGCGAGTTCTGATGCCGGCGCTCCATCATCGGGCGTCGCCGTCTTTCACGTTTACGGTGTTGAGCATTGGTCGGAGCCCGTCTGACCGGGTCATCTTCCGGCGATCGTCCTTCTCCGACCAGTCGGGGCGGTCGTGGCCATCGATCGGGCCAGGAATTCCCTCAGGGCAGCTTGGCGGCTCCCCCAAACGCCCAGCGCCAGGGATCCCCGGAAGACCGGGCGGGAGAATTGCCCCCGCAGAAACAGAATTTGGGTGGGATGACCTCCCAGCGATCACCAGCAGCAACAGGCGCCGCGAGTGCGCGAGGATCAACCGCCCAATGCGGGCAGCAAGCGATATGGAAATAGGGGCGGCAACATGGGTCGAATGAAACTTAAATGGCTTTTTCCGCTGGTTGCGATGACAGCCTTCACGACACCAGCGATGGCTTGGTGGGAAGCGGACTATAGCTATCGCACGAAGATCAACCTCAACACCCAGGCAGCCGGGGTCACCGGCGAAGTCGCGCGCGCGCCGGTGTTGATCCGCCTGCACTCGGGCAACTTCAGTTTCAAGGATGTGAAGGCCGATGGCTCCGACCTGCGCTTTGTCGCGGGGGATGACCGCACACCTTTGAAGTTCCACATTGAAAAATGGTCACCGGCCGACGAACAGGCTCTGGTGTGGGTTGATGTTCAGGGTTTGCAGCCCGGCGCGGCCTCGGCCATTTACGCTTATTACGGGAATGAGAAGGCTGCCGCGGCGCAGGATGTTGCGGGAACCTACGGGCCGGATTACCGTCTGGTCTATCATTTCAATGATGAGGGTGCGGCCAAGGACGCGACCTCGAATGCAAACAATTCCACCGGCACTGCGGGGCGCAACGCGGCAGGTCTGATCGGTTCGAGCCTTGTCCTCGATGGCGCGACCCCGGTCGCACTGCCGGCAGGGGCTTTCGCAGCCGGTCCGCTATCGATCAGCTTTTGGGTGAAGCCCGGTGGTAACGGCACGATCTTCGTGTTGCCGGGTGCCGTGAGCCTGGTAGCCGAGGGCGGCCAACTCTTCATCGATCAGGGCGGCAATCGCTCGGCAGGCGGCGCGCTGGCTGCGGACGCCTGGGCCAATGTCGCGCTGGTCAACGACGGCGCCAAGACCGTGCTGTTTATCAACGGCCAGCCTGCCGGTGAAGTGACCGGCGCGCTCGCCGCGGCGACCGGCGCCCCGGTTCTGGGGCAGGGTTTCAAGGGCGAGATCGACGAGTTCCGCGTGGCCGGTGCCGCGCTGCCGCAGGCCGCGTTTCAGCTTGCTGCTGCATCGGAAGGTCAGACCGCGAAACTCGTCACCACGGATACTGCGCAGCAGGTCGAGTCCGGCGGCGGGCATGGCCACTTCGGGATCCTGTTCGGTGCGCTGACCTTCGACGCCTGGGTCGTGATCCTGATCTGTGCATTCATGCTGCTGGTCGCGATCGCGATCATGATCAGCAAGGGTTTGCTGATCAGCAAGGTGCGCCGGGCCAACGAGGCGTTCCTCGAGGCCTATCACCGCTACGTGAGTGAGACTGGACGCGGACCGCGCAACGTCCATGACGGCCTGCCCCCGTTCGATCCGGGCGCTGACGCCGCGGATTCGACGCTGGGCCGGCTCTATAATATCGGCCGGCGCGAGCTGACCGAGCGTTTGAAGGAAGGCAAGGCGACCGGCAGCCGCTTCGCGATCCGCGCCCAGTCAATCGCCGCGATCCGCTCGGCACTCGATGCAGGACGCGTGCGCGAGGGGCAGAAGCTCAATGCGCGGCTGGTGCTGCTGACGATCGCCATCTCGGGCGGCCCGTTCATCGGCCTGCTCGGCACGGTGCTCGGCGTCATGATCACCTTCGCCTCGGTCGCGGCCGCTGGTGAAGTGAACATCAACGCAATCGCTCCGGGTATCGCCGCGGCTCTCCTTGCCACTGTCGCGGGCCTTGCGGTCGCGATCCCGGCGTTGTTCGGCTACAACTATCTGCTCAGCCGCATCGAGGAGATCACCGCCGACCACGACATCTTCGTGGACGAGCTGGAGAAGCGCATCGCCGAGACCTGGCAGGATGTCCCCACAGCGGCCCAAGCGGCCTGAGCCCCTCAGAGGATAAGGAGTTCGGGTCATGGGTATGCAAGTCGGCGGGCCGAAGAAGCCTTATAACGAAATCAATATCACACCGTTTGTCGATGTCGTGCTGGTGCTGCTCATCATCTTTATCTTGATGACGACGGCGGCAGTGCAGGGGATCAAGGTGGACCTGCCGTCCGCTTCGTCGGCAAAGACGCTGGAGGCGCAGAAAAGCCGGGTCATTGCCGTTTCCAACGACGGCACGGTGTCGATCGACGCGATTCCGGTGTCGATGTCGGAACTGGAAACGCAGCTTCGTTCCAGCATCGCGACGACGCCGGACCTCGCCGTGATCCTGCGCGGTGACCGAGCTGTCCAGTACGACAAGGTCATGCAGGTTCTGGATTTATGCTCGAAGGTTGGTGTGCCTAGCCTCGGCATGGCGTCCACGCGTCCGCCCGGCGGCGGGGCCTGAGGGGAGGGCCGATGCTTTATATCGATCCTTCAATCGCCGTGAGCGCAACGGATCAAGTCGGGCTTCTGACCCGATTTATCGTTGGTCGGTCTGGGGCTCCTAACCAGGAGAAGCTTCCCGGGACGGCTATACATGCGTGCGCGTCATTGCGAGGGGGCCGGTGATGGCTGCCGCGTCATTGATGCTGCCGGACGGCTCCGATCGTCCGCGCCGGAAAAAGTCTCCGATCACTTTCGGTCGGATTCTGGCGGTAGTCGCCATAGGGCTGGTGATCGCGATCGGCTATAATTTCCTGGGTACGCAAACGGTCAGCGACCGGCCCAACGAAATGAAGACCACGCAGGTCATTCTCCCTCCGCCGCCACCGCCACCGCCTCCACCGCCAGAGACGAAGCCGATCGAACAGCCGCCTGAGCCGACGATCGCGCCGCCGATCGAGCAACCGGTTGATACGCCGCCACCGCCGCAAGCCAACAATGATCCTTCGCCGGGCGATAATGCGCTGACCGCGAGGGAGGGGGCGGGGCCTGTTTATGGTGGTCTTGCGGTGGGTGATGGCAGCGGCGTCCGCATCGGTGGGAAACCGGGCGGCGGTGGTTCCGGCGGCGGCATGTCGGTCGGCATGTACACCAGCTACCTCAAGTCATCACTGCAGGAGCGCGTTCAGGACGACCCACGGCTCAGCCGCCTCGTTTTCTCCGCAGACTACTCGCTCACCGTTACACGCGATGGTCGCATCACCGGCGTAACGTTTCGCAATGCCAGGGGCGGAAGCGACGCAGACATGCAGAAGCTCACGGCTTTGCTGCAGGAGGTCCGCGGGCTCGATCCACCGCCGCAGGCCATGGTGTTTCCACAACTTGTCACGGTTCGGGGGCGCAAGAGCTCCCTCTGATTATCAGCCCGCGCGGGCAAAGGGGATTTAGAATGTCACAGCGATTGAAGTTTCTGCAAACTGGACGATTGATGCTCACCACATCGTTGTGCGCAGCGGTGCTGGTTGCGGCGCCTGCGTTCGGGCAGGAAGCTCAAGGCCAGGCCGCCCAGCCTGACAGCGCGGTGGCGACGATGGTCAAGCTGCTCGTTGAGGAAGGCATTGTCAGCCCTGAAAAGGGCCAGGCGCTGATGCGACGTGCCGAAGCGGAAGCGGCGCAGCGCGCGGCGATTGCTCCGCCTCCACGCTCGGCTGAACTTGCGCCCCCGCCCGCCGGAGCGGTCCGTGTTCCCTATGTTCCCGAAACGGTTCGCGCCCAGATCAAGGATGAGTTGCGCCAGGAAGTATTGGCGCAGGCGCGGACCGAGCGCTGGGCAGCGCCTGACGAAGCGGCACCCGATTGGACGCGCAATATCCAAATTCATGGAGATTTCCGTTTCCGCTCGGCGTCGCACTTCTATGGTCGCGACAATGCGGTTGCGCACTACACAGACGTGGCGGCGTTCAACAACAATGGCCCCTATGACGTCTCGGGTTTCGGCGGCCAGTTGCTCCCCACGCTCAACACAACGCGTGACAAGCGCAACAATATGCAAGTCCGTGGCCGGATCGGTATCGAAGCCAAGGTTGCAGATCGGTTCACGCTCGGTTTCCAGCTGGCGACGGGTGACGATCCAGGGCCGATCTCGACGAATTCCAGCCTGACGGGTGGTTTCCGCAAGCGCGATGTCTGGATCCAGAACGCCTATGTGAAAGGGGAACTCGTCCCCGGCGTGACCGCGATGCTCGGTCGGTTCGACAACCCACTTCGGTCGACCGATCTCATGTTCGACCCGGATCTCGCCTTTGACGGTGTTTACGGTGAAGCGAACATCACGCGCATCCTGGGCAACGACGATTTCCGGTTCGCTGTTCGCGGCGGCGCGTTCCCGCTCCAGTTCGAGCCCGAGAATTTCCCGGAAACCTCAGTCGGCAAGCGCAATTGGCGCGATCGCTACCTGTTCACCGCCCAGGCCGAACTCGGCAAGACGTTCGCTGGCGGCATCGATGTCAACGTCAGCGCGGCCTATCACAATTTCACATACCTTCGTGGCCATGTATCGGAGCCGTGCGACGTCTTTTCCGCGAGCAATGTCGAATGTTCGACCGACCTTCTCCGGCCGCTTTGGCCAAGCAAGGGTAATACGCTGATGTTCCTGCGGGACATCGACTTCACCTATGCCGATCCCGCAAATCCCCTTGAGCCGCAGTATCTCGGCCTGAAATACGCTTACCGCGTACTTGATCTCAATGCCTCGGTCAGCGTGCCGATCTCCGAGCGGGTGCAGGCCCGTCTTACCGGAAACTTCCTTCACAATTTCGGGTTCGATCCGAAGAACAATTGCCTTCGCGGAAATCAGGGCGCTCCGATCACGAACGTCCTGATCACCGATCCGACCAATCCGCAGCAGGGCGTTTGTGACGCGACCAATCCCGCGCGCTTCGTCGGCGGCAACGAAGGCTATGGGATTTACTTCTCGATCGGCGATCCAGCGCTGTTCAGTATCAATCCGCGGCGCGCGAAGCGCGGTTCGTGGGCGTTTAACGCTGCCTACAAGTATCTCGAAAGCGATGCTGTCCCTGACAGCTTCACCGACTCTGATTTCCGGCTCGGTGGAACCAACGCGAAGGGTTTTGTCATTGGCGGCGCATGGGCTCCGTTCAACAATGTGACCATTGGCGGCCGCTGGCTTTCCGCAGGTGAGATCGTTGACGCCCCGCTTCGCATCGACGTGCTCCATCTCGACCTTGGCCTGGCCTTCTGATGGTAAGGGACGCCCTCTCCTTTACCCAAGGTTCAGCCTTGGCCGTGCTCGCCGGCGCCTCTCAACGCGTGGGCACGGCGGCGTCGCCGGGTCGTTCCGGCGGCGCCATTAAGGGGAGGGGGGATCACCGCTTCAATTTTGCAAGCGTAACAAACGAAAGCCGTCTCTCGCATTCTGAGATCAGGGTGCGCCGAGGCCTTCGTTTTCGCCGAATTTTTTCTTCTCAGCTGTTCGGCCCAGCGCCGACCGGAGCCTTCGCATGATGTCTGGTTCTTCCTTCTCCTCGGGCGCGCGGCGTCGTTTCCTCCTGCTCGGAGCAAGCTTCGTTGCGCTTGCGACCGGGGGACTTCCGACCGTTGCCACCGCTCAGACCATGGGAGCAGTCATCGGCGGCGCCGCGCAACCGCGTCCTGCCCCGACGCAGACAGGCGGCGTGCCGGTTCGTTCGGGCACGATGCAAGGGGCACTGCAGCGCCAGCAAACCACTCAAGGCCGCGTTGACCAAATTCGGTCTTATGTGGCGTCGATCAAGGCTGCAGTAGACCGCGGCCCGGTGGTGGATGGCCTGGATCGCAACGGTCTTGATCCGACGGAAGCGATCCGGGAGGCGATCGCCGCGACGCGCGCTGGTAACGCCCAGCGTGCGAGCGAACTGTTGATCAGCGCGGGGGCCCAGTATGATTTAACGGGGCTCAAGACCTGGCAGGGTGCCGGGCTGCCGTCGCAGACGACTGGCGCTGACGGTCATGTCACGGTGACCATCGACCAGAACCAGGAGCGGGCTCTGCTGTCCTGGAACCGGTTTGATATCGGCAAGAACACGACGCTGCAGTTCAATCAGAAGTCTAACGGGACCGCGCAGCCCGGCTGGGTTGCGGTCAACCGCGTCACCAATGCGACAGATCCGAGCCTGATTCTCGGCAACCTCAAGGCCGACGGCACCGTCGTCGTGCTCAACCGCGCCGGCATCATCTTCGGCAAGGATAGCCAGGTCAATACACACTCCCTCCTCGCCTCGACGCTCGAACTGGGGAACGCGGCCCGCTATGTTCAGGGCAATACCGGCCCAACCCAGGCGACGACGATCGCCGAGCGCAACGCTGCGTATTTGGAGAGCGGCCTGTTCACGCCAGCCAACGGCACGACGGGCATGACGATCGACAACACGACCGCTGTTGCGCCGTTGCTCGTTTCCGGAATGTCGCAGGGTGACGGTACGCTTTTCGCAGCCGATGCCGAGGGCGGCATCGTCGTGGATGCCGGCGCTCGCATTGGAGCTGGTGCGGGCGGGTTCGTGATGCTCGCCGGCCCCGACATTCGTAATGCTGGAACACTGAGCGCGATCGATGGCCAGGTCAGCCTGCAGGCTGGCCGAGCTGTCGTTTATGAGGAGTCCACAGGTGGCAATGCCAGCATCGACCCGTTCGTTCGTGGCTACAAGCTCAACAGCTTCGTCTTCAAGGATCAGGCCGATGGTACGATCGTCAATACCGGCCTGATCGAATCCCGTCGCGGCTATATCTCGTTGGGGACCGGGGCGAACGGCAGTATCAGTCAGAATGGCTTGCTGACGGCGACCACAAGTGTTGCGCGCAACGGCAAGATCTCCCTCACAGCCGGGGAAATCACACTTGGCGGCAGCAGCAATGCCCGAAATGCCGGCGCCCTCGTGATCACGCCTGACGGCAATGGTGAGACCATCCCGGTAGGAACGACAAACGAACCTGCCGGCTTCAAGCAATCGCAGATAGAGATCGGGACTCAGATCCTTCGTCCTTACCAGAAGCTCGGTGCGCTCATCGGAACCGACTTTACGATGGGCGAGAATGCGCTGATTCATGCGCCTGGAGCCGATGTCGGCATTGGTGTGATCAAGGTCAACGACGTTCCAGATGCTGGCGTCGAAATTCGCGATCATCTCGGCCGTATCGACATCGCACGGGGTGCGCTGATCGACGTTGCGGGCCTCAAGGATGTGCAACTCGACGCCTCGCGCAACTCGATCGAGATCGCACCGGTCAAGCGCGGCGAATTGCGCGATAGCCCAAACTATCGCGAGGTCGAGGTCGACGGCAATTTCAGCCTCAACGGCAAGACGATCTTCATCGACCCACGTGTCTCAGGCGTACGCGATGACGGTGTCGCTTGGGTAGGCTCGCCGCTGATCGAAGGGGCCAGCATCGCCGGGCAACTGCCGGCAACAGCGGCCGAGTTCATGACCAAAGGCGGCACGGTCACGCTTGCCACAAGCAATCCCATAAACTTCACCGGTATCACGGTCGATACCGCGCCGAGCGTGCACGTCGCGAGCGGCGCGACGATCGACATCTCCGGCGGCTGGGTTAGCTATGCTTCGGGTGCGGTCAAGACCAGCAAGCTGGTGACTTCGGACGGACGCATCGTCGATATCGCGCGGGCCAACCCCAACGACGTCTATGTCGACGTCATCACCAGCACCACCGAGGTGCGGCAACCGCGGGTCGGGATGCTGCGCAACTGGCAGCTCGGCACCGGGCAGCGCGCGCGGGTCGATGCGGCCTATGACGAAGGCCGTGATGCGGGGGCGCTGACGATCAGCGGTGCAGCGGTGACCGTTGAGGGCATGGTCCACGCCAATGCCTTTGCGGGTGCGCGGCAGGTCGCCGGAGACAGCAAGGCAAGTCTGGTGCCGACCATGCTGGGTCGGTCACTGCAGGCAAGCCCTTATGAACTGCCTTCAGGCGGTGCACTGTCGATTTCCTCACTCGGCGATGTCCTGGTCTATCATGGCACGCGCGGAACGGTGGAAGCCAACCGTGCCGAACTTCTGCTGTCCGACGCGATGCTCAACGCTGCGGGGCTATCCGAGCTTTCGCTCACCGCTGCAGGTATGGTGACGTTTGCCGGGCTCAATCCGGTCACGCTGCAAACACCCGATGCGCTCCGCATCACCGGGGTATCGGATCTGACGCTCACGCCGGGCGGCATTCTTTCGGTCGAAGCCGGTCGTACCATCCGGTTCGACGGGAATGTCACTGTGGCATCAGGAACTATTGCAGCAAGAACAGAGCTGTCGGGCCAAATGCTGAACGACCTCTTTGTGGGCTTGAATCCCACTGTCAGCAACGGCTCGGCCTTCCGCACAGGCCTATATGGCGACAGCAATGGCGACGATATCAGCAGCAATTATCTCTACGCTGCTGACCCCGGCGCCCTGAATCCGTTCGATATTGTCGTATCTGGCAAGCTTTCGACGGCAGGCCAGTGGGTCAATGACTATAACCACACCGGTACGCTTCTCGGCGGGGCTTGGCGCGATGGCGGTCGTATCAGCCTGACCGTCGCGCCCAACGTCTTCGTCGCGATTGGAGACAGCCTGGCAACGGCAACACAGGCGGCGGATCTGTCGGGCAGCATTCGTGTTTCCGGCACGCTGGATGCCACCTCGGGAGGCTATGTCACCCCCACCGGCAGCCTGGTGCTCGACGGCAAAGGCGGCAATGTATCGTTGGTCAATCAGACCACCTACGCATCGCCACGTCTGACCGATAGCGGCACACTTTTCAATGAACCGCGCGGCTTGTCTTTGTGGCCAGTCGGAGGCGCGCCGACCCAGTCGATTGAGTTCACCCCTATTCCCGGGGTTGCGAACAGTAGGACGGCGATCCTGCCCAGCCTGGTTCCCGACGCCCAGCGTTCGACCGTCGATATTACGAATGCGTCGATCCTGGGATTCGGGTTCGCTGGCGGTGGGCAGTTCTCGCTGGTAGCGCCCGATGTGAGCTTCGGTTCTGACAACCGGGCCGGAAGCACGCATATTGGCCTCGACTTTTTCAAGACCACCGGCTTCGGCACACTGGATGTCTCCAGCTACCGTTCGCGTATCGTCGATGATCTGTTCGCCAACGACCGGGTGGCAAAGTCGGCGGTCCTCGAGACGACGCGCTTCGTCGTCCAGAACGGCGAGACCTTCGATCTCACCCAGTGGATGCTGCCGACACTGCTGACCGCCGATCAGAGCAAGGCACTACGCGGCCTCGGCACCGGCTCCAGCCTGCTCGCACAGCCTTTCCTTGCGCCGACCACCAATGTGGCGTTGTGGGATCGCAAGGCGGCGCACCTGGTGCTGGGCGGTCTGACCGAGCTCGACGTCATGGCGGGCGGCACGGTCACGGGCGCGCCGGAAGCCTCGATCACGATCGGCAAGCTCTACAATGCCGGCTCCATCACCCTGCACGGCGGCTCGATTGTCCAGCGGAACGATCTGGTCGACAGCCTGATCGTCGGCGGCCTTGGTGTGCGCGATCTATCGGACGCCTTTGGTGGAGCGATCGACAGTCAGGGCAGGTTCCTCGAAAGTGCGGAGAATGCGGCAGGGCTCACCGATCCAACCAATCGTGGTCGACTTTTGACGAATGCGGAACTGGTTTCGAAGGACGGCGCCGATCGGTTGATCCATTTCCTGGGGCTGGTCGACACGGCTGATGGCATCGTGCTCGCTGCCGGGAGCAAGACTGACCTCTCCGGTATCGCGATCACCAATCCCCGCGCCTCGATTATCGGCGGCCGGCAACTCTTGACCGGACGTGTGATCGACGGCGGTTCCATTCGACTTAAGGCTTCCCAAGAGGTGGGACGACTGGTTGGTCCGGGTCAACGCGATGTCGCGATGTCGGGTCGAGCGCTGGTGCGAGAAGACGGATCGGCACTCGATATCAGCGGCGCCAGCGCGACCTTCGAGATGGCCGGCAGTCTCGGCGCGATCACGCCCTGGCTCGAGTGGAGCAAGGCAGGAACGATCTCGGCGCTGGCCGGCGGCACCCTCGGCACGGCCCCGATCAACGCCCATGGTGGAGTGGCGCAGGCCGAAGGTGGCACGCTCGAATGGCTGGATCCCACGATCGGGACCGGGAATGGTTCAAGGGACTATCTTTCCACCAGTCTAATTTCCAGCAGCGGCTTCGATAGCGTGGTCGCGCGCGCCGGACTCACGCTTGACGGTTCCTTCGATCTGGCGTTGCGCAAGGCGCTCATCGTCACCTCGCAGGATCCGCTTGTGGCAAGCAACCTCTATGTTGCGGACGCGGCGGTGTCGATCGGAGCGACGGCCGGAACGGATGCGACCCTGCGCGCCGGCTATGTGCGGCTCGCAAGTCGGTGGGGAAGAACCCCGGACGTTGCGGGTCTCGAAGGTGACGGCAATGTCCGACTGATTGCCGGCGGCCAGGGCATCGACATCGCCGGAGCCATCGGCTTCGAACGATCCATAGCCTCGCTCACCTTCGCGACACCCGGCGATATGCGCCTGACCGGGGTGGACTGGGGACAGGCACCGGGACGCCCTACCTATGACGGTGCTCTCGTCACAGCCGCAGACATACTGATCGACGCGCGCCGAACCTATGCCACGACCGGCACCGGCAATTTGCAGGGCATGCTTGAAGGGGCGCTGACAAGCGTTTCCGGCGGCTACTCGCAACGACCGTTCGATATCGCAGCGCTTGACGACCATCGGATCACCTTCGGGAACAACTTCCTCGATCCAAAAGCGCCTGCTCCACTTTCCGCAGGCACACATCTTCGCGTCCTGGCGCGCGAGATTGTGCAAAACGGCTATATCGCGGCGCCGCTGGGCCTGCTCGAGTTCGGCAGCACCACACCGATCCGGATCGGCGTCGGCGGATCGCTGATGTCGACCCCGACTGAGAAGCTGACCTTCGGTACGGGCAGCGTAACCTCGGTGTCGGGCGCGGGATTGATCGTTCCCTACGGCACGACCACGGACGGTGTGGAATATTACTTCCCGACCGTAGGCACGCCGCTGACCAAGCTCCCAGTTGGCGAGCTTGTGCTGTCGGCTGAGAGCATCGTGCAGGCCGAGGGCGCGCTGATCGACGGTCGCGGTGGCGGCGACGTCTATGCCTATGAGTTCCAGTCCGGCGTAGGCGGCTCGCGCGACGTGCTCGACCGTTTCAACCGCGATGCCTTCAGCGCCAATGGCTACGACCCGGTCACCGGGACAGGCTACCAGTTCGCCGATCAACGCCAAGTCTATGCGCTGGTGCCGGTGAGCGAGGCGGGCAAGATCGCGCCTTACGATCCGATCTACTCGGCCGACTATCCCGATCTCTATCGGGCGCAGGCCGGCAAGACCGTCACCCTCGACGGTGGTCACGGCATCGCCGGAGGCGAGTATCTGCTGGTCCCTGCAAAATATGCGATGGCGATCCCCGGCGCGCTGCGCCTGGTCGAGAATACAGGCTTGGCCGCGCCGCTGCCGGGGACCAGCACGCAGTTACTCGACGGTTCGGTTGTGGTCGGCGGCACCTATGCCTTTGCTGGAACGGGCATCTCGGAATCGACCCGCCATTCGTTCACGGTTCAGACGAAGGACGTCTTCACCAAATACTCCTCGATCAAGACCACGAGCGGCTCGGACTATCTGACGGGCCGCGATCCCGACGTCCGTCCGCGCCTGCCGCTGGACGCCGCGCGCGTCGTGCTCGCGCCCTTGAGCGAATTGAAGCTCGCGGGTGCGTTCGACCTTAGCGCCGGCGAAGGCGGCCAGGCGGGCCAGATCGACATCCTTGGTTCGAACATCCTGATCGCCGCCGATGGCACAGAGGCCGCTGACGGCGTGCTGCTGATCGCCGACAGCACGCTGGCGAAGCTCAATGCGCCGAGCCTGCTGGTCGGCGGCCGCCGCAGCGACAACGCCGATGGCACCACCACGATCACGGCATCGGCCACTAACCTGACGGTCGCCGGCGACGCGCACCTCTCTGCTGGCGAGCTTCTGCTTGCAGTCGGAGGCGCGGGCTCCGTGCTCGCGATCGAAGACGGCGCAACACTCGCCGCCACCGGCGACCCTGCGATCAAAACCAGTGCTGATTACAAGGCGTCGGCCGCCGGATCGATCCTGCGCCTCGCCAATGGCGCCGAGCGTCTCGTTGCCCGCACGGGAACCGGCGACAGCGCGATCGAGATCGGGGCTGCGACGTTGAGCGGTGAAGCCCTGGCTCTCGACACCAGCGGCCGCTTCGCGGTCGCTGACGGCGCCAACCTCAACGCCAAATATGCGGCGATCTCGGGCTCGGATATCCACTTTGCCGGCAGCGCTGACGCCTCGGGCGAAGCCGGCGCGATCGGGACCAGCCTTGCGGCCAAGCTCGGTGCGGCTGAGCGCCTGACGGTACGTTCGCCGGGCTCGATCCGGTTTGCGGCGGGCAAGCACAGCTTCAATGACCTGGTGCTCGATACCGCGAGCCTTGCCGCCGATCCACAGGCTGCGGCAGGTTCGGCCGTGCGGATCGAAGCGGGCAAGGTGCGCCTCGCCAACAGCGGCAATGCCGCCGATGGCTGCGCAAGCAACGCGCTGTGCGGCAGCGCCGGAAGCCTCAGCCTTGGAGCCAAAACGATCAGTCTCGGCAACAATGCGGTACGCGCCAGCGGGTTCAGCGACGGCGTGACCCTCGCCGCGAGCGACGGCCTCTATGTCGAGGGCAAGGGCAGCCTGGACGTTGGCAGCGCCGCCCTGACGCTCAACACGCCATTCATTGCCGAGCGCACGGCCGCTGCCGATCCGCGCAATCAGACGGTGCGCCCGGATTACACTTTCCTCACCAGCGGCGCGGTGGCGATCAGCGCAACCGGGACCAATGCTGAAGCCAAGATCGAGGGCAATGCGACGCCCGGTGCGCGCATCGCGTTCGGCACGATCGACGATCGGGTGGCGTCGGTGTCGATCAGCGGCACCGCGATCCGCGCGACCGCGGGGATCATCGACCTGCAGAGTGAGGGCGACATAAGCCTCTCCGGGGCGACCCTCAGCGTTCCGGGCTATGAGAAGACCTTCGGCGACGAGGTCGATCCGGTCACCGTCTCGGCGGGCGGCGGTACGCTCAACCTGTTCAGCGCAAACGGCAGCATTGAGACCGATGCAGGCTCGGCGCTGACTACAGACACTGGCAACGGCAATGCCGGCACGCTGAACCTGCTTGCAGGCAACGGCAGCGTGACCCTGCTCGCCGCGCTCAATCCCGGCCTCGCGGTGGATCCTGACGTAGAAGCAACGGACGGCGAACCGGCCAAAGCCGCTCTGCGGCAGGGGTCATTCACCCTCGACAGCGGGACCGGCAGCTTCGACTTTGGCGGGTTCGTCGAGAGCTACGGCACCCAGTTCGGCGGCGATGTCTGGGTCCGCACCGGCGCGGGTAATCTCGACCTTGCTGAAGGCCAGAGCCTCAAGGCGAAGAATGTGACGCTGACCGCCGATGGTGGAAGCATCTCGATCGCGGGCACGCTCGACACCTCGGGCGTCGATGTCACCGGCATGACCGCCGATGCCGCACGCAACGCAGCCGTCAACGGCGGCGATATTGCCCTGTGGGGCCAGAACGGCGTGACGCTCGCCTCGACCGCGAAGCTCGATACGCACACGACCGGCTATGCGGACACTGACAGCCGACCCGCCAAGGCTGGCGACGTCACCATCGGCATCGGCAGCGAAGCGGCCAGCCTCACCATCGCCAGCGGCGCGACGATCGACGTCGGCGCAAGGCGCACCCAGGCCGAGCCCGGTGTCGGCCGGATGATCCCGCAAGTGATCACCGATCCGGCCACCGGCAGCCCGGTCACCGTCTATCGCTACGCCGAGCCCGATCAGGGCGGCACCGTGACGTTCCGCGCGCCCGTCATCGGCGGTAACCGTGACAAGGTGGCTCTGAGCCAACGCGGGACCATCCTTGGCGCTGACTCGATCCAGCTCGAAGCCTTCCAGCGCTATGATCTCGACGCTATGGCCGACAGCGGCCTCTATAGCGGCATCACGCGTGGGTCTGACGGTGCGATCCTGCTCGACTTCGGGGCGACCGGGGCCAACCCGTTCACCACCGACATGGCGCTCGCCGACGGCAAAAGCTCGCTGGTCCGGTTCATCCAGACGTTCGACGTCTCGACGCTCGATGGCTCGAGCCTCGATGGCATGCGCCTGCGGCCCGGGGTCGAACTGGCTTCGACCGGCAGCATCGAGACCGCCAGCCAGTGGAACCTCGCCGCCGCCAGCTTCTCGCCCGCGCAGTTGCAAGCGGCCGTAGACGCCGGCGTGCTCGAACTGATCCCCGAGATCAGCACCGGCAGCGAGCCACGCTACAAGGTCGTGCCCGGCAAGGAAGGCCAACTGCTCGATCGCTACGCAACGTTCCTCTACCGCACCGACGGTGGCTCGGCTCGCGGCGAAGCGCCGGTGGTCACCCTTCGCGCCGGCAACGATCTGACCATCAATCGCTCGATCTCGGACGGGTTCTTCACGTTCCGTGACAAGTCCGATGCCGATTACATCAATTGGCAGCTCGGCGGCGGGGATCGTACCTGGCAGCCGGCGCTTCAGTTCTCTTGCGGTGGCGCGAGCGGCTCCTGTGGCAATATTGCTTCCTATGGCACCGGTGCCAATCCCGGTGCATCCAGCACCCTGACGATTTCGCTCACCACGGCTGCCACCCAAGGTGATCAATATATCGGAGCCGCCAATATCAACTCGCCACTCTCACTGGCGGGCAATGGCGCGGATGCCGGTGGCGAGAGTCGGAACACGCTGGGCTTTGCCGAACTGTTCCCGCTGCTCGAGGGTGATGTGGCGATGCATTCGTCGGACCTTCGCCTGGTGGCCGGCGCGGGCAACACACTCTCGGCCAATCCGCTGGTGGTCGACCGCGCGCTCAACGCCGACGTTACCCTCCAGGGCGAATACAGCTATCGGCTGACCGCGACCGGTACGGTCGCCTATGACGGCCCGCTCCAGTTCCGCCTGCAGCGCGCAACAACAGACCCAACAAAGGTCAGCTTCGATATCGGTGATACGCTCGATCTTACCGATACCACTGCGCAACTTAATTTGCTGAAAGATGATGCCTACACCCAATTCAATTGGGGAAATACGGCCGGTTTGGGCGCGGACACCCGTGCTGCAGCTCGGGTGTATTTCGCCGGCAAGGGCTACAGCTTCGTTGGCAATGCCACCAATCCGACCGGAATCATCGCACCCCTCAACGAGGTCATCGCGTTCCTGCAGAGCTTCGAGCCAACCTACCGGGCAGGTATAGCAAGCGGTCGCACCGGCTACAGCGTTAATCTCAGTCCGCCGGTGATCCGCTACGGCAACGCCAACCAGCAAACCGCCCCGAACGCGCCCAATCAGGCCTTCGTTCGCACGGCTGTGCGAACCGGCGATGGCAATATCGCGATGGCCGCATCGCGCGACATCGACCTGCGAGGGGGTGAGCAGGCCGTCTATCGCCGTGCTGACGGCACCCAAGTCTCGGCTCCAAGCTATTTGGGCAACTCAACGGATGCGGTGCAGTTTGCTTCCTCGGCAATCTACACCGCTGGCGTTCGGATCGCGCCGTCGGATGTTCGTGGGCGTATTGTCGGCACCGACCAGATTGTGTCGCTCACACCTGACAGCTCTTACCTGTCGCCTATTGCCGAGGCGGTGGATTTCATCCCTTCGCCCAAGGGAATTACAGGGAACCAGCCAGTGCTGGCCCATGGCGGCGGCGATGTGTTCCTTATTGCCGGGCGTGATGTGCTCGGCCGGCGCGACGAGTGGACTCAACTATTTGGCACGCGCGGTCAAAGTTATACCGGTGCCAGCTCCAACGAAAGCACATGGGCCAACGATACGGCGGGATCGCAATCCACCCAGCCATGGCGAACCGGTGCCGTGGGTAACGATACCGAAATCGGCCTTGCACCCAGCTATTTCCGCTCGGGTGTTGGTGCACTCGCGGGCGGCGATGTGAGCGTGAATGCGGGCCGCGACGTATCTCAATTGACCGTGGCGTTGGGTTCGACCGCGACGACGACGCTTGCTGATGCAGGCAAGATGATGCTGACCTTCGGCCGAGGTGATCTCTCGCTGCTGGCGGGACGGGACGTCTTGGCGGGCGCGGTGGATATTGCGGGCGGAGCAGCGGGTATCCGTGCTGGACGCGATATCACCGCATCAGGCCGAGAACCTCTGCCTCAAGAGACGCTGCAATATCTGCGCGTGCGGGTTTCCGACGCAGTCGTCGATGTATCTGCTGGCGGTTCGGCAACTCTCGCTAGTATTTCGGCACTTGGTGTAGATCAGTCACAAAGTTCGGGTGGATTCTATTCGCCTGTTGCTTCCGTAAAGTTGTCAGCCACGGAGACTTCGCGAGTCGCTCAGACTGACGGCCTTGGTAATGCCAAGGATTATGGGCAATTTCCGTCATTCAAGACCGAGTTCGGAACTGAAGTCGATTTTTCCCAAATTCTGCCGCCTAGCGTGACGCTCATCTCCTTCGCAGGGAGCGTGGAACTACCACAGAACAGTGCGCAAATTCTGTACCCTTCTGCCTTTGGGCAACTCCGCATACTGAGCGTTGGTGGGCTACAAGATCTGGTCATCGGCATGGATGATAGCGATCCTGGTTTGGTCGGCGGGGCCTTTTCTAGCGGATCGCGCTATTTCCAGTTGCCGGGTGTAACGACCGCAACGACCAACATCGAACGACGATTACAGCATAACCAATTTATTACCCACGCCGGCGACTTTGAACCGGTTCGCATTTACACAGACGGCAATATCAATCGCGGCGCGATATTTCTGCCGAAGCAGGCACGGATCACTGCGGGCGGTGATATCATAGATTTGTTCTTCCAGGGCCAGAATGTTGCGTTCGAGGACACCACTCGTGTGCGTGCGGGTGGTGACATTTTCGGGAGTGTTGGCAGTAGCGCTCGTTTTACTTTCATTCGGTCGAATAATTTCATCCTCGGTGGGCCCGGTTCATTCATCGTCGAGGCTGGCGGTGATTTGGGACCATTCGTCTCCTCTGTCCGCATAAACGGCGCTGACAGTGCAGGCGGGATCCGCACGATCGGTAATGAATATAACCCTTGGTTGTCGGACGAGGGTGCGAGCTTGAGTGTTCGATTTGGGATGAAGGGCGGCGCCGACTATGCCGCACTTCGCGAAACCTACCTCAACCCGGAGAATTTCGCGAAGCTCGACGGCGACCTGTTCGAGCAGATCACGGACAGCTTCGGCAACCGCAAGCCTGACCGGACGAAGCCGATCTATGCGCCGATGCTGGCCGATTGGTTGCGGACCAATGATCCGGCCGCATTCAGCGCGATCTTCGGAGCGAACCCTCCGGCCGGCGAAGGGCTCATAAGCGCGGCCTATGGCAAGACCAGCGAGCTCTATGCGGCGTTCGCCGGCATCGATCTTCTGCGTCAGCAACGCTTCCTGATCGACACGCTCTATTTTAACGAACTGTCGCAGGCGGCTAGGACCGAAAGTCCGTCCCACTTGCAATATGTGCGCGGCTATCGCGTGGTGAACACGCTCTTCTCGCCCGAGCTTGGCTATACCGACAATCTCGCGCCCTATACGACCAATCCTTCGACCATCACCGAGGATCGGCCGCTAGGCGTACCCGTACGCGCCATCGTTGACGGAAAGCCCCAGAAGGCCGAGCGTATTCTCACCGGTAATCTGGATCTGCGGCTGTCCACCATCCAGACTGCGCGTGGTGGCGCGGTATCTATCCTCGGCCCGGGTGGGGACCTGATCGCCGGGTCGATTGTGCGGACATCTCAACAACCTGCGCTGCACATGACTCCATTCACGAATCCTGGGCCGAGTATGGCCCCTCACGGACTCTTTGAGGGCGGCCGTCTTTCGCCATTTCCCACTCCCTTTGATGCTATCCCACTTGGTTACGAGGGTATTTTGACCCTACGTGGCGGGCCTATCAATGCATTCACGGATGGAGATGTCGTCCTGAATCAGAGCCGTGTGTTCTCGCAGCAATCCGGTGAGATCACTATGTGGTCGTCGAATGGCGACGTAGCGGCTGGACAGGGTCCGAAGAATGCGGCGAACTTTCCGCCGATTACAGTCCGGTTTGATCAGAATGGTTTTACCGAGGTGGACAGCGCGGGCAGTGTGGCTGGAGCGGGTATCGGTTCGTTCCAGCGCACACCAGATGATCCACCATCGGATATCTATCTCATCGCGCCGGTAGGTCTGGTCGACGCCGGCGATGCCGGTGTGCGTGCGTCGGGCCGTATCGCGGTGGCGGCGGCGCAGGTCGCAAACGCAGACAACTTCCAGGCGGCGGGCGATATCACCGGCGTGCCCACGACGACCGCACAGGTAGCAGTGGCCACCCCACAGGACGCAAGTTCCGCAATCGCCGCGCAGGCAGCGCAAGCGGCATCATCCAATAACCAGCGCGACCAGCGCTCGCTGATCACGGTCGATGTGCTTGGACCTGCCAGCGACGGACGTTGCGACCCTAATAGTCCGGGAGACCCGGATTGCAGATAAAGAATACCATCCAATCCTAAAGACAACGTTATTTTGGAGATTTAAAATGGCCGTAAACCCCTTCAACATAGACGCTCTTAATGGCTTAGACTTTGATGAAGATGTTATACGTAAAGTTATAGTTCCAACTATGGATCAAAATTCATCAGGTGGATACGATATTCATTTTAGGGATCCCTCTGGACCTTCGCAAATAGTTGGAAAGATAGAAGTTGTAAACGGAGATTATACGGGGTCCAGCTTTGGTTCTCAAGAAGGTTTTCAAATTTATTACTTTCCAACCTTTGGAGCGATAAAGTTTGACGGCAATGAAAAAACTTACTGGGTGCATGGGTTTACAGAGAACGGATTGTTGCTTTCCGAAAAGCAAGTGCTGCTCTCCTTTGCGCCAGAAGGTCAACCGATAACTGGTTCATATGGTGTTATGAATGCAGATTTCTACGCGGCAAATACATTCATCTTCGGGAGTTACGGCGTTGTTTCGCAGTTTGAAACGGGTAGTTCCAATGCTGTACCGGCGAGTGCCGTCTTCAACAACGACACCAGCAAATTTGCTCCGCCCGTGATATGTTTCGCGGAGGCGACCGGGATCAACACTCCGGCCGGCCGCGTCACGGTCGAGCAGCTGAATGTCGGCGATCTGGTGTTCACGGCCTCGGGCGAGGCGCGCACCATCAAGTGGATCGGTGAACTCGCTGCCCGCCCGGCACGCCATCCGCGCCCGAACGAAGTCAACCCGGTCCGCATCTGCGCCGGCGCCTTTGGCCCTGGCCTGCCGGAGCGCGATGTGCGCCTGTCGCCCGGCCATGCCGTCTATGTCGACGGCGTGCTGGTTCCGGTCGGCCAGCTCATCAACGGCGCGACCATCGTGCAGGACGCTGTCGAGAGTGTGCGCTATTTCCATATCGAGCTCGACAGCCATGACGTGATCGTCGCCGAGGGCCTGCCCTGCGAGTCCTATCTCGACGACGGCAATCGGCGCTCGTTCATCAACAATGGCGAGAGCATCGAACTGCACGGCCGCCTCGATCCCAAGAGCTGGGACGATGCCTGCGCGCCGATGGTGATGGACGGACCCCAGCTGACCACGATCCAGCAGCGCCTGTTCGCCTACGCGGAAGATCTGGGCTGGATGCGCAGCGAAGTCGCCGACCTGGTGATCGAGGCCGATGGCGTCACGATCCTGCCCGAGCAGGAGGGTAGCTTCCGCTTCCAGGTGCCGGCCGCTGAACGCGTGGTGCTGCGCTCGGCCAGCGGGGTGCTCGCTCATATCATGCCGGGCATGGCCGATCGCCGCTGCCTTGGCGTCGCCATCTCGGCCTTGCGGATTGACGGTGAGGCGGTCGCTCTCGATGCCGATCTTTTCGGTGTCGGTTTCCATATCACCGAGAACCATGGCGACACCGCCTGGCGCTGGAGTGATGGAGAGAGCGTGATCGATCTTGCCGGCCGCGGCGCCTGCTCGATCGAAATCGAGCTCGCCATGGTCGCGCCTACCTGGCGGCGCGAAGCCGTCGCCCTGCGCGTCGCGGCCTGACCTGTTAACTGGTCCGGGCCTGTGCGGGTCCGGACCGGCTCTCTTTTGCGGAAGCGCGGCCTTGCTCGATACCATCGATACGACTGTAGCTCCCGATGCCGTCATCATGGCCCCCGAGGCCTGTCCCTGCGGCTCGGGGTTGTTGCGCATGCACTGCTGCGGGATCGATCCCCGGCAGGTGGTCCGCGAACTGCCCGAGGACGAGGCGGACAAGGCGGATGTGCTAGAAGCGGCACGCAAGCGGCACGACCGAGAAGGGCTGCGAGCGGCCGCGCTTGCGATCCTGGCCCTCGCGCCCGGCCACAAGGAGGCGTTGCAGGCGCTCTTCGATCTGCTACAGAAGGACGAGAGCTGGGATGCGGCCAGCGCGGTGGTCGATCGGCTGGCGCGTATCCATCTCAACGATCCCGTCGCCCGGATGATCGCCGCGCAGTATTTTCTGGCGCGCCAAGACATGCTGCGCGCGCAGTTCCACGCCCGGATTATGGTGAGGCTCGCGCCGGAAGCGCTGATCTCGCACATGATCATCGGCCGGGCTTTCCTCACCTCGAACAATGGCAAGGCGGCCGAGCATCACTTCCGAATCGCGCTAAACCTGCCTGTACCGCGCGGACCCGACGTACCGCGTCGCGACATCGAGGCCAGCCTTGCGGTCGCCCTGCGCGACCAGGGCCGGATTGATGAAGCGCGTGCGCTGTTCGAGAGGCTTGCGGAAAGCTCCACCGATCCGAACCTGCTGCTGGCATGGGCGAAGCTCGAAGAGTCCGATCGCAAGTTCGAGGCGGCGTTAGCTTTGCTCGATCGGGCCGAAGCGATGACGCCGGGCCATCCGCAGCTTCCGATCGCGCGCGCGACATTGTTCCGCCGCACCCGCGACAATGACCGGGCCCTTGCCCTGCTCGACGCGGACGAAGGGGGAACTGGTTCCTCTGGCGGCTTGCAGGAGAAAGGCCAGATCCTTGACAGCATGGGCCGCTACGATGAGGCGTTCGCGACATTCGCCGCGTTCAAGGCCAGACAGAGAGAAGTGCTCGGACATGGCTATCAGGCCGAGCATGCCGCCAGACTGGTCGCGGACCTGCGGGCGTTCTTCACCGAGGGACGCTCGCGCCTGCTGCCGCGTGCGAGCGTGCGTGAGGATCATGCCCAGCCGATCTTCATTATTGGCTTCCCGCGCTCGGGCACGACGCTGGTCGAGCAGACGCTGAGCGCGCATCCCGACATCGCCGCCGGCGATGAACTGCCTATTATCCACCAGCTTGCTGACCGCGCGCAGAGTCTGCTCGGCAGCCTGCTCACCTATCCCAAGGCTCTCTCCGAAATGTGGCTCGGTGACCGGGCTGGCCAGGTCGACAGCCTGCGCGATCTCTATCTAAACGAAGCGGTGCGGTTCGGTGCGGTAGATCCGGCGAAACGTTGGTTCACCGATAAGATGCCGCTCAACGAGACTCACCTGGGGCTGATCCACATCCTTTTCCCCCGCTCACCGATCGTGCATCTGGTGCGCCATCCGCTCGACGTAGTGCTATCGGTGTTCTCGAATGGCCTGACTCACGGGTTCCACTGCGCCTATGCCCTGGAGTCGGCGGCGACCCATTACGCCCTAATCGCCGATCTCATCGCCGATTACCGCGCCGCGCTGCCGCTGAATTATCATGCCGTGCGCTATGAGGATCTGGTCGCCGACCAGGAAAATCAGGTCCGCGACTTGCTCGGATTCATCGGTGCACCTTTCGACCCGGCCGTGCTAGCGTTTCACGAGAACGCCCGTTACGCCCGTACCGCTAGCTACGCCCAGGTCACCGAGCCTCTCTACACCCACTCGGTCCACCGCTATCGTAACTACCTGAAGCATATCGATCCTGTCATTCCGATCCTAGAACCCGCAATCGACCGGCTGGGCTACACCGTCGAAAGGTGAGTTGTAGCGATCCGACGGTTGATCGTTATGTTGTCAAGGTAGTGTCTGCGCTCCCGGCTTTTGAGCTTGCTGAAAGAATAACAGCCCCGGATTTCTCCGGGGCTGCCGAGTTTGGCGTATTTTTGTGGATCAGTTGCCCGTGACTTTGCAGTGGTCTGAGCTAGGCGAGGCGGCCTCGATCCAGAGTTTGCGAGCGCCCAAGGTTCCGCCGGCGTTCACAAGGAAGGTCTGGGTGATGGCGCGCTGCCAACTGCCCGGAACCGCCGCGATGTTCGACTTGGCAAGAAGGCCAGTTGCGTCGTCGGTGAACACAGTCGTCGGCGTACCCACATTGTACCCCAGCCACGTGACGATGCTCGGATAGTTGTTCGCCTTGTAGCAGGTGTTCAGCAGAATCTGGGTTGTTCCGGTGATGGGATATCCGAGAGCCGGATTTGCCAGACCCGTGGTTGGGGTCGGATAGAGCACACTATACCACGACAGCGGATCGCCGCGATCGCCGGCCGCTGTCGCGAGGTAGTCGCCATTGGAGTCAGACTGCGGCGGGAGCACCGTGCCAACTGCAGTAGTTCCGTTCGAGGCGCTCGGCAGGAGGAACGGGGACCCCAGCACCGGCCGCGAGACGGCTGCGGCAAACACCTTCTGCGAAGCGCCCTTGGCGTTGGCGATGAAGTCGGAGCCGATATAGCCGAGCTTGCCGTTCACACGATAGGAGGACGTGCCAATATCGGGATCAGCCTCGATCGCCTTGCTCACCGTGCTGCTGCCGTCCGCCAGTAGGAATAGGCCCGTGCCATTGCCCGTGGCAGACGTCGGCTGCGAGGCGGTGCCGCCGCTGACCGAGACGATTGTGAGGCTCGTCTTGTCGAAATACTGGTTTCCGACCGAGTTGATGGTACCGGCGAAGGTACCCGCAGCAGGAGTCGACGTGAGAGGCTTGTACGGAGTGTCGGATCGGGCCGGGGTGAAATCAGGCGCAGTACCAGGAGTATAGTCGAAGGGCAGCGCTTCGGAGTTGACATCATACTTGTTGTTGGCGGCACCTAGAGGGGTGTCGCACTGCGCCTTCAACGCACGAGTGAAAATGTCGGTCGTGCCAGACTTGTCAAGGCGACCCACCAGGCGGATCGGAACGCCCTGCGTAGAACTGTTGTCTACCGTACCCCAGTTCGGGTCGGCCGGATCCTTGAGCGATACGCCGCCGTTGGCGGTAGTAAGCGCACTGTTATTCCAGTTTTTAATGTCACCGTTGAAGATGCCGCAATAAAGATCACGGCTCAGACGCAGGCCACCGACAACTTTGGCCGCGCCAGTGACGGCATCCGGAAGCGACTGCGGATTCTGGACGTTGAAGCGATATTCGACGCCCGACGTCGGGTTCTTAGCGTAGACCGGGTTATACGCAAAGGCCACTGGCAGCACGAACTTCGGCAAGAAGACGCCAGCACCGGCAAACGGCTTGACGTTCGTATTGTAGGTGGTGACGTCGCTCGACGAAATCGTTGAGTCCGAGAACGCATACTGGACGGTATTCCAGGTCGGCTTTGCAGGCACCTGCGGAGTGTTGCTGCGCCAAGCCGCCTTGCCGGTGCCCGAGCCAGTGGCCACGTACTCAGCATCGAAGTTGGGCCTGTTGGTCTTGAGCCAGCTGATTTCATCGTTCACGACGTTCGTGACTGAGCTGGCGCCAGCGCCGTTCAGTTGGTTAACGCCATCGTTCGGTCCGGGCGTGGGGAGGGTCTGTGCCATTGCACCAGAGGCGAGCGCCATGCTGGCGACGGACGCCAGGAAGAGCGCGGAATTGATACGCTTCATTGTATTTCTCCTACATTCGGTTTGAAACAAAAACGTACAGTCTTCAGCGCGCAGATCATCGTTCACCAACCCGAAGATCGGCGCGCCTGATCCTTGCAAATTCCCGGTCACGCAAAGTCCCGACCGCCACATCGTAAGATATGGCGCGGACCCTCGTTCTACACGCAGCGCCAGCAGACATCGTCGCGAGGACTCATATCCACCCGCCGTTACCCGAATAGTCGGGTCACACGTCCGACAATAACAATCGGACTATCAAGTTTGCCGGAATGCGACTCGATCACTATCCGACAATCAAAATCTATCGAGTCTAAATGACAGTTTTGTTATGAATGGCTTGGACTCTCGCAAATCGCGTCAGTTTATTTTATCCATTTCGGTTGGACATTTTAAACATGACGGGATGAGTGGAGTTTTGATTGCAACTATATTGTAGCAATGCGAAGATATAGCTTATATCCAGTTAGTTCTCTTGGATATTTTCTTTCCCTTACGCAGGGGCCGTCACAGGAGGCATGAGCAGGGGTAGCATGTTCCGCGCGTCAAATATTGCACGATCCTGGCATAAAGTTCGGGAAGCGCCGGTAACGGACGAGGATGGCCTGGATGCCGCGAATCCTAATGGATTCGAGGAGATGCTACGCGCGCGGGCGTTGCTTGCAGACGAGAGCTTGCAGCGCGCGCTCCTCATTCACGCCGAGACCGACGAACGGCTCGATGCCGTCGTTACCCGACTCGGCCTGCTTTCTGAGGACCGAATCGCAGCCGAAATGTCTGCGCATACCGGTCTTCCGGTGATCGAGGGGGCTGCCTTACCTTCATCCGCTGTCGAAGGCCCCGGGCTCTCCCTCGATTTCCTGCGCGAAACGCGGGCGATCCCCATCTACGCCGATGAAACAAAAGTCCGCATCGCTGTAAGCGATCCCTTTGATCCGTTCCCGGAGCAGGCGTTCCAGTTCATGTTCGGGGGAAGGGCGGTCGAACGCCTGATCGCAAGGGCCAGCGACATCGACGCTGCGATCGAGCGGCTCTACCACGGGCCCGCGCAAGCTGCCGAAGAGGGTGAAGGCGAGATCGACAGCGACGATCTCGAGAGGTTGAAAGACCTCGTCAGCGACGCGCCTGTGATCCGCGCAGTCAACCGACTGATCGCGCGCGCGTCGGACGAGCGAGCGTCCGACATACATATAGAGCCGAGCGATGATGGGTTGATCGTTCGCTTCCGCGTGGATGGCATGCTGAGGCAGGCGACGAAGCTTCCACTCGCGATGCGGGCCCCACTGGTCTCTCGCATCAAGGTGATGGCGAGCCTCAACATCGCCGAGCGCCGCCTACCACAGGACGGCCGATTGCGTATCTCGGTTCGCGGCCATGAAATCGATCTACGCGTCGCGACCTCACCGTCTATCCACGGCGAAAGTGTGGTCATGCGCATCCTTGACCGCTCACGCCTTGCACTTGATTTTACCTCACTGGGGTTCGACCCGGAACTCACCGCGAGGATGCGCGAGGCCATCGGCCGCCCGCATGGCATCGTCCTCGTCACCGGGCCGACCGGCAGCGGCAAGACGACCACGCTTTACGCGGCGCTTTCCGAACTCAACGCGGATTACCGCAAGCTGCTCACCGTCGAAGACCCCATCGAATACCGGCTGCCAGGGGTCATCCAGACCCAGGTCAATCCCGCCATCAGCTTTACGTTCAGCACTGCGCTCCGCTCTTTCCTCCGGCAAGACCCCGACGTCATGATGGTGGGCGAGATTCGTGACACGGAAACCGCGCAGATTGCAGTCCAGGCGGCGCTCACCGGGCATATGATCCTCTCCACGCTGCATACCAACACTGCGGCAGGCGCGATCTCTCGCCTTCTGGACATGGGTGTCGAGCCGTTTCTCCTCGGATCGGTCCTGACCGGCATCCTGGCGCAGCGCCTCGTGCGGCGGCTATGTGTCGAGTGCAGACGGCCTTATGGTCCTGATGACGAGATTCCCCCTGTACTGGCTCCGTTGCTAGGTTCCGTCGAACCAGCCCAATTCTTTCATGCGCATGGATGCGATCGATGCGGCGGCAGCGGCTATTCCGGACGGGTCGCGGTACTGGAGTTCCTTCGCGTCGATGCTGCCATCTCGCGCTTGATTCTGCACAGCGCTGACACTCCCGAGATCCAGGCTGCGGGGGAAGCCGGGGGAATGCGCAGCCTTGTTGCTGATGGCGTTGCCAAGGCGGCAGCAGGCCTCACGACACTTGAAGAAGTGATGCGTGTCGGGAGCGGGGACGGCTGATGGCGACTTACCATTACCGGGCCGTCAAAAGCGACGGTTCGAGCCTTTCAGGCGAGCTCGAAGCCAGCGATCGCCGCGATGCCGCGGCTGCGTTGCGTCGTAATGGCGCCCGCCCACTCGAACTTGTGGTTGTTCCGGCTACGGAGACCGCTAAGCGGACAAAAGCGCGGGGCAAAGGGCGCCAGGCCGCTGCGATCAGTGTCGGTGAACTGGCGGTACTCCTCGAAGCCGGCCTCCAACTCGACCGCGCGCTATCGTTGGCCGTTGAAAACGTCGAGGACAAGGACGTTGCCGTCCATCTCGCCGACATACTCCGCGATGTACGCGAGGGCGCGCCGCTCTCGCGCGCCATGGCGCAGAAACCGGAACTGTTCTCGCCGACCGCAGTCGCGATGGCGGAAGCGGGCGAGGCGAACGGCCGGCTTGGGGAAGCACTGACACGCTTGGCGAGTGCCCTCGAACAGGAAGCCGAGTTGCGGCGTCTGGTCACCTCATCGATGATCTACCCGATCGCCCTCATCGTGATTGCGGTTGGCGTCGTCCTCCTGATGCTCCTCTTCGTCGTTCCGCAGTTCGAGCGCATGTTCACCAGCACTTCGCAGAAGCTGCCGACGGCAACGGTAGTCGTTATGACGGCTAGCCAGATGCTTCGCCATTATGGGCTCGCGATGCTCGCGGTTCTCGGCGCGACAATCTTTGCCGGAGCGCTTGCCCTTCGCCAGCCCGCGGTGCGTTTCGCACGCGACCGCTTGGCGCTTCGAATGCCGCTGTTGGGCGAGCTTATTCGCCGCATCGAGACCGCCAGGTTCGCGCGCACGCTGGGCGCGCTAATTGAAGGCGAAGTCGGTCTTCCCGCAGCCTTGGCGCTCTCACAACGCACATTGACCAACCAGGTTCTGGCAGGAGCGATCGGCAAAGTCGCAGACGGCGTCAAAGAGGGCGGGGGACTTACAGCCCCACTAGCCGCGTCTGGCGTCTTGCCTAAGCTTGCAATCGGCTTTCTGCGAACAGGCGAGGAAACCTCACAGCTCGGCATGATGTTGACCCGCCTTGCCGACGTTCTCGACCGAGACGTTCGCACACGTCTCCAACGCATCATCGGGATACTCACACCTGTCATCACGGTCCTGCTCGGCGTGACCGTGGCGAGCATCATTGCCTCCATCATGTCCGCGATCCTCGGATTCAACGACGTAGCGCTGTCTTCATGAAGGGAGAAACAGAATGAGAAAACGATCCGGAAAAGACGCTGGGCAGGAAGCCGGATTTACACTCCTCGAGCTTCTTGTCGTTCTGGCGATCCTAGGCCTCCTAGCGGCGATCGTCGGCCCGCAGGTCATCAAGTATCTCGACAGTTCCAAGTCCAAGACCGCACAGGTCCAGGCGAAGAACGTCGTCGCAGCGCTCAATCTCTTCAAACTCGACGCCTCGCGCTATCCAACCGAGCAAGAGGGCCTTGAAGCGCTGGTGAAGGCTCCTCAGAATCTTCCGAGCTGGAACGGGCCTTATCTCCCCGAGCAGTCTGCCATCACCGATCCGTGGGGACGCCCCTATTTGCTGCGGATTCCCGGCGAGCATGGCGAGGTCGATGTCTACAGCCTCGGCTCCGACGGCAAACCTGGCGGCACCGGGGAGGCCAAGGATGTGGGCAGTTGGTGATACGAGGGCTCACTCTCACCCCGACGCGGGGTTCACGCTTCTTGAGGCTCTGGTCATTCTGGCGATCCTTGGACTTGCTGCAGGAATCGCGTTTCCCGCAGTAGGGGCTGCCTTGCGCTACCAGGAGTTTCTGGATGGGGCGACCCGCTTCGAGACAGCGCTTCGTAGCGCGCGAGCGGACGCGATGCGTCGCGGCATCACCGTTCGTTTTGCAATATCTTCTGACCAGCGGGATTTTGCTGCTGGTGCAGTCGTGGATCGTCTGCCTGCACGGTTACGCGGAACCCCTCGCGCCGGCGGCGTCACCTTCTACCCCGATGGGACTGCGAGCGGTGGCGAAGTTGCGGTTGCCGATGGCGTCAGAGTTCGGCGCTGGAGAGTACGTCCCACCACCGGCCTCATCGAGCGGATATCATGAAGGTGGCGCCCTCTGAAGCCGGTTTCAGCCTCGTCGAGACGCTGGTCTCCCTCGCTGTCATCGCCGGCATGTCCGCCATGCTGTTCGATTCGGTTTCCACGCATGCGCTTGCAGGCAACCGAACCGCCCAGAAACGCGAAGCCGTCCTGCTTGCACGTTCCCTCCTAGCACATGCCAGTATCACCTCAGGACCAGGCGAGCTGCCGGAAAGCGGACACCAGGGTGATCTTGCATGGCGTTACACCCACCACACTGTGCGCAGCGAAGCCCGTGATAGCGCGGCTGCCCTTCAGCAGGTGCGGATCGACGTTCTGGACCGCAACACGGGGCGCCAGCTCGTCCGGGTCGAAACTCTGCGATTGGATCAGTGATCAATGGCTGAGTGGCGCTACATTGACGATCATCAATTCGAGCGGGAAGGCGGCTTCACGCTTATCGAACTTCTCGTCAGCCTGGCGCTGATGGGTTTGGCCGCGACTCTCCTGCTGCAGGGCCTAACGACCGCCGGCATCCTCGCCGGGCGCGGCCGCGCGACGATCAACGCTGTCGACGAAGTTGTTGCCGCACAAAACCTCCTACGCAGCGCCGTCGAACGCCTTCGCCCGATCACGCGGTCGGATTCTGCCATACCAATCGTGGAATTGCGCGGCACAGCCGGCGTGCTGACATTCGTCGGACCACCGTTCGATCGGGAAGGGGCGGACGCTCTTCAGCGATTTCGCCTCACGCGCACCGCAAATGGGGATCTCGTCCTCTACAGTGCCCACTCACGTAAGATGGGCATCGACAGGAGCGGAACAGACCTCGTGGGCTGGACCCCGAACCGGCTGCTCACCGGTGTGCGCAATCTTTCCATCAGCTATCTTGGGCCTCCCGAACCCGGCGCGCCTCGTGCTTGGCAAGATCGCTGGTGGGACCGCTCGACCACGCCTGAACTCATTCGCGTCCGGGTTGTCTTTGCCGAGACCGATCGCCGTATCTGGCCCGACCTCGTCATCCGTCCCCGATCAACCAGCTACGGTTCGTGCAGGATCGATGCGTTTACTGGAAAATGTGGGGAGGAACGATGAACTCCAAGCGAATCCTCAATGCAGATATGGCAACCATCGGACGCTGGATCGCGAGCGGCATCCGCTGGTGGGTTGCGGAACTCGAGCAATTGCTCCCTGCAAGGCTTCGCCATGCCCGCTCCGATGGCTTGGGTCACTACCGATTTGCCGATGGTGCCCTGACTCCAGTCGCCGATGGCAAAAAGGGTGCCAGCACTGGTCCTCATCCCGGTGAGCGTGTCGCGGTGATCGTTTCGCGCAGCGAGAGTCTTGCCCGTGTAATCGAACGGCCGTCGCTGAACGATCGGGATTTGCAGCGAATGGCATCGTTCGAGGGTGATGGCTTGTTACCGTTCCCGAGCGGAACCACGATCATCGCCGCACGGAGGGTTGGATCAACGGCAGATCCGGCAAAAATGCGCGTCGAGATCGCCGGCCTGCCGCTCGAAACAGCTCGAAGAATTGCGGAGACGATTGCCGACGCCAAAGTGGTTGCCGTTCGCATTTTCGTTGAGAATAACCGGACGGCCGCGTCGCCCCTCGATTTCGCACCGGCGATGCACGAAGCTGGCCTGATCGCGCGTCCCCGAAGCGCAACGCCTCTGGTTTGGGCGGTCGTGGCTTGCTTCGTGGTCCTCAATACCGGTCTGTTCATCTGGAAGGATGTCCGCTCTGTCGAGCGACTTGAACAGGTCGTGCAAGAGCAACAGCCAGCCGTCACCGTCGCTAAGACGATCACGCGCAGGACTGGTCAAGACGAGACGCTGGTAGCCCGCTCGCTCGCCAAACGACGTGACCATGATGCCATCGGGGGACTAGCCGCCATCAGTGAAGCAATACCCCAAGGTGCTTGGCTCCAGCGCTATGTTTGGGATGGAACGTCCGTGAAAATCACTGGCTATAAGCCGCCGCGCACTGACATCGCCGGCGAACTGCGCCGGTCCGGTGCTTTTGCTGACGTGCGCGCAATGAACGACGAAATCCAGGCGGAGGTGCCCGCCGGAGAGCCATTCGATATCGGGGCGAGGATTGCCCGCCGATGATGATCCGTCCAACTTCTCCCCGCGAGCGCAGGCTCGTAGCCCTGCTTATCCTCGTAGCGCTTATTGCGGTGCTCTGGTTCGCGATCGTCGCGCCAATCGCCGCTGGATTCTCAACGAGGGCACAGCAGCGCGAACAACTGAACCTGAGCTATCTCCACAATCAACGCACGATCGCATCGGTCCCCCGATTGCGCCGTCAAGCCGAAGACGCCCGACGAAACATAGAGGCCTATGTAATCGGCGCGGCAAACGCGGAAGCGGGGCGGGAGCAGCTTAAGTCGCGGGCTCAGCGCATTGTCGAACGGAGCGGCGGCGAAGTGCGCGGGGTCGGTGATGCAGAAGCGGAAGCGGGGTGGGCGCGCGCGAGCATCGCGGCGCGAATGAACCTCCCGCAACTCGTATCAACCCTCGATCAGCTCCAGAATAACCCTCCCTGGCTCATCGTGGAGACCGTTTCAGTCGATGCGAACGACGCTCTCGTCACCGGCCAATCTTCAACAATGGATGTTCAAATTGAAATCGCGATTCCTATCCGCGCTGCCCCCGCTCGATAAGACGGCACGGCTACCACTGCTGTTGTGCGCCTTGCTCGCGGCAGCCGTCGCGATTCAGCTAACAGACGCAGGCGATGTCGAACTGCCTCCCCCGGGCCCAGTCGGCCGCGGGGGATCCTCCCGCTCATCCAATGCAACGCCCGAACGTGCGGTAGGCGGTCAGGCAATCGTTGCTCGTTCAGTCTTCGCGCCCTCCGCAAGTGCGGCGTCCGGCGGCGCAAGCCAGATCGGCGATCGCAAGATCGTCGGCTCCATCCGGATCGGGCGCGCGACTTATGCCGTCGTTCAAGGCGGTGACGGCCGAACGACAAGCATCGCTGTGGGGGGGCGGATTGGTGATTGGCGTCTGCGCGCCGTGCGCGAGGGCGCGGTGCTGCTCGAACGCGGTGAAGAAAGGATCATTGTCCCATTCGGCGCGGGAGCCCCCCTGCCGGCGAATGCGGCTGCGAATGGGAGTCAAAGATGAACATCAAGCCAAATTTGCTTGCCGGGATCGCCCTGGTAACGCTCTCGCTCGGAGGTTGCGCCGCGACTCAGGCTCCGGTGCCGCTCCAAATGCCCACGCCACCCGCCATCGTCGCCGAGGCGGAACGGGCGGCGCCCCAAGTGCGCTCCACGATTGTTGACGGCGAAGGACCGATCCCTCAGCAAGGCTCCGCAGCGGCACCACGCCCTATCCGCGGCGGCAATGTGAGCCTCAATCTGCCTCAGGCGGACGTCCGCGCTGTCGCTTCGTCCGTGCAGCAAGTGACGGGCATCCCGATCGAGGTCGACGCCACCGTCAATGGGCAGGTCTCACTGGTGACGCCGGGATCTGTGGCGCGCTCGGAGATCATCGGTCTGTTTGAGACGGCCTTGCGATCCGCCCAACTCGCCCTGGTCCCAATAGGCAATGGCTTTTCGGTGCGAACGGAGACTGCGGCTAAGGCACCTGTCGCTCCCGATGCCATTGGCTTTGGAACGGAAGTAATCACGTTGCAGTTCATCAACGCCGAGGAAGTCCGCAAGGTCATCGACAGTGCGATCCCCGGTGTGGTGGCGGACATCGACCCCGCAGGCAACAGGATCACGATCGCTGGTACGACCGGCCAGCGCAGCAGCGCGCGGGATATGCTGAAGCAGTTCGACGTCAACTGGCTGCGGAACATGAGCTTTGGGCTCTATGTTCCGGAACGCACCGACGCCCGCCTTATCGTTCCCGAACTCGACAAACTCATCAACGCCGAAAATGCCCCCACCCGCGGCTTGGTCCGACTCATCACGATGGAACGGATCAACGGGATCCTCGCGGTCAGCGCCAACGGTCAATATCTGGAGGATGTCCGTCGCTGGGTCGAAATCCTCGATCGCGAGGGCGAAAATGCGGAGAAGCGCATTTTCGTGTACCGCGTTCTTCACGGCCGTGCCCGCGATCTCGCCCGGACACTCAACCAGGCGTACGGCAACAGCAGCGGCGGGGAGGGGGATCAATCCGACCCATTCGGGAGCAGCGATGAAGGCCGGACCCGTTCTGCAAGCGGTTCCTCACAGACACCGCGTCCTGCAGGAACTGAAGGATCCGCCGGTGGCGCCTCCACTTCGCGGGAAAGCGCGCGCGAGGGCGACAACCGCTCTGGTTCTTCTGGCGGCAGCGGCGGCAAGATCACGGCCGACGAAGTCAACAACGCGATCGTCGTGCATGGGACGCCCCGCGAATACGCCTTGATAGAGGATGCCCTCCGCAAACTCGACATTGCGCCGTTACAAGTCATGATCGAGGCCGCGATCACAGAAGTTACGCTGACCGATACCCTGCGCTACGGTGTTCAGTGGAACTGGGCGACGGGAGATAGCAATTTTCGCGTCACCGACGGGACATCGATGCCCACCGGCTCAAATCAGGCAGGCTTCAGCTATTTCCTCGCCGGCGGAAGCATCAGCGCCGCGCTTAACGCGCTCGAACAGCGCACCAATGTCCGCGTCGTTTCAGCACCCAAGCTTGTCACGCTCAACAACCAGACCGCCGCGCTGCAAGTCGGCGACCAGGTCCCGGTATCGACAGGCAGCGCTGTCAGCGTCGAAAACCCCAATGCGCCTATCGTCAACGCGATCGAGTATCGCGACACCGGTGTGATCCTTCGCGTCACGCCGCGCGTCAATGCAGGAAACACGGTCCTGCTCGACGTTTCGCAGGAAGTGAGCGACGTCAACCCCAACAGCGCTGCTGCCAACAGCAGCTCCGGTGCAGCGTCGCCCACGATCTCCACGCGCCGCATCTCAACCTCCGTCGCCGTTTTGGACGGACAGGTCATCGCGCTCGGCGGCCTCTTTCGGGATTCTCAAACGATCGGGAAAAATGGCATTCCGATCCTTTCCCGAATTCCCGTGCTCGGAGGTCTTTTCGGAAATCATGACAATCGTCAAAACCGCACCGAACTCATCGTTCTCCTGAAGCCTCAGGTCATTCGAACTCCGGACGATGGCCGCGCCGTCACCGAGGAACTGCGAGGAAAACTGCGGACGCTCGAGCCGTTTCGGACGCATGGCACCATCCCGTGAAGCAGGGTGAGGAAGGATATGCGCTGGTCGCGGCCGTCGCCAGCATCGCTGTGTTCGCGGCAATGGCCCTGACAATTCTCTCCGCGACACGGATGGGGATCGACGACGTCGCGGCCGAGCATGATCAACTCCAGGCGGGGGCGGCTGCTGACGCTGGGGTCGCGCGCACCCTAAGCAATCTCCTCGCTACCGATGCGACCCAGCGCTGGCCGATCGATGGCCGGGAACAGCGCTTCTCCTTCAGGGACGCCCGCATCCGCGTCAAAATCGAGGATGAACGCGGAAAGGTTCCGATCGGACAGTTGGATGAAGCCATGGCGACCCGCCTCCTTGAAGAAGTCGGACTCCAGGGCGATCGCCTATTGATTGCACGGGATTCGCTTCTCGACTGGACCGATGGCGATGAAGAGGTGCGGCCATTCGGCGCCGAGAGCGTCTATTATGAGCGTGCGGGGATTCGCCCGGCCAACGGCTTCCTCGCGTCGATCGAGGAATTGGGTAGCATTAGGGGATTTGACACGCAGCTCGTCGAGCGTATCCGCCCGATCGCCACCGCCTATACCGCGCGCGCAGCCTTCGATACGAAATTCGCCGATCCGCGCGCCCTTGCGGTTATGGAAAAGGGAGGTCAGGTCGGGAGTCCAGTCGCCATCGACCGGGCACGAGAACGGGATGGACAACGGACTGCGCTCGCCTTTTCCGACGCCACGGACGTTGCTGGCCGACCGCTCACGATCATTGTCGAGGCCAAGCTACCGAACGGCGCCCGGGCCGTGCGCCGTGTCGTCGTGGAAATCACTGGCAGAAAAGACCGCCCCTATCTTGTCAGGGCGTCAAACTGAGTGAAACGGCATTATTGCCGCCGACTGATCAGGGGCCTTTTGCAAGCAGATAGGCGCGCGAGATCTGATCACGGCGCATTGGGCGCGCCAAACGCCTTGCGTGCTGCCTTCATCGATAGGAACAAGCGCGTCGTCGATTGACCAAGCGGCTCAAACCCATAGCGGCCGTAAAAGGCGCTGGCGTTGTCATCGATAGGATCAACAACCATCATGCGCCCGGCGGCCTCGATCGCGCAGAGACGCGCCATCGCATCGACCAATAGAACTTCGCCCAGCCTCTTGCCTTTCATCGAAACGTCCCGGGCGAGCCGTCCGATCAGAAAGGCAGGAATCCGATCGTAACCGGGTAGCCCTTTCTTCTGACGAGATGATAACTCACTTTCCAGCACGGCATGCGCTGAGATGGTGTAGTAGCCGAGAACTTTGGTAGAGCCCGGTTCGACCGCCACAAAACAGGCGGCAATGTCGCTGCGCTCGTTCTGGCCTGCGAATTTCTGCAGATAGTGGGTGAGCGAGGGCTGCTCGCAGGTGAACATGCTTCGATCATGGTCTCCAGATAACCGCTCAATCTGGATTCTGATCTCGTTGCTCACACATGACCTGTGATCGCACGGTGACGGGCCACCGCCGCGGCCAGCGCGGAATTGGGTTCCCGCTCGCCATCGATTGCGCGCATCACCTCGGCGAACTCATCTCGGTTGAGGCGTGTCACCTCGGCATCGTCCATGGCGCGCTGCGCGGCATCCTGAACCGCTGCAGTGACGAAGGCTGCTACCGTCTGTCCACGTAGGGCGGCTGCCTGGCTCACACGGTTATGCAATGAAGGTGGCACCCGCACTTCAAGCCGTTCCGAGCGGCGCTCCTGAGAATTGGTGACCACAGCGATACTCCTTCGGCATTTATGTACGGCAATATACCGACAAATGCAACGCCGATGTGCTGTTGACACCCGACTGCATCGCCGTTGGAGGATATCGGGGGGCATCGGAAGGTGTAGCCATTTTTATGGACTACCGTAGTGGCCCTGAATGCCGACATAGCTGCAAAAGCTCATTTCTCGCAAAACGACCGCTCAGCTACAGATTTAAGGCTCACGGCCCGCCAATGCATCCGGGCCGAGTCCCCATGGGGCGAAAACGGCGGGTTCTGCCTTTGGCGTTTGAGAATTCGGAGACGAGTTGCGCGAGGACATCGTGGTAAGGGGCGCGTCCACGAGGTTGACGCGGCCATATGGGGCAGGTTTTCCTGGCGTATGATAGAAGATGTGAGCCCCAATCTGGGTTACACGGGTGAGCGTCGGCGCCCAATAGGGGCTGACATAGTTGGCGTGATAGTGTGTCGCGCCGGGCGCACGCGCAGGTATGCGATTTGCCAGCGCGTCCTCGGCGACCAGTCTGGCTTCGGCCATGACGCGTTCAGGCAATCTGCGCCTTAGCGAGCCGTCACACGTAAAGCTGAACTGGCATCCGGTGCGGCGGGTCGATCCTTCAAAGACAACGTCGCAAACGGTTCCTTGGAATGATCCGCTTCTCAGGCGATTCAGCACCACCTCTGCGATCGCTTGCTTCCCTTCCAGACTCTCGTAGCCCGCTTCGTAGGCTACAGCGAGAGTAAGACACTCCGATGCTCGGGAATAGTCCTCCATCGATGGCGGAATCTGAAGTTGGGCATGAATCGGGTTACTGCTTACAAGTGCAGCCCCTCCGGCAATGGCACCAATGATAGTTCTGATCGACTGTGCGCTGGTGCTTGAGTTTCGTTGCCAACATCCAACATTTCGTGACCTTGCATTGGCGATCCGGATGGTCTTACAGATCACGGCATGTCCATCCTTCGTAGTAATTATACATAATAAGTAATGAGTTATTATAAATTCACATTAAAAAGCGAATCAATGATTCACAATTTTTGGTTTTATCTTTCGATAATGCCAATTATACAGATATGATTCAAATACAAATCTATATATTGATGAATTTATATTTATGATGTCATGGATATGAAAAGATTTAACGATATTGACCTTGAGTAATGTTCCACGGAATTGCGGATCAAGCGACGACAAAACGATGAAATTTGCACAATCCTGGCATAAAATTATCTCCATTCCGGCTGCGAACAGCGGCCGCTTCCGTCATGACTGACCTTGGGAGCAAGAAAATGATCCTTAAACTGGGCGCAATCGCAGCCGTGTCCGCTCTCGGGCTATCCGTTTATGCATTCCAGTCAGCGCCGGAAGTCGGGTCTGGTGCGGCGTCAGCCGTCGTCCCGGCTACAATCCCGACGGGTGTCGACGCCAAAGCGTCCAAGATGATCCCGGCGCGATTGCTCGATTGCAGCCTCGGCAGGATTTCAAATTTCGATACCCAGCGAGAGCAGGATCCATCGGAATACACCTATTCCAGCCGCCACAAGTTCAGCCTGTTCCTGCCCGAAACGCCGGTCCGCACCGCACCGCCACCCGAAGCGACCGCGCCACCGGAGCCAGTTGATCCTCAGACCAGGATCGTTGCAGATCCCGATGGTATTGCGCGCGACGCAGAAGCTCATGCCTTTGATCGCGTCGTCGATTTCTGGCCGCAGCGCGTAGAAATGACCAAGCCAATCAGTGAGGTCGCGGTGAAACTGGTCGTCATCGACGGCATTGCTCCAAACCAATCCACTGCAACCATGTTTCTCACCAGCGCCAACGACGCCGTCACCTTCGACCTCAAGAACCTCTACTATGGCCAATGCGGCGTAAAGCTCGGCAATCAGGCTCAGGCTGCGGCCTCCGCAGCGCTATAGGCCAAAGAGAACACGAGCTGCCCTTCACTCGCGGTAGAAGTTGCTGCGCCAAAATTTGCACTTTGATAACGTGCCGGGCATGCCCCGGCAGGATGCCCTTTCAGGCGAATGGCATGGCGGCAGCCGGCCTCGTGGGGGCTAGGGAAGAGGGGCCGCCCTTCTGGTGGGAAGGAGCTCATGCTTGCAGGTTTCCCGCGCATCCGCCTCTTCCATAGCGCGGCAGGAGTGTCATTCAATAAACTGATATTGAACGACAAATATTAATTTTCATCCTGCGCTTGCCAGTTCTCGGCGCCGAAGTGTCTCTCATAATAGAAGCATGTGCGGATCGAAATTTCCACGTACTGTGCCCGCTGAAGCTGGAAAATGAGGCCCGGCTAACCAGGCCTCGGGGCATGGATTTGGAGATCGGTCGCCCATTGCATCTACAGGAGATGACGATGGACGAGACAGGCATTGACCTTGATGTGCTTTCGGTTTCCAATGTCGGGGCGGCGCTTCCCAGCAGCGCTGCGCGCCTCGCGCCTTGGCAGGTCAAACTTGCCAAGAAGGGCATGGCGGAACAAATCGCCACCGGAATGCGGATCGCAGACATCGCGGTGCACCTCGACCTTTCCGTGACGCATTTTTCAAAAGCCTTTCGCAACTCCGTCGGTGTTGCGCCCTATCGTTGGTTCTTGAACGCCAAGATTGCCCATGCTCTCCATTTGCTTGCAGAAACCCGCTGGTCCCTGGCCGAGATTGCCAACGCATGCGGCTTTTCCTCTCAAGGCCATTTCTCCAAATCCTTTTCGGACATTACCGGGATCAGCCCAACTCAATGGCGCCGTCGGCACCGCGAAGCTTCCCTACAGCCGCGTGCCGGCCAGACGGTCAAGGTCATCCATGAGATGTGATGCTATGCCGTTCATCGTTCCCTGGATTTTACGCCGGGGGTACTTCCTCCGACGTTGATACTGGGGCAGCGATAGCTCATGGCGGCAGATAATGAGCCTGGTCGCGCATGGCTTGCTGGCTGCGAGGCAGTGGATCGGCCCCTGCTGTATCAGTTGACCATATACCGGTCCCAGAGCGCGCCAACTTCATGCGCCATCGGATCGATGCGATCGCTCAGTCCTTCAGGCGAGCACATGCCGAAATTCCTTTTGCCAGAATGGGCGTGTCAACGTGTCTACTGAATAGAGGCTGGCGCACGCGTTGCTCGGAATCGTCGTGACGATCGCTGCTGGCAAGGAGGGGCGCTCGCGTATCGAGGCTGATTGAGTTGCCGAATTCCCGTCCATCCTTTTTTTACAGGAGATGCTGATGGTTCATGGCGCTTTGCCGGCAGGCAAGAGTAGTTTGAGCGATGATGCTGACCGCCAGCCGGTAGATCAAGTGCTGAACAATGTAGCGCGGCAATTACGGTGGCCGGTTGGCGTCAATTATGATGGCCGGTAGGGGCCGCGCCGATTGGTGGGTTGTG
>NZ_JBANFL010000022.1:0-68345 GCF_037154135.1 Sphingobium aquiterrae
ATCAACGTTCCGCCATCCTGACAGGGGGTCCCTTTTGCGCGCCGATAAGGGGTCCCGTTTGCACGCCGATTGACACCGCAGGGATACGAGACCAATCAGTCATGACGGGCCTCCCTGCCGGTGGGGGTAGGACGGGATTTTAACGGAATGCTGCCTGCATCCGGCAAATTTTTACTCGGCGCGAATTTCCCGAATAGGTCCGAACATGTTGATGTTTGCGACCTTCTGCCGCTTTCGGTTACACTGCTGCTGTTCACGGTGATACTCCGGCGGCAGGACATGGTAGACGCCCGGTCCTGCCGCTATTCATGAGGAAAAGATCAGGCGGCGATCCGCTCGCTGGTGCTGTATCGCGCCCCGGTCGCCAGCCATGCCAGCACGTCGCGTTCAGCATACCGGACGATTCGGGTTCCGGGCGGAGCGAAATGGCGAAGGGGAATGCCGCGCCCTCGGTAGCCTTCGAGGGTATCGACCGATACGCCGATAAGCTTGGCGCATTCCTTGGGATCGAGGGGACGCCCTTTGGGCGTATAATTGAACAGCTCGCAAAGCTGCTCGAAAGAGAGATCAGACATGCACGCAACTCCGGTGCGTTCTGCCAATGGCAGTTTCGTCATGCCTCCGAGTTTTGTGTCGTCACCTGCCCCAGTCAGCTTCGGGGGTGTCCGGGGCCTAGGGGGCTTTCACCCTTGCGCCTCACCGGCTTGCGTCTCTGGGATTTTCCTCGTGGGCACGCCCCAGCGCGGCGCCGTCACCCGTGAGTGACGGTGAAAACCTTATGCTACCGGCAGTCAGTCGCGCAAGCTCTTATTTTTGCTTGATAAGCACATGCTTAGGTCGCGAGGTGGACACCTTATAACAGGGCCGTGTGAGTGCGATCGGCACCCCGCCGCCCCTGCACTGGCGGCGCGCTGCGATCGGGGCTGCAACCCCGGCTGTAGCGGCCCCAGCCATGCGTCACCCGGCGGCGTGCAGGGGCACTACGTTCATACCATTCGCCTGCGCCGCTTGCTGCTCAATCCAGTCCGCAATGCGCTGGGTTTCCGGCTTGAGATATTGGAGGCGTGAGGTTTCGAGGTAGTGCTTTGCCGTGACCGAGCCATTGGGAATGTGATTCGTCAGCAACTCAATCTTCGTGAAATCCACGGCGCAGTTGGCAACGCCGATGGTGATGTAGGTCCGGCGCAGATCGTGGTTCATGATCTTCGTCCCGGCGACCTCGCTGATCTTCCGGCGCGTGTCGCGCGGGTCGATAATATGGCCCGACTTGCTCCACGACGCAAAAACATGCGGGTTGCCCTGAACCCGTGCCCGCGACTCCAGCAGCGCGACCGCCTGTGACGACAACGGGAGCCACACGGGATTGCGGTTCTTCGGGTCCGGCAGGTGGAACCATCCCTCTTCCAGATTAACCTGATCCCATGTCAGGGACGCCGCTTCCTTGAGGCGGCAGCCGGTGAGGAGCAGGAACATCGACAGATCGATGGCAGCAAGCGTTTCCCGGTTGTGCGTCTCGCCTCGCCATTGCTCCAGAGCGTTCCACACCGCACCGATCTTGGCATCGGGCACGCGGCTGGTACGCGGCTTCAACCGAATCCAATCGTCCTTGAGCGCGCTGACCGGATTGTGCGTGATGACGGGCAACCCGTCCGACCGCCTATAGCGGCGGCTGGCGAAGTTAATTAGGGCACGCAGAACGGCAAACGCCTGATTTGCTTGGCCCGGAGCACCTACCTTGCCGCGCAGGCCCTTCGTCAGCATCTCGCGATACCGCTTCCGCACATCGTCTTCGGTGATGGAGGCGATGGGTTTGGACAGCCACGCTTCAAAGGTAGTGGTGACATGGCGCTCGATCACGTCCGCGCTCGAACCCTTGAGCTTGCCTGGTCGATCCTTGTAGGCGTCTGCCACATCGCGGAGTGTCACCGCCACGGCGGCGTCGTGCTTCTTGGCATCGCGCGGATCGATCCCCTCGCGCATGTCCTGCAACAGCTTCTGTGCCCGCTTGCGCGCCGCGTCCTCGGTGTAGGTGCCAAACGCGCCGATGGTGAACTGGATCGACTTACCGGCGACCCGGCCCATGACAATGAACACCCGGCGCGGCAGCTTGCCCGGTTCGATTGGCGGAGCGACCCGCAACCCGTAGCCCTTAACCGTCTCATCCCAGTGGACCTGATACCCTTTCTCCGGCGCTCGGACCTTGTCGATAAACGCCTTGGTGAGCTTCACCATATGACCTCCTTTTAGCGCATTTCTAGCACGCGGCACTGTGCTACGACGTGCTGTCACGAGCTTGCAAGGGGGTTATATTATTGATTCATAAGGCATTTTAAGGCATCTGCGTGCAGCTACGAGTTACTGCCGGGTCAAGTGTCCCAAACTTGAAAACCGCCGTGGGTGCAAGCTCACCGTGGGTTCGAATCCCACCCTGTCCGCCAGTTCGATCTTCCCCCTATCGTGGCGCAGCAATCCGGCCCGAAGCGGGATTGCGGCATCATGGGCCGTAAGTGCAGCAAGTCACGGCGGATTTTCTCCGGACCCCAGATTGCGGACCGCTCACAATTCTGACAGCTTCCAGAAACGATTCCCGGTATCGCATATTGCGGCATCCGATCGGAATCCTCGCCTGAGGCCGGATTGAACACGCGGATGAACGACGCCCCGACATACGTCTTCAAACCGCATGAGCGGCCAACGCTGCCCGGATCGCCCGCCAATCCCGACCATCCCCAATCGCGCCGGATGGGCTATTTCGCGATCGGCAGCCTGATCGGCATCACCGGCGGACTGGGCAATGCGCTTGTCACGGTGAACCTCAATTTCGCGCAGGGAACGCTGGGGCTCTATACGAATGAAAGCGCGTGGCTGACCGCCGCCTATTTCATGACCAATGTGACGGCCAATCTGCTGCTGGTGAAATATCGCCAGCAATTCGGCCTGCAATCCTTCGTCCGATATGCGCTTGGCACCTATGCGCTGACCACGCTGCTCCATCTTTTCCTGCACGGCTTCTGGACGTCCGTCCTGGTGCGGGCGATGAGCGGCATCTCCGCCAGCGGCCTGTCGACGCTTACCATCCTCTATTTCATGCAGGGCATGTCCGCGCCCCGGCGCCTTGCCGGCGTCATGATGGGCATTGCCATCCCCCAGCTGGCGACGCCCCTGGCCAGGGCGATCTCGCCCCGCCTGCTCGATTGGGGGGACTGGCACATGCTCTATTGGTTCGAGCTTGGCATGGCGCTTCTCAGCCTTGGCGCCGTGATGACGCTGCCCCTGCCGCCGAGCGACCGCGAAAAAGTCTTCGAACCGCTCGATTTCCTGACATTCTGCCTGTTGGCGCCCGGTCTCTGGCTGCTGATCGCGGTGCTTTCCGAAGGGCGGATCGAGTGGTGGACCGAGCGCGCATGGATGGGATACGCCCTGGCCGCCAGCGTCGCGCTGATCGCGACCGCCCTGATTGTCGAGCATCTGCGGGCAAATCCGCTGATCAACACCCGCTGGCTGGGCCGGCGCGAAGTGCTGCGGCTGATGCTGGTCGCCGCTTCGGTGCGCATCCTGTTGTCCGAGCAGGCCTTTGGATCGGTCGGCCTGTTGACCGTGCTCGGCATGCTGAACGACCAGATGGTCGTCCTCAACCTCATCATCGTGGCGGCGTCGCTGCTCGGCCTTGCGGTCGCGGTGCTGACATTCAGGCCGGACAATGTCTCCCGCCCCATCACCGTCGCGGTCATCCTGATCGCGGTGGGGGCGTTCATGGATGCGGACACCACCAACCTCACGCGGCCCAGCAGCTTCTATCTGAGCCAGGCGATCATCGGCTTTGCCTCCCTGCTGTTTCTCGCGCAGGCGATGGTGATCGGTATTGCGCGCACGCTGCTCGCCGGCAGCAGGCATTTCATCAGCTTCGTCGTGCTGTTTTCGATCAGCCAGTCCATGGGCGGGCTCGCCGGCAACGCCTTGCTGGGCAGCTTCCAGACGGTGCGCGAGAAATTCCATTCGCACGAAATCGTCCAGTCGATCATGATGACCGACCCCCTTGTCGCGGCCCGCATAAGGGGCGGCGCGGTCCTTTATGGCGGCACGATATCCGATCCCGTGCTGCGGAGCGCCGCTGGCGCGGGGACGCTGGCGCAGCAGGTCGCGCGCGAGGCGAATATTCTCGCCTTCAACGACGTGTTCTTGCTGGTTGGCGTGCTGGCCGTCCTGGCCGCGCTATGGGGTTTTGCCATTCGCTGGTCGATCTGGCGGCGCGGCGAGATTTCGCCGATCCTCCTCCTCCAGCAGAAATTGATGCAAGCAGCAGCGCAAACGCCAGAATCGAAGACCAAGGGGCAATAGCATGAACGACAAGGCGACGCCGCAGGAAGAGAGTGCGCTACAGCAGCAGGCGGCGACCACGGCCGAGGCCGATCCGCAGGTCGATCCCTCCCCTTCGGGATGGCGGCCGCCCGCCAAGAACCGGACGACCGTTGTCGCCATCGGCGTGCTCGCCGTGATTGCCGTGCTGGCGATCCTCTATGCCTGGCGGCTGCCACCCTTTGCCGGGCTGAAGGAAGCGACCGACAATGCCTATGTGCGCGGCCGGGTGACGATCATCAGCCCGCAGGTCAGCGGCTATGTGACGACGGTTCCGGCTCAGGATTTCGCAGAGGTGAAGGCCGGGCAGATTCTCGCGACGATCGACGACCGGATTTATCGCGCGCGCGTGGCGCAGGCGCAGGCCAATGTCGCGGCGCAGGAGGCGGCGCTGGCCAACTCGACACAGGCCCAGCGATCGCGCGAGACCGCGACGCAGAGCCAGGACGCAGCGATCGCCACCGCCCGCGCCCAGTTGGAGCGCGCGCGCGCCGACATGCGCCGCGCCGATGCGCTCGTCGCCGATGGTTCCATCTCCGCCCGCGAGCATGACCAGACCAGGGCGGCGCTGCTGGCCAGCGTCGCGGCTGTGCATCAGGCCGAGGCAGGGCGTGCAATCGGTACGCAGGATGTGCGGACGGTCATCGTCGGCCGCTCCGGGCTGGAGGCAGCGGTCGCGGCGGCCAAGGCCCAGCTTCGGCTGGCCCAGATCGATCTCGACAACACCGTGATCCGCGCGCCGGTGGATGGGCAGCTTTCCGAGATCGGGGTGCGCAACGGGGCCTATGTGACGCCGGGCACGCAGCTGCTGTTCCTGGTGCCGCACGATGTGTGGGTGATCGCCAATTTCAAGGAAGCGCAGACCCACGACATGCGCATCGGCCAGCCGGTTTCGTTCCGGGTCGACGCCCTTGGAAATGCCAGGCTGCATGGCCGCATCCAGAATCTCGCGCCGGCCGCGGGTTCCGAATTCGCCGTCATCAAATCGGACAATGCCACCGGCAATTTCGTGAAGGTGGCCCAGCGTATTGCGGTGCGGATCGGGATCGACCCCGGCCAGTCCGTGGCGCGGCGCCTGCGCCCGGGCATGTCGGTCGAAGTGTCGATCAACACGCGCGCGGCGGGCGACGAATGAGCGTGCGGGGCGCCAGCTTGTCGCTGATCGTCATGCTGGCCGGATGCGCCGGCCCGGCGGTGAAGACGGAGAAGATCACGGCGGTGCAGCCTGCCCCGGGCTGGCGCACGCCGATCCAGAACAGCGCGCCCATCGACGCGCAATGGTGGCAGGGCTTCGGCGATCCGGTGCTCGCCGGCCTGGTCGAGAAAGCGCTGGCCCATAATCGCGACATCGCGATTGCCGCGGCAAGGGTGCGGGAGGCGCAGGCCAATGTGCGGCTAGCGCGATCGCAGCTGCTTCCCACGCTCGATGCCGGGGCCGGGGCCGGGCGATCGCGTTCGGTATCGGCATTCGGCACGCCGCTGGAGCAGAACTTCGCCCAGCCCCAGCTTCAGACGGCTTATGAGATCGACCTGTTCGGCCGGCTGGCGGATTCGACATCTGCCGCCCGCAGCGCCTATCTCGCCAGCGAGGCCGCGCGCGACACCGTGCGGCTGGCCATAACCAGTGCAACCGCCAGCCAGTATATCAGCCTTCTGGGGCTCGACGCCCGGCTGGAGATCGCGCGCAAGACGCTGGCGGCAAGGGCCGATTCTCTCCGCATCGCCACGTCCCGCGATCAGGCCGGCTATGCGCCCAAGCTGGAATTGCGGCAGGCGCAGGTGGAATATGACGCGGCGGCCCAGATCATCCCGCAGATCGAAGGCGCGATCGCCCGGACGGAAGACAGCCTCAGCCAGTTGACCGGCGACGTGCCCGGCGCAATCGCGCGTGGCGCCAGGCTGGACGCGCTGGCCACGCCATCCATACCGGACGGCCTGCCATCGCAACTGCTCGATCGCCGCCCCGACATCGCGCAGGCGGCGAACCAGCTGGCGGCGGCCGACGCATCCCTTTCGGCCGCCCGCAAACGCTTTCTGCCACAGATCCGCCTGACGGGATCGGCCGGCGCGGCCTTCTCGTCGGCGCTGGTCGATCCGATCACCATCTGGTCGATCGGCGGCAGCATCCTTGCCCCGCTGTTCGAGGGCGGGCGGTTGCGGGCGCAGGCCGACGTCGCGGCATCGCAACGCGACCAGGCGGCGCTCGCCTATCAGCGCACGGTGCTGACCAGTTTCCGCGAGGTCGAGGATGCCCTGACCACCGTGACGCACCTCGATGCGCAGATGACGCTGGCGCGGCATCAGCGCGACACGCTTGTGGATACATTGCGGCTGGCGACCAATCGCTACCGCGAGGGCTATTCAGCCTATCTGGAACAGCTGGACGCGCAGCGCGGCCTGCTCAATGCCGAGCTTGTGCTGGCCGGCCTCCAGACGGATGTCCTGACGGCGCGGGTGCAACTCTATCAGGCGATGGGCGGGGGATGGAGCGCGGCTTCGCAAGCCGCCGCCACACAGCGCTGAGGACCGTCGATCTTGTCGCACTTCATCTGACCGCCGGCTTGCGCCGGAACGCAAGATCAGTGGTTCCGGCGACTCACGACATTCCGGATGGCGGTGAAGGCGAGGCAGGCCAGAACGATGCTGCCGGAGGTGTAGAGCAGCCATTCCCGGTCTCCGGGTTTGAAATGCGGCTTGCCTGCCGGCCATTCTCCCCGCGAAGCGCCGCCGCCACCGCCCCAGCTGCCTTCGGGAGGGCGCATATCGAGCATCAGACGCACTCCCCGCCAGCGCGCCAAAAACGGCCGATGGCCAGCGCGCCCGTCAACATCTCTCTCCGGTTCATATTCTGTGCTCCCAAGAGAACATCCCTCTTTTTGACATAAGAGCGCGCTACAGGCCAGCAGCTTTGCATTGGACCATGGTCGCGCGCGGTGCCGCGCGACGGCGAAGGCCCTTGCCCTGCCCGCTCCGGACATCAGAGCATGATCCGATCAGATTGGATCGGATCATGCTCTCTTTGTCTTTTATTTCCCGCATTTTCCGGGTCGTCAGGTGTTTCCACCTGACTTGAAAATGCTCTAGGGAAACGCGGTCGCATCGCGCGTGCCGGGGGCAAGGTCTTGATCCGTTCACGATTTGGAACATTCCGTGGGCTGGTACGCCTCGCGCTCTCCTATCCGCAACAGCATCTGGTGCGCGGCGCCGTCCTTCCGCCAGCGCGGGAGGCTGTCACCCGGCTGGTGTTCGTCTGTCACGGGAATATCTGCCGCAGCGCCTTTGCCGATGTGGTTGCGCAGCGCAGCGGCCTGCGCACAGCGTCTTTCGGCCTGTCGACCTCCAGCGGCAAGGCGGCGCACGGCCCGGCCATGGCGGCTGCCTGCTTGCTGGGCCATGATCTTGCCGCGCATCGCACGACCCGCGTCGAAGATTATACGCCTGCGCCGGGCGACCTGCTGCTGGCCATGGAGGTGCGGCAACTGGTGCGGCTTGCCAACGACCCCCGCCTGTCCCACCTGCCGCGGATGCTGCTGGGGGGCTGGGCGCAGCCGCCCTTCCCGCACCTGCACGACCCCTATGAGCTGAGCCCGGCCTATATGGCGACCTGCCTGCGCCGGATCGAAAGCGCGGTGCTCAACCTTGCCGAGGCATTCCCCGGCGCGCGGCTTTCCTGAGCATCAATCCGACATCCGAGAAAAACGGCGCCGGATCGCGAAGGCTCCAGACATAATAGCGGCTGCGCGGGTCCAGGAAACCGAGCATGTAGCGGGCCAGATCGCGGAGCGGGCGCCGACGGAAGAAGGGATCGGCAATGCGGCCGGGCCGGAAGAGCGTGCGCAGCAATCGCCGCGTCTCGGGCACCATATAGCGGGCCTGCAGGCCGGCGCGCGGCGGCGGGGCGGGATCGCAGGGGCCGTCCTGCATCGCCCGCCGCCACAATTCCCACGCGAAATGGGCGCCGCAATGACTGGCGAGCGGCAGGCTGCCCCAGAAGCGGCCATTCACTTCCATCAGCCAATAGGTGCCGGTCGCCTCGTCGAGGCGATATTCGACCATGGCCGGCCCTTCCCAGCCGATCGCCCGGAGCAGCGCGACCGATTTGTCCATCTGCGTCCGGTGGCGGGCAAGCGGCTCGGCCCGGCAGAGCGTGGAGGTACCGCCTTCTGGGGGCCATTCATGCAGCCGGCGATGCTGGAACAGCAGTGTCGGTTCGCCACCGGCCATATGGATCATCTGCCCCAGCCCGACGCCGGGGCAATAGCGCTGCACCAACGGCCAGACGCCCAGCGGCGCATAGCGGGCGAGGATTGCGCGCAGTTGCTGGGCATCCGTCGCGAATTCGGCCTTCACAAAGGGGATGCCAAGCGCATCCAGCCTGTCCATCACCGCCGGCGGATCGGGCCATTTGAGCACGACGGGATAGCTGAGCGTCGCGGCGCGCGCAGGATGATCCTGACCGGACAGGGGGAGCCAGCTTTCCGGCACCGAGAGACCAAGGCTGTCCGCTACCTCCAGGGTCCGGCTCTTGTCGAGCACAAGGCCGAGCGGCCCCGCGCGCGGCGTCAGGATCTTACACCCCGCCACGACCTCCGGCATTGCGGCCAGCGCCAGCAGGTCCCCTTCCGATATCGCGACGAGCGCCCCCGCCCCTGTCTCTGCAATGCGCCCGGGCAGCCAGTCGGCAAGGGCGCGCCCTTCCGGCCTCATCGAGAAGGATGCACAATAGCGGGAGGCGCGCCCGATGGCGTCAGGGCTCCGGCCGATGCCATGCACATGCAGGCCATGGGCGCCCAGTTCACGCACCACGGTCAGGCCGATGGGGGTGTCCACGCCAAGGACGATGACGTTCCTGCGATCCGTCATGCCGGCTTCAACCGATGTTCGTAGCGCCATGTCGCGACCGCCTGCGCCGCGATCCGCAATGCGGTGCGCGCACGGCTGGGGCCAAGCCGCGCGCCCTCCATGCGGCGATCGGCCAATGCCGGGTCCAGATCGCCAAAGCCGGCGGTCTTCAACCCGGGATGCGCGGCGATATGGGCGCATAATGCCTCGAACCGGCGGATCACCGCCCGGTTGGGCCGCTGCCGGTCGCGCGAAAGCATCTCGAAACTGTGCGTCACGATGACGAAGGTTGCTACGCCGGTCGCCGCCGCATGGTCGAGCGCGGCGCGCATCTCCCGGGCGGACATGGCGCAGACCTGCGCGGGGCGGAAACCGCCGGGACGGTCCTCGATCCCCGACACGGGCAGTTCGATGATGCCAAGCCGGCGGGTCGCCGCCATGATCCCGGCATCCACCCCGATGGCGCAACCGCGGCCAAGATAGGCGGGATTGACACTGCTGTCCCATGCGATGCCGAGGGAAGCCAGCGCGCGCAGGCTGTCGTCATTGGCGCCATAATTGCCTGCGCGAAAGGCGCTGGGCGTCGGCGCGCCCGCCTGCACCAGCAGATCGTGGGCCAGGCGCAGCAACAGGGTCTGGTCCGCCAGCGAGAAATCGGCAAGGTTACGGCCCCGCCGGCCGCCAACCGGAGAAGGCGCCGCCCATTCCAGCCATTCGGTGTGGATGTGCAACTGCACCTCATGCCCCCGCGCGACGATCGGCCGGACGATGTCTTCCAGCCATGCCGGGCCATGGGCCAGCGCGGGCATCGGATCGACGAAGAATATGCCTTTCAGGCCATGGCGTTCCAGAAGGTCCATCTGCCAGCCGATCCCCCAGGCACCGCCCTTCGCCCTGCCCCCGATCGAGCTGTCGACATTGGCCCGCGCGGAAGCACCTCGCGCCTGCAAGGCCGCCGAAAGCTCGGTGTCGATGGTGATGAGGACGCTGGTCAAGCCTCTACGCTCCGCAGGATCATGCGGCCGACATAGGGGGGAGAAGTTAAGGTTCGCTGATCCCGCCGCTTGCCACGCACGTTCCGGCATTGCGGCATGATCGCTTAATGCCTGATTCATGTCGAATAAGCATGGGATGCCGCGCATGACGGCGCTACCGTCGCCGCCATGATGGATTGCGCGAAGACATGACCCCTATAGCATTGCTTGCCGTTGCCGCTGCATCCGCCCAGCCCGCGCCCCAGCCGGCAAGGCCCACCTATATGTTCGAAACCGGTACGTCGCTGCTGCAGAAGTGCGAAAACAAGGCGCCGGAATATGCCCTTGCCTGCACGGCGTACATCGTGGGCGCCATAGATGGCATCCGTAAGGATATCTTCATCGGCAGGGCGCAGGCCAATTGCTGGCCGGGGCAGGTCGGGGCGGAAAAGGTGCGCGGTGTCGTGATCGCCTATCTCCGCAAATATCCCGACCAGCGGCGCATGCCTGCCTCCGTGATCGTCAGCATCGCGATGAACGACGCGTTTCCCTGCAATAAATGACGGGCGCCGGGACGGTGTAGCGGCTCCACGCTTTTGCGACTATCTGCTGGCCAAAGAAAATGCCGGCGACGGCATCCCCTCTTCAGGAAAGGATGCCATCGCCGGCCATGATCTGATCCGTTCGCCCCCCAAATCAGGTCCGGACAGGCCGCGAGCCTGTCGAAGGACTGTCCTTCCCTTTCGAAGAAAAGAACAAGGCTTCGACAGGCTCAGCCCGAACGGGAACAGGCGATCCGCATATCTCGCATGATCCGCCCTAAAAGGCCGCGCGCGCCTTACGCACTCTAGATATGCAGCGGCCGTCCATAGGCGGCCAGCACCGATTCGTGCATCGCTTCGGAAATGGTCGGGTGCGGGAAGACCGTGCCCATCAGTTCCGCCTCGGTCGTCTCCAGCGTCTTGCCGATGGTATAGCCCTGGATCATCTCGGTCACTTCGGCGCCGACCATATGCGCTCCCAGCAGTTCGCCGGTCTTTGCGTCGAACACGGTCTTGATGAAGCCCTCGACCTCTCCCATCGCAATCGCCTTGCCATTGCCGATGAAGGGGAACTTGCCGACCTTCACGTCGTAGCCGGCTTCCTTCGCCTTCGCTTCGGTCAGGCCGACGGAGGCCACCTGCGGCCGCGAATAGGTGCAACCCGGAATGTTGAGCACGTCCATTTCATGCGGATGCTGGCCGGCCATCGCCTCGACGCAGATCACGCCTTCATGCATCGCCTTGTGCGCCAGCCACGGACCGGCGGTGACGTCGCCGATGGCAAAGATGCCGTCGACATTGGTGCGGCCATAGCCGTCGACCTTCACATGGCCGCGCTGGTCGAGCGCGACGCCAAGCGCTTCAAGGCCGATATTCTCAAGGTTGGGCACGATGCCGACCGCCACGATCACATGGCTGAAATCGAGCACGCTTTCCTTGCCGTCCTTGTCCTTGATCGTGGCCTTCACGCCCTCGCCCGCCGTATCGATCTTCGACACGCCGGCCCTGGTCATGATCTTGAGGCCGAATTTGGTCAGCTGCTTCTCCATGAAGCTGCTGACTTCGGCGTCTTCGACCGGAAGGATGCGGTCCAGCATTTCCACGATGGTCACATCCACGCCCAGGTCCGAATAGAAGCTGGCGAATTCGAGGCCGATCGCGCCCGAGCCGATAACGAGCAGCTTCTTGGGCATTTCGGCGGGGACCAGAGCGTGGCGGTAGGTCCAGATCTTGTTGCCGTCCGCCTTGGCGAAGGGCAGGTCGCGGGCGCGGGCACCGGTTGCGACGATGATGTTCTTCGCCGCAAGGTCGGTGGTCTTGCCGTCCTTCTCCACCGACAGCTTGCCCTTGCCGGTCAGCGTGCCGACGCCTTCATAGACGGCGATCTTGTGCTTCTTCATGAGGCCGCCGACGCCCTTGTTCAGCTGATCGGCAACGCCGCGCGAGCGCTTCACCACCGCCGCCAGATCGAAGGCGGGCTTTTCCACCGACAGGCCGTAGGCGCTGGCGTGGGTCATGTAATGATAGATTTCGGAGGAACGCAGCAGCGCCTTGGTGGGGATGCACCCCCAGTTGAGGCAGATGCCGCCCAGCTTCTCGCGTTCAACGATGGCAACCTTCATGCCCAGCTGCGATGCGCGGATCGCCGCCACATAGCCGCCGGGGCCGGAGCCGAGAACGATAAGGTCGAATGTGTCAGCCATGGTCTAAACTCATCCCTGGAATGAAAAAGAAGGATCAGGCCGCCGCCTCTGGCAAGGGCGGCACCGAACGGGGCCTGCGATCTTCGGCAATCGCCACGAAGGTGAAGGTCGCCTGCGTCACACGATAGGATTGATCGTCATGCCGGGCACGCCGCCATGCCTCCACGCCGATGCGCATGGATGTGCGGCCGACGCCGACAAGCGAGGCGAACACCGACACCTCGTCGCCAACCACGACAGGGCGCAGGAATTCCATGCCCTCCACCGCGATCGTCACCGCCCGCCCCTTGGAATGGCGGGCAGCGACCGATCCGGCGGCCGAATCCATCAGGCTCATCAGCCAACCGCCGAAGATGTCGCCATAGGGATTGGTGTCGGCGGGCATGGCGATGACGCGCACGGCAGGGTCGACCTGCGGTGGCGCCTCGTCGTTCTGGCTCATCAGGCCAGCATACCCAGCGGATTTTCCACCAGTGCCTGGAATGCCTGCATCAGTTGCGCACCGACGGCGCCATCGATGGCCCGGTGGTCGAAGCTGCCGGTCGCCGTCATCACCGTGGCGATGGCAATCGCGTCATTCACCACATGCGGGCGCTTGTCCCCCGCGCCGACGGCTAGGATCATGCCCTGGGGCGGGTTGATGACCGCATCGAACTGCTTGATGCCGAACATGCCGAGGTTGGAGATCGACGCGGTGCCGCCCTGATATTCCTCGGGCGCCAGCTTGCCGTCGCGGGCGCGCGCCGCCAGATCCTTGGCTTCCGTCGCGATCTTCGAGAGCGCCTTGCCGCCGACATCGGTGATGACCGGGGTGATGAGGCCGCCGGGGATCGCCACCGCCATGCTGATGTCCGCACGCCCGAATTTGATCAGCGTGTCACCGCCGAACTGGACATTGGCGTCGGGCACCTGCGTCAGCGCGACGCCCAGCGCCTTGATCAGCAGATCGTTGACGGACAGCTTGATGCCGCGCCCCGCCAGACCGGCGTTCAGCTCGCCGCGCAGCTTCAGCAGGCGGTCGAGGTTGCAGTCCAGCGTCAGGTAGAAATGCGGGACATTCTGTTTCGATTCGGTCAGGCGACGCGCGATCGTCTTGCGCATGTTGCTGAGCTTGATGCTTTCCGACGGGATGCCGGCGGGCGCCGCAACAGATGCCGGTGCGGCAACCGAGACTGGCGCTGGAGCCGGCGCTGCGGCGGTGGATGCCGCGGGCGCTGCGCCCTCCAGGTCGGCCTTCACGATGCGGCCATTGGGGCCGCTGCCCTTGACCGACGCGAGGCTCAGGCCCTTCTGCTCGGCGATACGCCGGGCGAGCGGGCTGGCCGAAACCCGGTCTCCACCCGCTGGCGCGGCAGGAGCCGAGACAGGCGCTGCGGCAGGCGTCGCAGCCGGAGCAGCTTCGGCCTTGGCCGGAACCACTGCGGCCGCAACCTCCGCCTTCGGGGCGGCGGCTTGCGCGGGCGCGGCCTGGACGGCGCCGGCATCCTCGCCTTCAGCGGCAAGAATGGCGATAACGGTACCAACCTTCACATTTTCGGCGCCCTCGGGCACCATGATCCTTGCGATCGTACCTTCATCGACGGCTTCGAATTCCATCGTCGCCTTGTCGGTTTCTATTTCCGCCAAGAGGTCGCCGGATTTTACCTCGTCGCCTTCCTTGACCAGCCATTTGGCCAATGTGCCCGTTTCCATAGTGGGCGAGAGGGCGGGCATCTGGATATTGATCGCCATGATGGGTGCAGCTCTTTCATGATGATGATCGGGAGAGAACGCCGCCTTAGTTGACGCTTTGCCGCGCCCGGTCAAGGGTGTGGCTTGTGTCAGATCGGACTTTGCCTCACATTTCGCGAAAGAAAAGGCAGGCGCGCGACATGCGGACATATCTGGTAGTGGTGGATGAGACGCGGGAGGCGGAAACCGCATTGCGCTTTGCCGCGCGGCGGGCCGCCAAGACCGGCGGCGCCGTGCATATCCTGGCACTCGTACCGCCATCCGAATTCGTCCAGTGGGGCGGGGTTCAGGCGACCATCGAGGAGGAAGCGCGCCAGCGCGCCGAAGCCCTGGTAACGGGCGCAGCGGGCGCTTTGACGGAGGTTTCCGGCGGCGCCCGGCCGATCATCACCGTGCGCCAGGGGGAGGCCGTGCCGGTGGTGCGCGCGGTGCTGGACGAATATAGCAATATCGCCGCGCTCGTGCTCGGCGCGGCCGCGATCGGCGCGCCCGGGCCGCTGGTCAGCCATTTCGCCGGTGCGGAGGCCGGACAGCTCCCCTGCCCGATCATGGTGATTCCCGGCTCGCTCAGCAATGAGGCGATCGACCGCCTCAGCTGAGACAAGCGTCGACAAGCGCCCTATTTCCTGTGCTTGCCGCGCGGATTGCCACTGTGGCGGATGTTCGCCGGGCGTCCGCGCCGCTGCAGGGGCCGGGGGCGCTTGCCATCGTGCCGCATGGGCAGATGGCTGGCCCCTTCGGGCAACTCGAACCGCAACGCACCGTTGATCGGGTCCGCTTCCACCAGCCGCAGCGGCAGATGCTGGCCCACCGTATAGCGATCGCCGCTATGCGTGCCTTCCAGCGCGCGCCCGGCTTCGTCGAAATAGAAGCGTTCGGCGCCCAGCGTCGATACCGGCACCAGCCCGTCGCCGCCCAGGCCGTCCACCGTCGCGAAGAAGCCGAAATTCTGGACGCCGGTGATGCGGCATTCCACGACCTCGCCGACACGCGTCGCCAGGAAAGCGGCGACATAACGGTCGATCGTCTCGCGCTCCGCCTCCATGGCGCGGCGCTCATGCCGGCTGATGAGTTCGCCAACCTTGCCCATATTGGCGAAATCTTCGCCGCTGAGCGATGACTTCTCCGGGATATCCTTATGCTTGGGCGCGGGCATTTCCAGCCCATGGGCGCCGACCAGCGCGCGATGGACCAGAAGGTCGGAATAGCGCCGGATCGGCGAGGTGAAATGCGCATAGCTGCCCAGCGACAGCCCGAAATGCCCGGCATTTTGCGGGCCGTAATAGGCCTGCGTCTGGCTGCGCAAGATCTGCTCCATGATGAGCGCGCGCGATTCGTGCCCGGCCAGCTTGTCGATCAGGCGATTGAAGGTCGCCGGCTTGATCACCTGGCCCAGCGCGAATTCGATATCGAAGGTCTTGAGATATTCCTTGAGCGCGACCAGCTTCTCCCGGCTCGGCGGCTCGTGGATGCGGTACATGACCGGCGCCTTGCGGGCCTCCAGCGCCTTTGCCGCCGCGACATTGGCGGCGATCATATAATCCTCGATCAACCGATGCGCATCCAGCCGTTCGCGCACCGCGACGCTGACGATCCGCCCGGCATCGTCCAGCACCACCCGCCGTTCGGGCAGGTCGAGATCGAGCGGCGCGCGCGCATCCCGTGCCTTGGCCAGCGCCGCCCAGCAGGCCCAGAGCGGCTTGAGCGCCGCTTCCAGCAGGTCGTTCGGCTCGGCGCCGTCAATCGCCGCCTGGGCGCGCTCATAGGGGATGTTCGCCGCAACACGGATCAATGCGCGGGTGAAGCGCCAGTTCGTCACCCTGCCATGCGCATCGATGACCAGATGGCAGGCCATCGCCGCCCGGTCCTCGTCGGCGCGTAGCGAGCACATGTCGGACGACAGCTGGTGCGGCAGCATCGGGACGACACGGTCAGGGAAATAGACGCTGTTGCCCCGCTTGCGCGCTTCCCGATCGAGCGACCCGCCCGGCCGCACATAATGGCTGACATCGGCAATCGCGACGATGGCGCGGAAGCCGCCGGGGTTGGCCGGATCGTCATCCGCCGCCGCCCACACCGCATCGTCGAAATCGCGCGCGTCGACCGGATCGATGGCGACGATGGGCAGATGGCGCAGGTCCTCGCGCTTGGCCTCGTCCAGCGGCAGGCGCGCGACCAGCGCCGCTTCCTCTTCCGCGCTGTCGGGAAAGGCGAAGGGGATGCCATATTTATGGATGGCGATCAGGCTGAAGCTGCGCGGCGCAAAGGGATCGCCCAATATGTCGGTGACGCGCGCCGAAATGCGCGGCGGCCTCCCCGTGGCCTCCGCCAATACCAGATCGCCCGGCTGCGCCTCGCCCAGGTCGCTGATCGGCGTATCCTTGCGGGTGCGCTTGTCGACGGGGCGGAGCCAGGGCTTGCCACCCTCCCCATTCTCCACCACGCCCAGCAACAGCTCCGCGCCCTTGGCCAGGCGCTTCATCGGGTGCGCGACCCAGCCCCTGCCCGCTTCCTCCGTGCGGGCGAGGATGCGGTCGCCCACCGTCATCGCGCCCATCCGGCTGCCACGCTCGATCACGCGCAGGCGGGGGGCGGGAATGCCCTCGGCCTCCCATCGTTCCGGCACGGCGATCAACGTGCTGCCGTCGACATCGGCGATGCGCAGCACCGTCACCTTGGGGATGCCGCCCATCTTGTGGAAAGCGCGGGCCGGGCCGATATCCAGCAGGCCCTCGTCCGCCATGTCCTTGAGCAGCGCCTTGAGCGCGATCTTCTCCTGCCCTTTCAGGCCGAATGCCTTGGCGATCTCGCGCTTGCCGGCCGGCGTTTCGGAGGTCGTGATGAACTCCATGATCTGCTCACGCGTCGGGAAGCCGGCGGGCTTCACCTTTGCGGGCTTTTGGCGATCGGGCGAGGGTTTCTTGGGAAGGGCCATGAAACTGCTATAGGCATGGCGACGCATGGTTGCGAGTCTCGCCTGTCACCGGCACAACGGCGGCGTGATCCATGACCTCATCATCATCGGCGGCGGCATCAACGGCTGCGCGATTGCGCGGGAGGCGGCGATCAACGGCCTGTCGGTGCTGCTGGTCGAGCGGGACGATATCGCGTCGCACACCTCCTCGGCCTCCACCGGCCTTATCCATGGCGGCCTGCGCTATCTGGAATATCGCGAATTCCGGCTGGTGCGCGAAGCGCTGCAGGAGCGGGAGCGGCTGTTGCACGCCGCGCCGCACCTGATCGCGCCGATGCGTTTCGTGCTGCCGCATGAGCACAGCATAAGGCCCTGGTGGCTGGTGCGGCTGGGGCTGCTGCTATACGACCGGCTGGGCGGCAGGATCAGCCTCCCCCGCTCGCGCGGGCTGCGCCGGGACGACAGCGCCTATCGCGCGCCGCTCCGGCATCGGGGCAAGGGTTTCGTCTATTCCGACTGCCGGGTGGACGATGCCCGGCTCACCCTGGCGAATGCGCTGGATGCTGCGCAGCATGGCGCGGCGATCCGCACCCGGACGGCGGCGATTGCTGCGCAGCGATCCGGTGCAACATGGCAGGTCGCATTATCGGACGGTACGCAGGAGAGCGGCCGCGCGCTCGTCAACGCCGCCGGGCCATGGGTTGCCGAGACGCTGGGGCTGATCGGCGTGCAAAGCCGCAGCGGCGTCCGCCTGATCCGGGGGAGCCATATCATCGTGCCGCGCCTGTATGAAGGCGACCACGCCTATATGCTGCAGCAGCCCGACAGGCGCATCGTCTTCGCCCTTCCCTATCAGCGTCGCTGGACCGTCATCGGCACGACCGACATCGCCGTCGACCGGCCGGAGGATGCCGGCATTTCCCCCGCCGAGACGGCCTATCTGTGCGCCGCGGCCTCATCCGCCTTCACGACAGCCGTCACGCCCACCGATATCATCGCAAGCTATAGCGGTGTACGATCGCTCTATGACGATGGCGCATCGGAAAGCCGGGCCGTGACGCGAGACTATGTGCTGGAACTGGACCGGGATGGCCCGCCCGCCCTCTCCGTCTTCGGCGGCAAGATCACGACGGCGCGCCATCTGGCGGAGACGGCGTTCGACCGGCTTGCGCCAGCCATGGGATGGATGCGCGGGAAAAGCTCGCGGGGGCTCGCCTTTCCCGGCGGGGATATTGCCGACTTCGCCGCATTCCTGGCGGATGTCGCACACCGCTGGCCCTTTCTTGGCGCAGAACGCGCGCTGCGCATGGCCCGCGCCTATGGCACCATGTTGCACGCTATGCTCGCTCAGGTCGCCAGCGAAGCGCAGATGGGCATGGCCTTCGGGGCCGGCTTCACGGAAATCGAGGCGCACTGGATGCACGAACGGGAATTCGCCCTGACCGCCCAGGACTGCCTGATGCGGCGCAGCAAGCTCGGCCTCGCCATGACCGACAAGGAACGCGCCGCCTTCCGGCACTGGTGGAACGACGCCTATCTTTCCACGCAGCCGGCATAGGCTGAATGGCGATCCGGCCTAGTAGGACCGGCCGACCAATACCCGTTCCACCGCAGCATCCCCGGTGAAGACGCAGGCGCCATCCGCCGCCGCCGCATCCATCGGCACGTTGCGCAGCGTCAGCTTCTCGCCCTTAAGCCACGTGACCACCTTGTCCAGCGCCTCGCCCGTCGGCTTGCTCCACTGCACTTCCGCCCAGCCGGGCTTGGGGCCGGCATCGAAATGCGCCTTCAGCGCATCGAGCGACGCGATGCCGCGTGTGATGTTGCTGTCCAACCGCGCACGGGCGTCTTCATGCAGGCTGCGCTGGATGTCCTCCAGCATGGACACGGCGCGGGCGATGAATTCCCCGCGCGGCAGGATGGCGCTGTCGAGCTTGCCCTCGGCCGTATAGAGCCGGTCGCGGCGCAGAACGGACACATTGCCCGCAGCCAGATCGCGTCCGCCGACTTCGACGATGATCGGCGCGCCCTTCTTCACCCAGCCCCAGCGCTTGGTCGCGGCCTTGGCCGGCTTGCGATCGAGATGCGCACGCACGGGCTCGCGGAAAGCGTCGAAGCTGTTCAGTTCGACCGTGATCTCGGCGCAATAGGCCAGGATCGCCTCGTCATCCGGCGTGTCGCGCAGCATGGGCACGATCACGATCTGGTGCGGCGCGATGCGCGGCGGCGCGCGCAGGCCATCGTCGTCGCCATGCACCATGATGACGCCGCCGATCATGCGGGTGGAAACGCCCCAGCTGGTCGTCTGCGCCAGTTCCTGCTGGCCTTCGCTGTTCTGGAAGCGGATGTTCTGCGCGCTGGAGAAGGTCGTGCCCAGGAAATGCGAGGTGCCGGCCTGCAGCGCCTTGCCGTCCTGCATCATCGCCTCGATCGAATAGGTCGCGACGGCGCCGGGGAAGCGCTCATTCTCCGGCTTCTCGCCGGCGACGACGGGCAGCGCCAGGCAATCCTCGGCAAAGCTGCGATAGACTTCCAATATCTTCAGCGTCTCTTCACGCGCTTCCGCCTCGGTGGCATGGGCGGTGTGCCCTTCCTGCCAGAGGAATTCGGTGGTGCGCAGGAACATGCGGGTGCGCATTTCCCAGCGGACGACATTGGCCCACTGGTTGATGAGGACCGGCAGGTCGCGCCAGCTCTGCACCCAGCGGGAAAAGGCGGCGCCGATCACCGTTTCGGATGTCGGGCGAACGACCAGCGGCTCTTCCAGCTTCGCCTCCGGGTCCGGCACCAGCTTGCCGTCCTGCTGGATCAGCCGGTGATGGGTGACGACCGCCATTTCCTTGGCAAAGCCGTCCACATGCTCGGCTTCCTTCTCGAAATAGGAGAGCGGGATGAACAGCGGGAAATAGCAGTTCTCATGCCCCGTCGCCTTGATCTGCTCATCCAGCAGCTTCTGGATGCGTTCCCAGATGCCATAGCCCCAGGGACGGATGACCATGCAGCCGCGCACGCCCGATTCCTCCGCCAGATCGGCCTCGCTGACGACAGCCTGATACCAGGCGGCGAAATCCTGTTCGCGGGTGACGGAAAGTGCGTGTTTCACGGGATATGATGACCTGAATCTGATGCGATGGAAGCCGCCGCAATAGGCGAAGGCCGCACCCCAAGTCGAGCCCGGATGCGGCCTTTCCCTGTCGCTATCGCGCGAAACGGCGGCAGCGCGCGGACATGCCGCGCGTAAATCCGCACAATCGGCCTATTCTACGAGCTTCTCGATCTTGGCGTTCAACGATGCGAGCTGCGCCTTGAGCTGGGCGATCTCATCGTCCTTGTTGTCGGCGGCGGGTGCGGGCGTCGACGCGCCGGGGATGGGCATGCCGGGGATCGGCATGCCGCCCTTGAACGCGCTGGCCGCCGCTTCGAACATCTGCAGGTTGCGCTTGGCCATTTCGGCCAGTGGACCGCCGGCAAAGGCGCCCTGCATCGCTTCCTGGAACTGCTTCTGGTTCTTGCGAAACGCCTCCATCGAGGCTTCCAGATATTGCGGCACCATCGACTGCATCGAATCGCCATACATGGAGATCAGCTGGCGCAGGAAGTTGACCGGCAGCATGTTCTTGCCGCGCTGTTCCTCCTCCATGATGATCTGCGTCAGGACATTGTGGGTGATGTCGTCATTCGTCTTGGCATCGACGACCACGAATTCCCGGCCCTCGCGCGTCATCTGGGACAGCAGGTCCAGCGTGATGTACGTCGATGTTTCGGTATTGTAGAGCCGCCTGTTGGCGTACTTCTTGATGATCACGGGTTCCGAATCGTTACCGGACTTTGCCTTCGCCATATTACAAGCTCCCACCCCACATCCCGTTTGGATAACCCAATGCCTGCCGCACTGCAACATGGGCCTCGCCCACTTCCGCTTTTCCTGAACATTTTATGGCGGGAGACGGAGGGCGATCCCGCGCTGCGGTTGCGTGCGATGGAGGGATTGCGGCGGTATCAGGGCGCTAACCGCCCGCCCCGGCCCCCGATGCCTGCTGCGTCCGCGCAGGTCGGCGCCACGAAATTGCTGCATTATGGATCAGTTAAAGAGGCGACAAACGACAATCGCCGCGCGCCCGTCCTGCTCGTTCCCTCGCTGGTCAATCCGCCATATGTGCTTGATCTGGCCGAGGGCCAGTCCCTGCTCCGCTTCCTGGCTCATGCCGGTCATGACCCATGGCTGATCAACTGGGGCACGCCGGCACAGGAGGATGCTGCGCTGACGCTGGCGCAGCATGTCGAGCAGCGGCTGCTCCCCCTGATCGCGAAACTGCCCGCGCCGCCGGTGATCGTCGGCTATTGCCTGGGGGGGATCATGGCGCTTGGCGCCGCGGCCATCGCCGCAGGGACGGTCGCCGTGGCGACGATTGCCGCGCCATGGGATTTCGGCCGGATGGACGACAGCGCACGCACGCAGGTCGCCAGTCTATGGGCGGAGGCCGCGCCGCTATGCCAGCGCCTGGGCTATGTACCGATGGAAGTGCTGCAATCGGGCTTCTGGAGCCTCGACCCTGCCCGGACGGTCCGGAAATATGCTGCGTTCGCAGACATGGTTCCAGGCTCCGCCGCCGAGCGCGCCTTTCTGGCGCTGGAAGACTGGGCCAATGCCGGGCCGCCCCTCACCTATGGCGCGGCAAGCGAGTTGTTCGAACAACTCTATGGCGCCAACAGCACGGGGCTTGGGACTTGGCAGGTCGCCGGCCGGCCGGTCCTGCCCGAAAGCCTCGCCTGCCCCACCCTTGCCATCAATTCTACGACGGACCGGATCGTCCCCGCCGCCACCGCGCCCATCCTCTCCGAGCAATGGTCGCTGGCGCAGGGGCATGTCGGGATGATCGTGGGAAGGCGGGCATCCGAAATGCTCTGGAATCCGTTGTCGCGGTGGCTGGCAAATCTGGGCGCCTGATGATAATGGCGGGCTGCCTTTCGCATCTGCGAAACTGATCTGGAGCCTCACATCATGACTGACATCGTCATCACCGCGGCCAAGCGTACCGCCGTCGGCAGCTTCATGGGCGCGTTTGGCAACACGCCTGCGCACGAACTGGGCCGTACCGCCATCCTCGCCGCGCTTGCACAGGCTGGCGTTGAACCGGGCGAAGTGGACGAAGTGATCCTTGGCCAGGTGCTCGGCGCCGGGCAGGGCCAGAATCCGGCGCGGCAGGCGGCTGTCAATGCCGGCATCCCCGTGGAGCGCACCGCCATCGGCATCAACCAGCTGTGCGGCTCCGGCCTGCGCGCGGTTGCCCTTGCCGCGCAGTCGATCGGCATGGGGGACACCCGGATCATGGTCGCGGGCGGTCAGGAAAGCATGTCGCTCGCGCCTCATGCGCAGATGCTGCGCGCTGGCGTGAAGATGGGCAATGTCTCGCTGGTGGACACGATGGTCCATGACGGCCTGACGGACGCCTTCAACAATTATCACATGGGCATCACCGCCGAAAATCTGGCGGAGCGTTACCAGATCACGCGTGAAGAACAGGATGTCTTCTCCGTCGCCAGCCAGAACAAGGCCGAGGCGGCGCGCGCCGCCGGCCGTTTCGCCGATGAGATCGCCCCCGTCACCGTCAAGGGGCGCAAGGGCGATACGATCGTAGATCAGGACGAATATATCCGCGTCGGCGCCACCATCGCGGCGATGCAGGGCCTGCGCCCGGCCTTCAAGAAGGACGGCACCGTAACGGCCGCCAATGCCAGCGGCGTCAATGACGGCGCGGCCGCCCTGGTGCTGATGAGCGCCGATGATGCCGCCCGGCGCGGCAGCAAGATCCTGGGCCGCATCGCGTCCTGGGCGACCTGCGGTGTCGACCCGGCCTATATGGGCATCGGCCCGGCCCCCGCTTCGCGCAAGGCGCTGGAAAAGGCCGGCTGGTCGCTGGCCGACCTCGACCTTATCGAAGCGAACGAGGCCTTTGCCGCGCAGGCGCTGTCGGTCGGCAAGGAATTGGGCTGGAATCCGGAGAAGGTGAATGTGAACGGCGGCGCCATCGCCATCGGCCACCCCATCGGTGCTTCGGGCGCCCGCGTGCTCACCACGCTGCTCTACGAGATGGAAAAGCGCGACGCGAAAAAGGGGCTTGCGACCCTGTGCATCGGCGGCGGCATGGGCATCGCCATGTGCATCGAACGCTGACACGCCAAAGGTGCCGGCCTGGGGAACATGCCCCGGCCGGCACATGGCCATGGCTGGCGAACGGACACAGGACAATGCGTGGGGGATATGTGGGGACAATGGCATGATCGAGACGACGCCGACGGACCCTTCCTCCCATATCTATATCTCCCAGCGACTGCGCCTGCACTATGTCGATTGGGGGAATGCCGGGGCGGAACCCGTCATCCTGCTACACGGCGGGCGCGATCATTGCCGCAACTGGGACTGGGTCGCACGCGATCTGTGCCGCGACTATCATGTCATTGCGCCCGACCTGCGCGGCCATGGGGACAGCCAGTGGTCGCCCGATGGCAGCTATTCCCTGCCGGTCCACATCTATGACCTGGCGCAGTTGATCCATCAGCAGGATCTGGCGCCGGTGACGATCATCGCCCATTCCTTCGGCGGTCACATCGCGCTGCGCTATGCCGGAATTTACCCCGAAACGGTCAAGAAGCTCGTCGTGATCGAAGGGCTTGGGCTCCCGGCCAGCGTGGCGGAAGCCCTGGCCGCCATGCCGGTCGATGCGCGCATTCGCGACTGGATCGACGCGCAGCGCACATTGGCGGCGCGCCAGCCACGCAAATATGCGTCCATCAATGAAGCGCTGGAGCGGATGCAGGCCGAGAACAGCCATCTGAGCGCCGCGCGCGCACGCCATCTGACCGTGCATGGCGTCAGCCAGAACGAAGACGGCACCTACAGCTGGAAATTCGACAATTATGTGCGGTCCATCTTTCCGGTGGATATCTCGACCGAGCAGCTCCGCCAGCTCTGGGCGCGGATCGCGTGCCCGACGCTGCTGATCCACGGCAATGAAAGCTGGGCCGAGCATCCCGTCAAGAGCGGCATGGCCGACTGGTTCCCCGATGCCCGCGTGATCGATTACGACCGCGCAGGCCATTGGGTGCATCATGACCGGCATGATGATTTCATGGCCGATGTCCGGAACTTTCTGACCGATTGAGCATGCAGGGCGGCAGGAATATCCCGGCGACGCGTCATCCTGCAGAAATATGAAGAATTTACGCCTGTCAGCCGTTGCCGCTGCGGCTCAACCGGCCTAGACGCAGCGACGAATATTAAGCCCGGAGGACCATGGACGACATTCTTCGCCGCGCCGCGCTGGACTATCACCGGCTCCCCAAACCCGGCAAGCTCGAGATCGAGCCGACCAAACGCATGGTCAATCAGCGCGACCTTGCGCTGGCCTATTCCCCCGGCGTCGCTGCGCCCTGCGAAGAAATTGCTGCAGACCCCGACAAGGCGCGCGACTATACCGCGCGCGGCAATCTGGTCGCGGTGATTTCCAACGGCACGGCGGTCCTGGGCCTGGGCGCCATCGGCGCGCTGGCATCCAAGCCGGTGATGGAGGGCAAGGCCGTCCTCTTCAAGAAGTTCGCCGATATCGACGTGTTCGACATCGAGGTCGACACCACCGACCCGCAGCGCTTCATCGAGGCGGTGGAGCTGCTGGAGCCGACCTTCGGCGGCATCAACCTTGAAGACATCAAGGCCCCCGAATGCTTCGCCATCGAGGCCGAACTCAAGAAGCGGATGAACATCCCCGTCTTCCATGACGACCAGCATGGCACCGCCATCGTCGTCGCGGCGGCGGTGCGCAACGCGCTCGTCATGCAGGGCAAGCCGCTGGAGGAGGCCCGGCTGGTGACATCGGGTGCCGGCGCGGCCGCGCTCGCCTGTGTCGACCTGCTCGTCTCCATGGGCCTGCCGGTCGACAATGTGACGCTGACCGACAAGGACGGCGTCATCCATTCGGGCCGCGAGGGCATGCTGCCCAACATGGCGCGCTACGCCCGCATGACGGACGCGCGCGCCCTGCCCGATGTGCTGCCGGGCGCCGACGTGTTCCTGGGCCTCTCCGCGCCGGGCGTGCTGAAGGCGGAGTGGCTGCCGCTGCTCGCACCCAAGCCGCTGATCTTCGCGCTTGCCAATCCGGAGCCGGAAATCCTGCCGGAGATCGTCAAGGCCCATAGGCCCGACGCCATCGTCGCCACCGGCCGCTCGGACTATCCCAATCAGGTCAACAACGTCCTGTGCTTTCCCTATATCTTCCGTGGCGCTCTGGATGCCGGCGCGACGGAGATCAACGAAGCGATGAAGGTCGCGGCGGCGGAAGCCATCGCCTCGCTCGCGCGTCAACCGGCGCATGAAAGCGTGGCCCAGGCCTATGGTGGCGAGAAGCTGATCTTCGGCCCGGAATATATCATTCCCACGCCCTTCGACCCGCGCCTGATCGTGGAGATCGCCCCCGCCGTGGCAAAGGCGGCGGCGGACAGCGGCGTCGCCCGGCGCCCGCTCGACATCGAAGCCTATCGCAAGACCCTCGAACGGCGCAACGCCCGTTCCAGCCAGGTCATGCTGCCGGTGTTCGAGGCCGCGCGCGGCACCCGCCCGCGCATCGTCTATGGCGAGGGTGAAGACCCCCGCGTGCTGCGCGCCATTCAGGATGCGCTGGACGATGGCCTTGCCCAGCCGGTCATCGTGGCGCGCCGGCGCATCCTGGCGCAGAAGCTGCCGGACCTTGGCCTGCGCTTCCAGCTCGACCGGGATGTCGAGGTCATCGACCCGGAAACCGACCATGAGGTGCTGCGTCCACTGGCCGAAGCCTATCGCCGGATCGCCGGGCGCAAGGGCGTGGCATCGAGCGAGATCGAGCGTCACGTCTATCGCCGCCCGACCATCACGGCGGCGATGCTGCTGCGCACGGGCCATGTCGAAGCCGCGCTGGTCGGCGGCAATTCCGACTATTGGAACCAGATCAAGCATGTCATGCGCATCATCGAGATGGCGCCCGATATCCATCGCGCCTTTGCGCTCAGCGGCCTGATCCTGGATGCCGGCGCGCTGTTCATCACCGACACGCATCTCAACCCCGATCCGAGCGCCGAGCAGATTGCGGAGATGACGATCCTGGCCGCGCAGGAAATCCGGCGCTTCGGCCTGGAGCCGCGTGCGGCGCTGCTCTCCCATTCCAACTTCGGCTCGTCCATGAGCCCCAGCGCGCGCAAGATGCGGCATGCTCTGAGCCTCATCAGGGCGGCGGCGCCCGATCTGGCCGTGGATGGTGAAATGCATGCCGATGCCGCCCTGTCGCAGCCCCTGCGCGAGCGGCTGGTGCCCGACAGTGGCTTCGAAGGCGCGGCCAATCTGCTCGTCATGCCCAATCTGGATGCGGCAAACATCACGCTGACGGCGCTCAGCGCATCGTCCAGCTCGCCCACCATCGGCCCGATGCTGATCGGGCTGGCGCAACCGATCCATGTGCTGACACCGGGCATCACCGCCCGCGGCATCCTGAACCTCACCACCATCGCGGCGGCCGAGGTGACGCGCACCGAGCGGACGGCCTGACCGAAACGGCAGAACGAAGAGCGCCGCCAGCCCCTCAGGGTTTGGCGGCGCCTTTCATTTTATAAGAGGTCGTACTCCTGCGAAGGCAGGAGCCCAGAGCCTCTGCAAAGCAATGCCACCCTGGGCTCCTGCCTTCGCAGGAGCACCGCGAGGCAAGGTTTGTGGGGAGGCGTGAATGATCCGATATCACCCACGCCTCCAACAGGCTCAGGCTGCGGCCTGTTCCTCCACCGGCAGGCGGATCATATAGTCGAAGGCGGAAAGCGCGGCTTTCGATCCTTCGCCCATTGCGATCACGATCTGCTTGTAGGGCACCGTCGTCACGTCGCCGGCGGCGAAGATACCCGGCTGCGACGTTTCGCCGCGATGATCGATCTCGATCTCGCCCCGTTGCGACAGCGCCACCGCATCCTTCAGCCATTCGGTATTCGGCACGAGCCCGATCTGGACGAAAATGCCCTCCAGCTCGACCTGGTGCTCCACATCATTGCTGCGGTCCTTGTAGCTGAGGCCCGTCACCTTCTCGCCATCGCCATGCACTTCGCTGGTCAGCGCCGATGTGATGATCTTGACGTTCGGCAGGCTGGCGAGCTTGCGCTGCAGCACCGCGTCGGCACGCAGCTGGCTGTCGAACTCGATCAAGGTCACATGGGCGACGATGCCGGCAAGGTCGATCGCCGCCTCGACACCGCTATTGCCGCCGCCGATCACCGCCACGCGCTTGCCCTTGAACAGCGGGCCGTCGCAATGCGGGCAATAGGCCACGCCCTTGTTGCGATACTCGTCCTCGCCCGGCACGTTCATCTGCCGCCAGCGCGCGCCGGTGGAGAGGATGACGGTGCGGGCCTTGAGCGACGCGCCGTTCGCCAGCTTCACTTCATGCAGGCCGCCCAGCACGCGCGCGGGGATCAGCTTTTCGGCGCGCTGCAGGTTCATGATGTCGACATCATAGTCGCGCACATGCTGCTCCAGATGCGCCGCGAGCTTGGGCCCTTCGGTGTGCGGCACCGAGATGAAATTCTCGATCGCCATGGTGTCGAGCACCTGCCCGCCGAAACGCTCGGCCGCGATGCCGGTGCGGATGCCCTTGCGCGCCGCATAGATCGCCGCCGCGGCGCCAGCGGGGCCGCCGCCGATCACCAGCACGTCGAAGGCTTCCTTCTTCGCGATCTTTTCGGCCGCGCGCTTTTCCGCGCCGCTGTCGATCTTCGCGACGATCTGCTCCAGCTCCATCCGGCCCTGGCCGAAGGGTTCGCCGTTCAGGAAGACGGTGGGCACGGCCATCACCTTGCGCGCCTCGACCTCGTCCTGAAACAGGGCGCCGTCGATGGCGGTATGGGTGATGCGCGGGTTGAGTACGCTCATCAGGTTCAGCGCCTGCACCACGTCGGGGCAGTTCTGGCAGGAGAGCGAGAAATAGGTTTCGAAGGCGAAATCGCCGTCCAGATCCTTCACTTGCTGGATCACGTCCTGCGCGGCCTTCGACGGATGACCGCCGACCTGGAGCAAGGCAAGCACCAGCGAGGTAAACTCATGCCCCATGGGAATGCCGGCAAAGCGCACGCCGATATCGGTGCCGACCCGACGGATCATGAAGCTGGGCCTGCGCTTGTCATCGTCCTTGCGCACCACCGACACCTTGTCGGAAAGCGACGCGATATCATTGAGCAGGCCTTCCAGCTCGACCGACTTGGCGCCATCGTCCAGCGACGCCACCAGCTCGATAGGCTGGGTGATATTCGTCAGATAGCTTTTCAGCTGTCCCTTCAGATTTGCGTCCAACATCGTCTTTGCTCCTCAGGCGCCTTGGGCGCACAAAGCCGGGCCGGGAACGGGATGACCCGAAGGCGCCCGGCACGACATATCATGTCCGTTTCGATACCCGCCGGACCGGGCCTGCGCCCATGGTCCGGCGGAACCGTATAGCGTCAGATCTTGCCGACGAGGTCCAGCGACGGGGCCAGGGTCTCTTCACCCTCTTCCCACTTGGCCGGGCACACTTCACCGGGGTGAGCGGCCACATATTGGGCGGCCTTCACCTTGCGCAGCAGCTCGGTCGCGTTGCGGCCGACGCCTTCCGAAGTGATTTCCATGAACTGGATCACGCCTTCGGGATCGACCAGGAAGGTCGCACGGTCGGCAAGGCCGACGCCCGGGCGCATCACGTCGAAATTGTTGGTGATCGTGCCCGACTGGTCGCCCAGCATGAAATAGCTGATCTTGCCGATCGCCGGCGAGGTGTCATGCCATGCCTTGTGGCTGAAATGCGTGTCGGTCGACACCGAATAGACCTCTACGCCCAGGCCCTGCAGCGTGGGATAGATGCTGGCCAGGTCTTCCAGCTCGGTCGGGCAGACGAAGGTGAAGTCGGCCGGATAGAAGAAGAAGATGGCCCACTTGCCCAGCACGTCCTGCTCGGAGACGTCGACAAACTTGCCTTCCTTGTAGGCGGTTGCCTTGAAGGGTTTGATGGTCGTGTTGATCAAGGCCATAGGGGGCTCCGTATGTGGTTGTTGATTGGAGCCCCCATGTAGTCTGCCGACCCGCCCAAGGGAAATTGACAATCCTGTTCGCTGAGACAGGGAAAATCGATCAATGGCAGTCAAACCGTCATGGAAATCCATCATTGCAGCGCGCGCCGCCGCACTGCACAACGGCCATGATCGCATTCAACCCTGGACCCTATGATGCCCCATTTGCGCACGCTCCTTCATGCCTGCATCACGGCGCTCCTGTGCCTCGCCGCGCCGCTGGCGGCGGAAGGAAGCGCGGCGGACCCGCAACGCTTCACCATCGCCGTCATCCCCGACACCCAATATTATGTCGATTTTACCCATCAGACGGAGGCCGGCTTTCCCTTCGACGCGCGCGAGATGTTCTATGACCAGATGCGCTTCATCGCCGACAATGCGCGCTCGGCGGGCGGCCAGATCGCCTTTGCAACCTGCGTGGGCGATGTATGGCAGCATGCGCTGGGCACCATCGACCAGCCGCATCGCGACAAGGGGCTGAAGGCGCTGGACATGGTGCCGCGCGACGCGCTGCCGCCGGGCGATGAGCGGACGAAGACCATCGAACTGCCCGTCGCCCGCAAGGGTTTTGCGATGATCGCGGGCAAGCTGCCCTTCGCGGTGGTGCCGGGCAATCACGACTATGACCATAATTGGCAGGACAGCCGCTACCTGCCCGGATCGTCGACCCGCCCCCCGACGGACCCCGCCCTGCCCTATGGCCTGCTCCATTATGGCGGGCTGGAGAATTTCAACAGCGTCTTCGGAGCGACCACCCCCTTCTTCAAGGGGCAGAAATGGTATGTCGCCGCCTATCATGGCGGAGCGGACAGCGCGCAGGTCTTCACCGCAGGCGGCTATCGCTTCCTGCATATCGGGCTGGAACTGGCGCCGGAGGACGATGTCATCCGCTGGGCCCAGGGCGTGATCGACGCACACAAGGGGCTGCCCACCATCATCACCATCCACAATAATATCAGCCCCGATGGGGTGCGAACCGACATCCCCATCGTCGATTTCAAGCTGACTCACCCGGAGCATAACGACCCGGAGGAGTTATGGGCGAAGCTGATCGCGCCCAATGACCAGATTTTCCTGATCCTTTCCGGCCATCAATATGGCCAGGCCCATATTCTCGACCGCAACCGCGCCGGGCATGAAGTGCATCAGGTGCTGGCCGACTATCAGGAGCGCCACCAGACGCTGACCACCGCCGACCCGGACAGCAAGCGCGGCCATGTCGGCATAGGCGACGGCTGGCTGCGGCTCATGGATTTCGACATGCGCGGCACGGTACCGCGTATCGGCGTTCGCGCCTATTCCACCCATTACAAGGCCCAGTCCGGCCAGTTGCCCGCCTATGCCGCCTTCTACAAGGCTGACGAGAAACCCAGGCTGTCGGACGCCGCCTTCTTGGCGGAGGATGGCTTCGATATCGACCTTGGCGATTTCCGGGCACGCTTTGCGGCGGCCCGGCTACGCTGAAGCATTCCGAAGTCGGCTGGAACAGCCGACGGCTCGCAGGATACGGAAAACAAAAGACAATCACGGCGGTGAATGATTCCATCTCATCGTCCACCGCCTAAGGGCGGTTCAGTCTTCGCCGATCTCTTCGGGCAGAATCTCCGTGTCGATCGTCTTCTGCAGGTCAGCCCCATAGCGGTTGCCCTTTACCGCACCGGGCGAGAATATGGCGTCCACCCGGGCGAGCAAGGCAGCGTCGAAAGACATGGTCGCCGTCGCCAGATCCTCTTCCAGATGGGCGATGCTCCGGGTGCCGGGAATGGGGATGACGTCTTCCCCCTGCGCCAGCACCCAACCGATCGCAAGTTGCGCCGGGGTGCATCCCGCGTCCCGGGCGAGATCGGCGAAGGCGGCGTAGAGCGTCAGATTATGGACGAGATTTTCTCCCTTGAAGCGCGGCAGGATGTTGCGCAGATCGCCGTCCTCGAAATGATCGTCGCGGACGGCCCCGGCCAGAAAACCGCGCCCCAGCGGAGAAAAGGCGACAAAGGCGATGCCGTTGTCCCGACATGCCTGCAGCGCCCCGGCTTCCGGGTTGCGGACCCATGGCGCATATTCGCTCTGCACCGCGGTGATCGGCGTGGCGGCGCAGGCCCGGCGGATCGTCGTGCCGGACATTTCGCTGAGGCCGATGCCGCCGATCTTCCCCGCCTCGCGCGCGCGGGCGAGCGCCCCCACGGACTCCTCCACCGGCACGGCCGGGTCCAGACGATGGAGATAATAGAGATCGATATGATCGGTGCGGAGCCGCACAAGCGCCTCGTCCAGGGTCTTCAGGATGCTTTCGGGCCGGCCGTCCAGCACCTGCTGCCCGTCGCGCCGGTCGAGCACGCATTTGCTCGCCAGCGCGAATTCCTGCCGGCGGTGCATCACGGCCTTGCCGATCAACAGTTCATTGGTGCCCGCCCCATAGACCGCGGCGGTATCCAGAAACGTCACGCCAAGGTCGAGCGCGCGGTTGAGCAGGGCCGTGCCCTCCTCGTCGCTTACAATATGGCCGTAAATGCCGTGGCTGAGGTTCATGCAGCCAAGGCCGATGGAGGAAACGGCACGGTTGCCGAGCATGCGGGTGGGTAGCGTGGCCATGGTGGGGGCTCCTGTATGCGGTAGGTCTGATTTCGGGCTGTTCAGAACAGATGCAGCCATTGCCCGATCAGGCGGGCCGCAACGTAGAGGATCAACAGCGCCGTCACGCGCCGCACCAGCGACGCAGGCAGCAGCCGAATGCCGACATGGCTGCCGATCTGCCCCCCGACAAGCACGGCGATGGCCAGCAGCCAGTAGCCTTCAAGCGCCTGCGCCCGTCCCGGATCGCCGAGCTTCATCAACTGGCCGACCAGCCCGGCAATGCTGTTCACCAGGATGAAGACGCTGGCGGAGGCAGCGATCCGCTTCGCCCGGGCCCAGCCGACAAGGTGCATGATGGGCGACAGGAAGATGCCGCCGCCAATGCCCACCAGCCCGGACAGGAAACCCACCCCCGCGCCTATGAGCGGGGTCAATATCCGGCTCTGCGTTTCGGGCAGGTCGTCCTGGCGCTCGGGCTGGAACAGCAGCAGCAGTCCGGCTGCGGCCAGCGAAAGCCCCAGCAATCCCGTAAAGGCGCTTTCCGAGATCGGCGTGCGCCCGCCCGCCCAGGCAAGCGGCGCAGACAGGATGAGGATCGGCCACAGCCGCCGCCACGGCACCAGCCCCGCACGGTGAAAACGGATCGTGCCGCCCACCACGACGATGATGTTGGCCAACAGCGCAATCGCGGGCAGGATGCGATAGTCGACCCCCCACAGCGCAAGCAGGGCATTATAGGTCGAACCACCGCCGAACCCAACCGACGCATAGAGCAGCGCCGTCAGTCCGAAAAGTGCTGCCAGCAGGGTCATGCCCGTTCCGGGCGGCTCAGCTCAGCGCGCCGTGGCAATGCTTGTACTTCTTGCCCGATCCGCAGGGGCAGGCAGCGTTCCGGCTGATTTCCTGATCGGCGAAAGGATCGTCGCCAGCCGCCACAGGGGTCGCGCGCAGCATCGGCGGCAGCATGGTCGTCACATGGCCGCTCGCGCCATCGCGGTCGGCGGTATCGTCAAGGCCGGTGAACGGGTCGATATGGCTGGTGATGAAATCCGGCAGCACCGGCAGGTCGAATTCCGGCGCCGGCTCATCGAAGCGGAACTGCACGCGCGCGATGGTGCGGGTCACATCCTCGCGGATATTGGCCAGCATCCGCTCGAACAGCGCGAAGGCTTCCTGCTTATATTCGTTGAGCGGCGTCTTCTGCGCATAGGCGCGCAGATGGACCACCTGCCGCAACGCATCCAGCGTCGCCAGATGTTCCTTCCAGTGATGGTCCAGGCTCTGGAGCAGGATGCTCTTTTCGACCATGTGCCAGTTGTCGGCATCGATCGGCCCGGTGCTCTCGGCGACCTGCGCATCGGCCAGCGCGGCCAGTCGCTCCTCGATCATCTCGGGGTCGACGGCGTCTTCCTGCAGCCAGCTGTCGACGTCCGCCTCGACATTCAGGATGTCGGCGGCGCGGGTCTTGAGCCCTTCCACGTCCCACTGTTCGGGATAGGTGCCCGCCGGGCAGCTCGCGCCGACGATGTCGTTCACCGTTTCGCGGCGCATGTCGACCACCACGTCATCGACGGTGTCGGCGTCCATGATGTCGCTGCGCTGTTCATAGATGACCTTGCGCTGGTCGTTCATCACATCGTCATATTCGACGACCTGCTTGCGGATATCGTAGTTGCGCGCCTCGACCTTCTTCTGCGCGGTCTCGATCGCCTTGGTCAGCCATTTGGACGGGGGCAATGCCTCGCCATCCTCCAGGTTGGAGCGGATCATCTTGGCGAACATCGTATCCGGGCCAAAGATGCGCATCAGGTCGTCGTCAAGGCTGAGGTAGAAGCGCGACAGGCCCGGATCGCCCTGACGGCCCGAACGGCCACGCAGCTGATTGTCGATGCGGCGGCTCTCATGCCGCTCGGTGCCCAGCACGAACAGGCCGCCGGCAGCCAGCACCTCCGCCTTCTCGGCGGCGATCTCGGCCTTCATCCGTTCGATGGCGGCATCGCGCTCCGGCCCCTCGGGCATGTCGCGCAATTCGTCTTCCATGCGGAACTCAAGATTGCCGCCCAGCTGGATGTCGGTGCCGCGACCGGCCATGTTGGTGGCGATCGTCACCGTGCCCTTGCGGCCGGCCTGCGCGACGATATGCGCCTCGCTCTCATGGAAGCGGGCGTTCAGCACCGCATGCTGCACGCCTTCCTGGTGCAGGAATTCCGACAGCATTTCCGATTTTTCGATGGAAACGGTGCCGACCAGCACCGGCTGGCCCTGTTCGGCATGCACCTTGATCGTCTTGGCGATGCCGCGGAACTTGTCTTCCAGATTCTTGTAGAAGCTGTCTTCCTCATCCACCCGCTGGACCGGCCTGTTGGTCGGGATGGTGACGACGTTCATCTTGTAGATTTCGAAGAATTCGGTCGCCTCGGTGGAGGCGGTGCCGGTCATGCCCGCGATCTTGGGATACATGCGGAAATAATTCTGGAAGGTGACGGAGGCCAGCGTCTGGTTCTCCGGTTCGATCTGCACGCCTTCCTTGGCCTCGACCGCCTGGTGCAGGCCGTCCGACCAGCGGCGCCCGTCCATCATGCGGCCGGTGAACTCGTCGATGATGATGACCTTGCCGTCCTTGACGATATAATCGATGTCGCGGCGGAACATGGCCACGGCGCGCAGCGCCTGGTTCACATGGTGGACGACCTGCGTATTCTCGAAATCGTAAAGGTTGCTGCCTTCCAGCAGTCCGGCCGTTTCCAGCAGGCGCTCGACCTTCTCCGTGCCGTCCTCGGTCAGGGTGATGGAGCGCTGCTTCTCGTCCTTCTCATAGTCATTCTCATCGAGCTGCTTCACGATCGCGTCGACGCGGACATAAAGTTCCGACTTGTCGTCGGTGGGGCCCGAGATGATGAGCGGCGTGCGCGCTTCATCGATCAGGATCGAGTCCACCTCGTCCACGATCGCGAAGTTGAAGGGGCGCTGCACCATGGAGCTGCGCTCATATTTCATGTTGTCGCGCAGATAATCGAAGCCAAGCTCGTTGTTCGTCGCATAGGTGACGTCGGCGTCATAGGCGGCGCGGCGATCCGGCTCGTTCATATTGGGCACGATCACGCCGGTCGTCAGCCCCAGGAAACGATAGACCTGCCCCATCCACTCGCAGTCGCGCGCGGCGAGATAGTCGTTGACGGTGACGACATGGACGCCCTTGCCCTCAAGCGCGTTGAGATAGGTGGCGAGCGTCGCCACCAGCGTCTTGCCTTCGCCCGTGCGCATCTCGGCGATCTCGCCCCGATGCAGCACGATGCCGCCGATCATCTGCACATCGAAATGGCGCATGCCCAGCACGCGCACGGCCGCTTCACGCACCACGGCAAAGGCTTCGGCCAGCAGGTCGTCCAGCGTTTCGCCAGCGGCCAGGCGCTCGCGGAAAATCACCGTCCGGCCGGCCAGATCCTCGTTCGAAAGCGCCGAAACTTCGGGCTCGAACGCGGCGATCGCATCCACTGTCTTCTGCAGCGACTTGACGTAGCGCTCGTTTGAAGAGCCGAAGATGGTTTTGGCCAATGCGCCGAACATGCGGTTTCCTAAGTTTCTGGGGCACGCGGCACCCCTGCAAACGCCGCGCAGACATGCGCCGCGATGTAGGAGTGCATCGGGGGATAGTCAATTCCGCCGGAGGCGATCACCGGCCGGGAAAATACGTTCTACAGCACGTCGCCGAACATGAACCACAGCAGCGCGAACCACGCCAGCAAACCGACAATGCCGATGGGTACGGCGGCGCGACGTTTCACCGCCTCCATCCAGCCATCCTCTTCGTCATTCCCCTGCCCGTGCATATCGTTCATTTTTCCCCGCTTAATCATATCGACCCGTCTTGGCAAAAATCCGGACGCCCCGGCACATCCCATGCCACCATCAATCCGGCCGGACTCATTCCGGAATGCGCCACGTCACCCTGCGGTCTGCGATCGCCTCTGCCCGTCGCCCGGCGCCGTCACGCGCCGGGATGTAGCGCGCGCGATCCGTGATGGCCCGACAAGCGGCTTCATCCAATATGCCGTGGCCGCTGCTCTTGACGACATGGCACCGCACCACGCGCCCTCGCCTGTCGATGGTGAAGCGCACGGCGCTGGTCCCCTCCCAGCCATTGCGCAGCGCCTCTGCCGGATAATCGTCGCTCATCAGCCAAGATGAGGCAGGCGCTTTCGGCTCCGGCGGACGGGGGCCGTCGGCAATATCGTCCATATTTTCCCGGCCCAGAAGCGCCACAAGCGGGGCCGGCAGCGCAAAGCTGCCCAATTGCGGCAGTGCCAGCGCCACCAGCACACCTACAATCACGATCGCCCCGATCGCCATCAGCGCTTCCAGCATGCGTGCCCTTATCTGCGATTGCATCACATCTTTCCCCCGGTTCCCCCGTGACTTGCCCGATTGCACGGCGGCCTGCAAATCTGCGGCATCGGGCGTCGGGAATGATTGACCCCTCGCCCATTTCCGCTATCCCGCTGAGCCATGACGACGCGCTCCCCTCTCGCCCCCGCGACCTTCCCCGAACTGCCCGCCATCGGCGGCGTCACGCTGCGCACGGCGCGGGCGCGATACAAGAATTGGGATCGCTGCGACCTCACCTATGTCGCGCTGGCGGAAGGCACCGCCGTCGCCGGTGTCACGACCCAGAGCAGATGCCCTTCGCCCGAGGTGGAATGGTGCCGCGATGCGCTGCCCCTCGGCCATGCCCGCGCGCTGGTGGTGAATGCCGGCAACAGCAACGCCTTCACCGGCAATCGCGGCCGTGCCGCCGTGGAAGCGATAGCGGCACGCGTCGCCGCGCATCTCGATTGCCAGCCGAGCGATGTGTTCGTCTCCTCCACCGGCGTGATCGGCGTGCCCCTGCCCATCGACAAGGCCGAAGCGGGGCTGGATGCCGCCTTTGCGGCCCCCCCCTGCAACTGGGAAGAGGCCGCCGCCACGATCATGACGACGGATACCTTCCCCAAGGCGTCGGTTGCCCGCGCCGTGGTGGATGGCCGCACGGTGACGCTGGTCGGTATCGTCAAGGGCTCCGGCATGATCGCGCCGGATATGGCGACGATGCTAGGCTATATCTTCACCGATGCGGCCGTGGACCCGGTCTTCCTGCAGCAGATGCTGTCGGCGGCCAATCGCAGCAGCTTTTCCTGCATCACGGTCGACAGCGACACGTCCACGAGCGACACGGTGCTGGCCTTCGCCACCGGGGCGGCCGGCAATGCGCGGCTCGCCTCTTTCGAGGATGCCGGCGCGGACGCCTTTACGGCGGCGCTCTCGCAGGTCTGCCGGGAGCTGGCGCATCTGGTCGTCCGCGATGGCGAGGGCGCGTCGAAGTTCATCAGCATCACGGTCGAGGGTGCTGAAAGCAACGCCAGCGCCCATCGCATCGCCCTGTCCATCGCCAATTCGCCGCTGGTGAAGACCGCCATTGCCGGCGAGGACGCCAATTGGGGCCGGATCGTCATGGCCGTGGGCAAGGCGGGCGAACCGGCCGAGCGCGACAGGCTCGCCATCCGCTTCGGCGCGACTCAGGTGGCGAAGGACGGCCTTGCCGTCGAGGGCTATGACGAAGCGCCCGTCGCCGCGCATCTCCAGGGGCAGGAGATCGACATCGGCGTCGACCTGGGCCTGGGCGAGGGCCGCGCGACCGTTTGGACCTGCGACCTCACCCACGGTTATATCGCGATCAACGCCGACTACAGGAGCTGACCCCATGGCGCTGCATGAGCTTTACCGCCCGGTCGCGGCGCTGATGGCGCGTGTCGCGGCGGATGTCGTCCTGCCGCGTTACCAGAATCTGGCCGCGCATGAGATCAGCGAAAAGGCCGCCGACGACTATGTCACCATCGCGGACAAGGAAAGCGAGCAGCGCCTCAACGAAGGGCTCCTCGAAATCCTGCCCGAAGCGGGGCTGATCGGCGAGGAGGCCTGCGCGGCGGACCCGTCCATCCTCGATGATGCCGGCATCGGCCTCAAATGGATCATCGACCCGGTCGACGGCACCGGCAATTTCGCGGCGGGCCACCCGCCCTTCGGCATCATCGTGGCGCTGGTGGACAATGGCATGCCGCTGGCCGGATGGATATTCGATCCCCTCTCCGGCCGCGTCTGCCATGCGGCGCGGGGCGGCGGCGCCTTTGTCGATGAAGGACAGGTCTTCGCGACGGAAGCCAATGCCGACAGGCCGGTCGTCGCCCTGCCCGTCTATTTCCTCTCAACCGAACAACAGGCCGCGATTGCCGCGCGCGCTGGCGACCGCTTCACGCTGGTCGACATCCCCCGCTGCGCCGCCGAGCAATATCCGCGTCTGGCGCTGGGGCAGAATGACATCGCGCTGTTCGAACGCTCCCATGCCTGGGATCATGCCGCCGGCGCGCTGTTCCTCAACGAAGCGGGTGGCCGCCTGTCGCGCCGCGATGGCAGCCCCTATCTGGTCGGCGGCGCGCCCGGCGGCCTGATCGGCGCTTCCTCCCCGCGCATGTGGGACATGGCCGCGCGCTATCTCCTTTAATCCCGTTTCATCCAGGACAGGACCATTCATCCATGCTGACCATCTGGGGACGCCTCAATTCGCATAACGTCAAGAAGGTCGCGTGGCTCGCGCAGGAGCTGGATCTTCCCTTTGTGCGCCATGATGTCGGCGGCCAGTTCGGGATGGACGACGCCTATCTGCGCCTCAATCCCAATGCGCTGATCCCGACGATCGAGGATGACGGCGTGATATTGTGGGAATCCAACGCCATCCTGCGCTATCTCGCGGCACGTCATGGCGGCGAGATATTCTGGCCCGCCGACCCGGCGAAACGGGCTATCGGCGACAAATGGATGGACTGGCAGTTCAGCTTTGCCGATGCGCAGCGCGACCTGTTCGTCAACCTCATCCGCCGCGCGCCGCAGGATCGCGATCGGCAGGCGATAGCGCGCTCCATCGCGGCGGTGAACAGGCAGATCCTGCTGGTGGAAGAGGCGCTTGCGAACAGCGCCTGGCTGTCAGGCGAGGCATTCGGCATCGGCGACATCCCGATGGGCGTCTATGCCCATACCTATTTCTCGCTGGTGCAGGAGCGCCCGGCGCTGCCCCATAGCGAACGCTGGTATGAGGCGCTGAAACAGCGGCCGGGCTATGCCCGGTCGGTGATGATCCCGCTCACCTGAGCGGCAAGCGGGATCATCTTGGCAGCAGATTAAAGCTCGCCTTCCAGCCAGCCCTTGAGCTGACTCTTGGGAGCGGCGCCCACCTTGGTCGCGGCGACCTGACCGCCCTTGAACAGGATCATCGTGGGAATGCCTCGCACGCCATATTTCGTCGGCGCGTCCGGATTTTCGTCGATATTGATCTTGGCGATCGTCACCTGCTCACCCAGTTCGTCGGAAATCTCTTCCAGCGCGGGGCCGATCATCTTGCACGGGCCGCACCATTCGGCCCAGAAATCCACCAGTACCGGCTTGTCGCTTTCCAGCACGTCGGTCTGGAAGCTGCTGTCCGAAATCGCCTTGGTCGCCATCGAAATACTCCTTCAAGTTGCGCATTATCTAAGGTGGAGGTGCGCCGGGCTCAACGCCTTAGAGCAACAAATTGTCCTGCGCGGGCGCAAAGCCCGGCTTGTGCGGGGCCAGCAGCGCCGGCGGCAGGACGATCAGCGCCGGCGCTGCGGTGTAGAGCAACGCGGCCTCCACCGCTTTTCCGGGGAAAATGACCTCCAGCGCCGCGACATAGGCCGCCATCTGGCGCAGATGCGGCAACGGCACCTGATCGGCGCTGGCCGGCACCCGACGCCCGGTCTTGAAATCCACGACCTGCACCTTGTCCGCGCCGACGCACAGCCGGTCCACCGTGCCCGCGATCACCGCTTCGCCCACCACTGCGGCGATGGGCGCTTCGGCCAGCGCCTCCGGGGAGAAGAGCGCCGCGAGGTCCGGCACTTCGATCACGCGCAGCACCTGGCGGACGATGGCGGCGCGGACCTCGCCGTCACCGACGCCGGCGGAGCGTTCCAGCCAGCGGAGCGCCGCGCCCTCCCGCGCCGCTGACGGGATCGCCGGCAGCCGCTCGAACAGTGCATGGAGCAGGCGCCCACGCTCTGCCGCCTGTCGCATCGCGGCGCTGGGTGGCGGATCGGGCGTATCGTCCTCCGGCTGGGCCGATGGCGCGAGCGGGCGCGGCGGACGCGCCTCGATCGGCGCTGGCGCGCGCAGCCATGCCGGTTCTTCCACCGCGTCATTCGCATCCTGCGCCCGCGGCTGGGCCGGACGGGCCCGAAGGCGCTCGCGCCCCCGCCAGCGCCTGACCGCGCCCCACATCGCATCCGCTTCCCATTCCGCCCCCAGATCGGCCATCGCCCGGTCGATCTGCGCATGCCAGCTCGCTTCGGCGGCAACCCCCTTCGCGCGCGGGGCCAGCGCACCGGCGACGACCAGCCGTTCTTCCGCGCGCGTCATGGCAACATAAAGCAGCCGCCAGTGCTCCTCCCGCTCCTCGCTCGCCGCCTGTTCCGCCGTCTCGCCCACCGGGCCGAAACGCTCGCTCTTGCGCGGCGCGACGACCGGCAGGCCCTCCCAACTGAGCGCGTCCGCGCGATTGCCCGCATCGGGGTCCTTTGCCGCGTCGGCCAGGATGACGAGCGGCGCCTGCAGTCCCTTGGCGCCATGGACGGTGAGCAGCCGCACTGCGTTGCCCTGCGCGGCGGCATCGCGCACGATATCCACATCGCCCCGGTCGAACCAGTCGATGAACCGCTGGAGCGAGGGCTGGCCATCCGACTCGAAGGCGAGCGCGGCATTCAGCAATTCCTCGATCGGATCGCGCGCCTCTATGCCCAGCCGGCCGATGAGCTTGCACCGCCCGTCCATCGCACCGGACAAGATGCCTTCCAGATAGCGATAGGGCGTGGTGAAATCGGCGACGCGCAGCAGATCGTAGAGCGGCGCCAGCACATCGTCGGCCACGCTCGCGCGCAGATGGCGCCAGAGCCCGCCCTTGCGCCCGGCGGCGCGATCCATCAAATCCTTCTGGCTCCAGCCGATGAGCGGCGAGACCAGCAGCCCGGCAAGGTTCAGGTCATCCTCCGGCTGGACGGCGAAACGCAGCGCCGACAACAGGTCGCGCACCGCCAGCGGCGCATTCAGCCGCAGCCGGTCGATGCCCGCCACCGGCACGTCCGCTTCATACAGCCGCGCGACGATCAGCCGCGCCAGTTCCGTCCGGCTGCGCACAAGGATCATGATGTCCCCCGCGCGGATCGGCCGGCCCTTGCTTTCCAGCATCGTTTCGCTGTCGATCCAGTGCCTGATCTGGTCGGCGATGCGCTGGGCCAGGATGCGGTCCTGCTCGGCGTTCCAGTTCTCCTCGCCACCGGCTTCGCCTTCGGAAGCCGGGGCGCCCTCATCCTCCTCCCCGGCAATGGTGGAGACAGGCTTCCACAGCAGCACTTCGCCGGGAAATTCATTGGCGCTGAAATGCCGGATTTCCAGCGATTCCAGCCCCAAGGACTCCGGTCGTAACGTGGCGACAGTCGCATCCACCACGTCCAGCACCGCCGGGGTCGACCGAAAGCTGCGGTCGAGCGACAGGTTGTGGAAATTATGCCGGGCAAAATCGGCGAACACGCCGAAGCGCTGGCGCGCCCGCTCGAACTCGCGCGGGCTGGTGCCCTGAAAGCCGAAGATCGCCTGCTTGAAATCGCCGACGGTGAAGATCGTCCGTACCGTATCGCCGCGCGCACCCTCGCCCGCAAAGAAGTCGGCGCTGATCGCTTCGACAATCTCCCATTGCGCGCGATTGGTGTCCTGCGCCTCGTCGATCAGGATATGGTCGACCTGCTGATCCAGCTTGTACCTGATCCAGTCGGCCATGCCGCTATCCTGCAGCAGCGATGCCGCCCGCGCGATCAGGTCATCGAAGTCGACCGCGCCGGCATGCCGCTTGGCCTGCGCATAGATGCGGGCATAGGCGCGCCCGGCATGTAATGCCTGGGCAAGCATGTCGGCATAGGCCGCCCGGTCGCGCAGCGTGCAAAGCTCCTTGCACCGCTCCGCCAGCCGCGCCGCAATCTCCACATAGCCGGGTTCGGCGGCAACGAGCTTGGGCGATGCCTTGCGCGGTTCCCCCTTGTCGGTGCAGAAGATACCAAGCAAATCCTGGAGCAGTGCCGCCCGGCCCATGGCGTCGGCCGCGCGCCACGCCGCAATGCGGTCCAGATGACCGTCCGCCGTCGCCGTGCCCCACGCCCGGTTGGCGGCCACGATCCGGTCGAGGCCAGCCATGTCGAACCTGTCGTCGGCACAGTGCGCCGCGATGTCCGCCTCGATATCGCCGGTGGGCAGGTCGAATGCCGTGAACAGCCATGTCCGGATATCGTCCGGCAGGGCCGTGATGACGTCATAGCTGCGCGACGCGCGGATGAGGAAGGCTTCGGCTGCCGCCTCGCCCAGCCGCAAACTCAGCGCCTGAATGGCGGCGATCAGTGCCATATCGCCCTGCGCCTCAGCATCCGTCACTATGTCGGCCAGTGCCGAACGGGCCATCATCTGCTGCTCGCGCGGCTCCAGCGGCCGGAAACCCGGCACCAGCCCGGCCTCGACCGGAAAGGCGGACAGCAGTTGCTGGCAGAAGCTGTGGATGGTCTGGATGCGCAGGCCGCCGCCCGTCGCCTCCAGCACCTCGGCGAACAGGCGACGGGCGCGATCCTGCCGCTCCTGCCCCCAATCCTCGCCCAGCGCGCGCAGGTCGATGGCGAGCGACGGCCCGTCCATCTGCACCCACAAAGCCAGCCGGTTGTGGATGCGCTCCGCCATTTCCGCCGCGCCCGCCTTCGTGAAGGTCAGGCACAGGATATTCTCCGGCGGCACGCCGGCCAGCAGCAGGCGGTAGACGCGCGCCGTCAGCACATGCGTCTTGCCGGTGCCCGCGCTGGCGGAAAGCCAGACATGATCGCCAGGGCTCGTCGCCTGCGCCTGCGCGCCGGCCAGCGGTTGCAGCGCCCCCCCAGCCATTCCCCCCTCAGCCATTGTCGCCGCTCCCGCGCCCATACCATTCCTCAAGCCGCATCAGCTGGTCGTAATCCGTATAGCGCGGCAGATCGGGGTTGACGGTGGCGGTGAACGGCGCCGATCCGGTGAGCCAGCTATCGGCAGCCTCCGCAAAGGCTTCGGCGGCAAAGGCGGTGAACCGATCGGTCACGATCTTGTCGCGCTTACCGTCCGGGTCGACCGGGCTTTCGCGATAGCCAAAACCGCCCTGTTTGTTGCGCCCCAGCGACCAATATTCGAACGCGGCCGACCGCACGCACTCCCCCAGCGCGGCAAAGCCGCCACGCTCGGCGATCATGCCCAGCAGGCCCAGTTGCAATGAATAGCCGGCCTTCACCATCCTGGCGCTGGGGGGCTTGCCGCTTTTATAATCGACAATGGCGATCGCGCCGCCGGGCAGGCGGTCGATGCGGTCGGCGGTGCCCTTCAACGTCACGCCGGCGATCTGCGCCCTGCCTTCCGTTTCGATGAGGGCGATGCGCCGCCCCTCCTGCATGTCCGCGCGGGTCCGCTCCGCGATCCATGCGATGGCCTGCATGAGGCGCGGTTTCCAGAGCGTGCGCATCAGCGGATGCGCCTCCGCCTGCGCGAGGAGCTGTTCGGCGCGCGCGGCCAGCCGGTCGGGATCGCAGCCATCTTCCTGCGCCCAGAGCTGCAATATCTGATGCACCGCCGTCCCGCGCCACGCCGCGCTGGGATCGGCATCCACGGCGTCCAACCGGGACAGGCCCAGCACCTTGCGCGCGTAAAAGGCATAGGGATCGGCGCGCAGCCGGTCGACATCCGTCACCGCGACCTCTCGTGGCCGCAAATTGCTGGCCGGCACGGGCGCGGGGCGGGATTGGGGCCTGATTTCGCTGGCATGGTCCAGCCCGCGCGCCAGGGCGAGCAGCGGCCCGGCATCCGCCTCCCGCCGTGCCCATTGCGGGCCGGACATCGCCTTCAGCCGCAGCCAGAAACGGGAGGCCACCGCCGGCCCCGCCGCTTCCCGCCGCGCGCGGGTGATCAGCACGCGCGGCGCGCCCAGGGCGCTGGCAAAATCATGCGCGGACAAGCCGATGCGCCGCTCCAGGCTGGGCAGGCCCAGTTCCTGCCTGATGCGCGGCGCCAGCCATGGGTCGGGCGTGGGCAGCGGCGGCCAGCTGCCTTCATTCAGGCCGGACAGGATCATCAGGTCCGCCTGCTGCATCCGCGCCTCGATCAGGCCATAGATGGCGATGCGCGGATGCCCGCCCTGGGGCGGGCGAACGGCCACGCCCTCCAGCATCCGTTCGACCAGCGCGGGGAAGGAGGCGCGATCCGCCTCGCGCGGGCCTTCATGCGCGGCGGCTTCGATCTCGGCGAACAGTGCGGCGGCGGCGTGGCCCTGATGCCCGGCCCAGACCGCATCACCGCTGAGCGCGCTGGCCGCCTCCCGCAATGCCGCCGTCATGGCGCCCAGCCCCTCGGCCACGCCGGCGAGCGGGGCAAGGATGTCCCGGACCTCCGCCCACCATGCCCGCGCCGCCGACCGTTCGGCATGCAGGCGGTCACGCCCATCCGTCACCGGCGCCAGCCGCGCGTCGATGCCTTCCAGCCCGGCGGACGGGCGAGGGCCGCGCAGCAGCAGGTCGAGCCGCCGCACCTCCTCCAGCCAGCCCTGCCGCCGCTCGCCCCGTCGGACCAGCGGGTGTTTCAGCAGTGTCAGCAAGGCCACCGGCGCGAAATGTTCGGCAACCACGGTGGCCAGCGCCGTCAGCAAGGTGCCGGGCGGCAGCTGGGACAGCGGCTGTCCGGCGCTGTCGTCCGCCGCAATGCCCCAGCGCGCCAGATGCGCGGTCACGCGGGTCGCCAGCGCCCGGTCCGGCGTCACCAGCGCGGCGGTCCGTTCCGGCGTTTCCAGCACTTCGCGCAGGGCGATGGCGATGGCCTGCGCCTCTTCGCCGGGGGTCGCGACTTCCAGTGCGGCGACGCCGGCAAGCGAGCGATCCGCCGTCTCCAGGTCGCGCCATTTGCCCGTCAGCGCCGGCACCAGCATGGCGTTGGAGATGTTGCGCCCGCGCGCTGCCCGTGCATCATGCCCGCCGCCCCAACGCCACAGCGCCACCTCCTCACGCGCCAGCCCCATGCGGTCGAGCAGCAGCTTCATCGCATATTGCGGATGGGTTTCATGCGCCCGGCGACGGCGGCCGGTGATCGGATCGGGCGGAAAGGGGCCGATGGCATCCCATTCTTCCACCGTCATCTGCTGGTCGAGGTCCGCCAGCACCACCATGCCCCGATCCATGCGGGAGACCGTGCGCAGCAATTGCGCCACCGCCGGGGCGACCGTGCCGACACCGCCCACGGCGACGACAAAACCTTCGGGCGGCGTCTTGGCCCAGCGGGCGGAGACATGCGCGAACAGCCGGTTGCGCCGGTCCGCCAGGTCGATCTGGCCACGCACAGCCAGTTCGCGCGGCCAGGCGTCGAGAAGAATCCCGAACAGTTCCAGCGACTTCTGCCAATGTGCTGAAAGATCACCGACAATCTGGAGATCGCGGATCGCCTGCGGCGGCACCTGCTCGACATGCATCTGGTCCAGCGCGTCGCCAAGCGCCTGCCCTAGCCGCATCGCCTCGCCCGCGTCGACCGGCTGACCGGCGCTGCGCCGCGCCGATTGCACCAGCCGGGCAAGGATCATCTGCCGTTCCATGGGCGGGCAGGCCGGCGGGATGTCCGCATCCTCGCCAACGGGGTCGAGCGCCGCGCCCAGCCGTTCGCCCAGGTCCGGATCGCCCAGCGGCACCAGCCGGGGGAGCAGCAAGCCTCCTCCTGCCCGGCGCACGAACGCGTCACGGATGGAGCGGCTGGCACGATTGTTCGGCACCAGGACGATGCCGCGCGCCAGCGACAGCGGATCGCCGGTGGCTTCCGTGCCGAAGCGCGCCAGCAACCCCGCCGCCAGCGCGTCGGCAAAGGCGCGATGGGCAGGAATGCTATGCACCGATGGGCGTTGGGCGCCTGCCCCCTCGCCCATCGCGGCCTCAGCCATGACGAAGATCGGCCTCTACCACCGGGATGGCCTGCGGCGTGCCGACATCGAACCACAGCCCCTGATGCGACACGCCATAGGCGCGGCCGGCCGCAATCGCCCGGTTCCACAGGACATTGGTGGAAAAGGCCGGGCCGGGCGGATCGACCAGCAGTCGCGGCGACAGGATCTGGACGCCGGTGAACACGAAGGGCGCAACCCTGCCCGGCCGCCTGCGGCTGAGCTTCCCCATCGCATCCATGTGGAAATCGCCGGGGCCGTTATGACAGGTGGCGCGGGCATGGGGCACCAGCAGCAGCAGCGCGTCCATCCGGTCGTCATCCCACAGGTCGCGCAGCAAGGCGATGCTGTCGCGCGGCCCGTCGATCCACAGATTGTCGCTGTTGGCACAGAGGAAGGCCTGATCGCCCAGCAACTCGCGCGCCTTCATCAGGCCGCCGCCGGTTTCCAGCAATTGAGACCGCTCATCGGAAATGAGCAGCCGCATGGGCAGATGCCGGGCGCGCAGATGCGCTTCCACGGTGTCGGCGAGATAATGGACGTTGACGACCACGGTTTCGATGCCGCCCGCTTGCAGACGGTCCAGCGCATGGTCGATCAGCGCCTTGCCCGCCACCTTCACCAGCGGCTTGGGCCGCGTCGCGGTTAGGGGGCGCATCCGCTTGCCCAGGCCCGCCGCCATCAGCATGGCGGTCGTGATGCCGCCCCCGTTGCCATTGCTCATGCGCGGGGCACGCCCGCCAGCGCATCATAGCGCTTGTCCGGTGGGATATTGGCCGCAAACCACGCGGCCACCGGCGCCAGCGCCGGATGGGCGAGGTCGCGCTCCACAAGACCCCACATGCGCGGCAGGAAATCCAGATAGCGGGGTTTTCCATCGCGCTGCCACAGGCGCGTGAAGATGCCGATGATCTTCGCGTTGCGCTGCGCGCCCAGCACCGCATAGGCGGCATCGAAATCCCCCGTCGGCTGCGCCAGCACCTTGTACCGGGCCAGCATGGCCTGCTCGACGGCGGGGGAGACGTCGCGCCGTGCGTCCTGCAGCAGCGAGACGAGGTCATAGGCCGGATGGCCCACCAGCGCGTCCTGGAAATCCAGCAGGCCAAGGCCATGGGCGGCGCCCCGACGGTCGATCAGCATGATGTTTTCGGCATGATAATCCCGCAATACCGTCACCCTGGGCGCATCGTCCCGCTCGACAAGGGGCAATACCGCATCCCATGCCGCGATATAGCCGTCCACATCCACGGACAGGCCGGCCGCCGGGCAATACCATTCGGTCAGCAGCTGCGCCTCGCGCTGATAAACCGCCCGGTCATAGGGCGGCGCATCCACAGGCGGCAGGCGATGCAGGTCCGCCAGCAGCGACACCGCCCGGTCATAGATCGCCAGTTCGTCGGCCGGGCTGGCATCCACATATTCGCGGACACGGATGTCGCCGAAATCCTCCAGCAGCACGAGGCCATGGTTCAGATCGCGGCCATAGATCGCCGGCGCGGCAAAGCCATGCGCCACCAGATGCTCGGCAATCGCCAGAAAGGGGCGCGGGTCTTCGTGCGGCGGCGGCGCATCCATCAGCACGGCACGCCGATCCCCGTCCACGACGCGGAAATAGCGGCGGAAGGAGGCATCGCCGGCAAGCGGCAGGATATCCGCCCCTGCCCAGCCCGCGCTGGCGAGGAACAGAGGGGCGGCGTCGGGGGGGGTCATGATCGGAAGGGCCATCGCTGTCTCCAAGCCTCCGGCATCCGCGCTGTCAAGCGTCGTCCGCCATCCGGCAGCACCGCGATGTCGAGGATGAGTGCGTGGGGCCACAGCCTGTCGCCCAGCCGTTCGGGCCATTCGATCAGCAGAACGCCATCGGCCAGATAATCGTCCAGCCCCAGTTCCTCGGCATCTTCCGGCGCATCCAGCCTGTAGAGGTCGACATGGGCGACCGGCAGGCGGACGAGCGACGGATCATAGGGCTGGACGATCGCGAAGGTCGGGCTGGGCGCTTCCTCGGCCAGGCCCAGCGCGGCCAGCATCCCGCGGGCGAATGTGGTCTTCCCCGCGCCCAGATCGCCGTTCAGCGCGATGACGTCCCCCGGGCGCAGGGCATCGGCCAGAACGCCCCCTGCCCGCAGCATGGCCTCTTCTCCCGCCAGGATCAGCGGCGGCGCCTCAACCACGGGGCAGTTCCATCGTCACCAATGTCCCTTCCCCGGGCTCGGACATGACGCTCAACGTCCCGCCATGGGCCTCCACCAGCTGGCGGGCCAGCGGCAGGCCGAGGTCGAGCGTCTCGCCCCGGTCGGGCCGCGCATCGAGGATCATCCCCGGGCCGTCATCGGACACGATCAGGCGCGCCATGCGCTGGTTGCCGTCGCCATGCAGCAGTACCCGGGCGCCGGTCGGCAGGGTGCGCACGGCATTGCCCAGCAGCTTGTCGAGCGCCTGCGCGATCCGCCGCGCATCGCCGGTCATGCCGCCCAGCGAGGGCTTGAGGTCGACCACGAGGTTCAGGCCGCGTTCCTTCGCCTCCGCCGCGATCCGCTCGGCGCTGTCCCGGGCGAGGGCCGCCAGGTCCACAGGCGCCAGCTCCAGCTCCAGCGCCCCGGCCTCGCCCTGCGCCAGATCCAGCACATTGTCGATCAGCATGGTCAGCTTGTCCGTGCTCTGGGTGATGGCATCGACATATTCGGCGGCGGTCGGCGGCAGTTCGCCCGCATAACCCTTCTGCATCATCTCCGCGAAGCCGGCGATGGACGTCAGCGGGGTGCGCAGGTCGTAGCTGATATTGCCGAGGAACGCCGTCTTGATCCGGTCCGCCTCTTCCAGCGCCTCGTTCCTGTCGCGCAGTACCTGCTCCATGCGGCGGCTGTCGGTCACGTCGAGCATGGTGAACAGCGCATTGCCGTCGGGCAAGGGGATGGCGGCGAAATCGAAACTGGTGCCGTCGGCAAAGGCCACGCGGCCGCCGCGCTGCTTGCGCTCCAGCGTGGCGGCCCGCACCAGTTCGCGCACGATGCTCGCCTGATGCGGCTTCACCAGACGTTTGGCGACCTTCTGCATCAGCACGTCGATGCGCGGATGGGCCGCCAATATGTCCTCATCGACCTGCCAGATCTTGCGGAACCGGCTGTTCCACAGATGCAGCCTGCCGTCGGACGAGAAGACGCCGATGGCCTCGAACAGATTGTCGAAGGTCGCGGTGCGCACCCGCAGCAGCGTGTCGCGCGCACTGGAAAGCTGGACCGCCTCCGTGCGATCCTCGAAGATCATGAGCAGGCCGCCGTCGGGCAGCGGCTGGGCAAAGACGCGCAGATGCGTGCCGTCCGCCAGCAGCCAGTTCTCCTCGCGCGCTTCGGGCGACAGGAACCAGTCGCGCCGCTCCGCGCGCCATGCCGGAAAGTCGCGATGCTCGGGCATGCGCCCGGCCTCGCGCATCCGGTCCAGCACGCGCTCGAACTCGGGCTGCTCGGCCAGATGGTCGGGCTGTAGCCCGAACAGGCTCATGAACGGCTGGTTCCAGAAGCGGATGGTGCGATCGGCCCCGAATTGCGCCACGCCGGCAGACAGGCGATCCAGCATGTCGCGCTGCGCCGCCGCCATCCGGCGGTTTTCCGCGCGCGCCTGCTCCAGCTCATACATGTCGATGGCAAAGCCGGCGATCCCGGCGGCCCCCAGTGGCACATCCACCACGCGCATCACGCGCCTGATCCCGTCGATCGTCGCGGGGACCAGCCGGGCAAGCGGCTCGCCGGATTCCGCCGCCCGCGCCGCCGCCGCCATCGGCGATTGCCCGTTCACAGCCTCCACCAGTTCGATTCCCTGGGCGATCACCGCCTGCGCCGATTCGGCGTCCACCGCCTTCACATAGGCGCTGTTGATCAGCGCAAGGCGCAGGTCGGGCCGCCTGTGCCACATCGGCAGCGGCGCCGATTCGATCAGGCCCGAAAGCGATTCGAGCGCGGAGCGCAGCTGCTCGCGCTCTGCCTGCAGGTTATTGATTTCCGACTGGCTTTCGGTAGCGTCGAACACCCAGAGGATGACACTGCCCGGCGCCGCAAGATCGGACGAGGCCGGGGCGCCCCGGATCATCATCGTCCGCGCGGAGCCCACCGCCTTGACCGGACGGGCAAAGCTCTTGCCCGCCCGCTGTGCCGAAGCGATGTCGCGCGCCAACGCCTCGGCATCCTCGGGGCGCAGCTCGCCGTCCTTGGCGGTCAGTTCCGACGCAAAGGTCAGCGGTCGCTCGCGGCCGATCCAGCTGGCCAGCCGTTCGCTCCCTTCCAACCGTCCATCCGGGCGGATCATCACCGGCAGCGCGGGCGCCGATTGCAACAGGCTGCCCAGCCGTTCCGCCTGATTGCGCGCGCTCGCCCCCGCGCCACGCATGCGCATGCCGCTGTAAACCGCCCAGACCGAACCCGCGAGCCACAGCGCCAGCAGGCCGCCAGTCACAAGCATCGCCATGGTCGAAAGCCCGAGCATCGGTTCTATCGCACCCATTCTGCACAGGGGTTGCCCGCGCGCGCGTCCGTTCCGCCCCTGTCCATCCTGCCCTGCATGGGGTGGGACTAGCCTAAAGCCCCGCCAGCGGGAAGGCGCAGATGCACACAAAAAGAGGAGGATGCGACAGATGCCGCATCCTCCTCCCTTTATTCACGATGGACGCCGAAGCGCGATCAGTAGCGATAATGATCCGGCTTGAACGGGCCTTCGGTCGACACGCCGATATAGGCAGCCTGCTTCTCGGTCAGCTTGGAGAGCTTGACGCCCAGCTTTTCCAGGTGAAGCGCGGCGACCTTCTCGTCCAGATGCTTGGGCAGCACATAGACGTCGTTCTTGTAGGTCTCGCTCTTGGTCCACAGCTCGATCTGCGCCAGCACCTGGTTGGTGAAGCTGGAGGACATGACGAAGCTGGGGTGGCCGGTGGCGCAGCCCAGGTTCACCAGGCGGCCCTTGGCAAGGACGATGATCTGCTTGCCGTCGGGGAATTCGACCAGATCGACCTGCGGCTTGATCTCGGTCCACTTCATGTTGTTGAGGCCGGCGATCTGGATCTCGCTGTCGAAGTGACCGATGTTGGACACGATCGCCATCGGCTTCATCGCGCGCATGTGATCGACGGTGATGACGTCGGCATTGCCGGTCGCGGTCACGAAGATGTCGGCGCGGGTGGCCGCTTCTTCCATGGTCACGACTTCAAAGCCTTCCATCGCCGCCTGCAGCGCGCAGATCGGGTCGACTTCGGTCACGAGCACGCGGGCGCCGCCATTGCGCAGCGACTGGGCACTGCCCTTGCCGACATCGCCGAAGCCGGCAACGCAGGCGATCTTACCGGCGAGCATGACGTCGGTCGCGCGACGGATCGCGTCGACCAGCGATTCCTTGCAGCCATAAAGGTTGTCGAACTTTGACTTGGTGACGCTGTCGTTCACGTTGATCGCCGGGAAAGGCAGCTTGCCGGCCTTCGACAGCTCGTACAGGCGGTGGACGCCAGTCGTGGTCTCTTCCGACACGCCCTTGATGGCTTCGACCGTCTTGGTCAGGAAGCCAGGGCGTTCGGCCAGAACGCGCTTGAGCACGGCGACGAAGATTTCCTCTTCCTCGTTGGTCGGCGTGAACAGCTCTTCACCGGCCTCGACGCGCGCGCCCCACAGGGCAAACATGGTGGCGTCGCCGCCGTCGTCCAGGATCAGGTTGCAGGTCTCGCCATTGCCGGTCCAGTCGAAGATGCGCTCGACATAATCCCAATATTCCTGGAGCGTCTCGCCCTTGACGGCAAACACGGGAATACCGGCGGCGGCGATGGCGGCGGCGGCATGGTCCTGCGTCGAGAAGATGTTGCAGGTCGCCCAGCGCACTTCGGCACCCAGCGCCACCAGCGTCTCGATGAGCACGGCGGTCTGGATCGTCATGTGCAGCGAACCGGTGATGCGCGCGCCCTTCAGCGGCTGCGCTGCGCCGAATTCCTGGCGCAGCGCCATCAGGCCCGGCATTTCGGTTTCGGCGATATCAATTTCCTTGCGGCCGAAATCGGCGAGGCTCAGGTCCTTGATGACATAGTCGGTCGTGATGGCGGCAGGTGCGGTGGCCACGCAATATCTCCATGATTGTGCCCATGTCGGGCAAGATGGCCGCCGATCATGCATGACTGGCGGCGATTGGCGCTTCTCTACCAACCCCGCCGACGCGAATCAACTCAATATAAAGATTTCTTTATGTGGCTTCATATAGCCTCGCGCCTGTGCCGTCCGCGCGCTCAGGCCGACCCGGCCTGCCCGACCAGATGGCTGGCATCGATGCCACTGGCAGCGAACGCCGCCTCCCAGCGCCGGGATATCGGCAGGTCGAACATCCCGGCGAGCGAATCGCCGCCCAGGAACCAGCCGTGCCCGGTCATTTCCCGCTCCAGCTGCCCCGCCCCCCAGCCGGCATAGCCAAGCGCGATCAGATAATGGCGGGGACCATCGCCGCGCGCGATCGCCTGCAAGATGCCGAGCGACCCGGAAAGCCCCCAGCTGCCGCCGGCAGCCAGCACGCCGTCGCCCTGCCAGTCCAGGGAATGCAGCACAAATCCCCGCTGCGGCTCCACCGGCCCGCCGCGCAGGACCGGCGTATCGGGAATGCCGCCCGGATCGATCGCGAAGCTGCGCAACAGTTCGTGGATGCCAAGATCGTCCACCGGCGTGCCGATATCGATCCCCAGCGCGCCATCGCCGTCATGGGCGCACAGCGCAATGACGGCACGATCGAAATTGACGTCGCCGATGCCGGGCATCGCCAGCAGCAAATGGCCAGGATAGAATGTGGGCAGGTCCATGGCGCCAACATAGGCGCTACACGGCCCCGGGCCAATGGCCGCCATGCACGAAGCCATGCATTGGCGCGATGCGGCTTGACAGAATAGCGATGAGGGACGACCTGACCCTTGCCATGGGGCAGGTCCGCGCACCGTCGAGCCCCCGATTATCAGCCCCAGAGAAAGGATGCCGCCAATGACGATCGCAAAGGGCGACACGCTGCCCCAGACCACATTCACCACCATGACCGCCAACGGGCCGGAGCCGGTGGAAAGCGCCAGCTATTTCGCGGGCCGCAAGGTCGCTCTGTTCTCCGTGCCGGGCGCCTTCACCCCCACCTGCTCGGCCAAGCATCTGCCCGGCTTCATCGACAAGGCCGCCGAGCTGAAGGCCAAGGGGATAGACGAGATCGCCTGCACCGCCGTCAACGACGCCTTTGTCATGGGCGCATGGGGCAAGGGCGCCGGCGCCGAGGGTGCCGTCACCATGCTGGCGGACGGCAATGGCGCCTTCGCCAAGGCTGTCGGCCTGGAAATGGACGGCAGCAAGTTCGGCATGGGCACGCGCGGCCAGCGCTTCTCGATGATCGTAGACAATGGCGTCATCACCGAACTGAACGTCGAGGCGCCGGGCGATTTCAAGCTGTCGTCCGCCGAATATATGCTGGGCCAGCTTTAACGCCCCCAGCGCTGACTGCGATGCGGCGCCGAGGCGGCGGGGATAGGCCCCGGCGCCTCGGCTTCGTTCATTTCGGCGGCATATGATAAAATTTGTTACGCCCCTCTCTTTCTGCCGGCATGTTTCCGCGATATCAGGGGAGATGACACAGAATTTTGGCCATGCGATCGTCGCGCAGCTCGACGCGATCTACCAGCAGTCGATCGCCTCTTTGCGCGAAGCGATGCAGGAATATGCCCGCAGCGGCGCGACCCCGCCGCCCAGCACGCGGGGCGACCGCACCTTCTGCTACCCCGAATTACGGATCATCCATCGTGGCGAAGGCGACATGCCGCCGCCGGGCCGATCCTTCGCACGGCTTTCCAATCCCGGCCGCTATGTGACGACAGTCACGCGACCGGCGATGTTCGCCGATTATCTGGCCGAACAGATCGACCTTCTGGTGCGCGACTATGGCGTCGCGGTGGAAGTGGGCCGCAGCGCCCAGCAAATCCCCTTCCCCTATGTACTCGACGGGCTGGACATGAGCGCGCTGGACGGCGTGCCGCCCACGGAGCTGGCCCGCCATTTCCCCGCGACCGAGCTGGCCGAAATCGGGGACGAGATCGCCGACGGCCTGTTCACGCCGCCTTCGGGCACCGTGCGTCCGCTCGCCCTGTTCGACGGGCTACGCACCGATTTCTCGCTGGCCCGGCTCAAGCACTATACCGGCACCCCCGCCGAGCATGTGCAGCGCTACATCCTGTTCACCAACTATCATCGCTATGTGGACGAGTTCGTCGCATGGGCCTGCGCGGAACTGCAGAAGCCCGACAGCCGCTTCACCGCGCTGTCCGGGGCCGGCGGCGTCTATGTGACGCCCGAAACCGCCGATCCGGCGCAGATGATCGCCGACAGCGCGTGGCGCAGGCACCAGATGCCGGCCTATCACCTGATCGCGCCGGACCGCAGCGGGATCACGCTGGTCAATATCGGCGTCGGCCCGTCCAACGCGAAGACGATCTGCGATCATCTTGCCGTCGTGCGGCCGGAAGCTTGGCTGATGATCGGCCATTGCGGCGGCCTGCGCCCCAGCCAGCGGATCGGCGACTATGTGCTCGCCCACGCCTATCTGCGCGACGATCATGTGCTGGACGACGTGCTGCCGCCCGAAATCCCGGTGCCGGCCATCGCCGAAGTGCAACTCGCCATGGCGCACGCCGCCGAGGAGATATTGGGTGACGGCAATGGCGACATGAAGCGCCGCCTGCGCACCGGCACCGTGGTCACGACCGACGACCGCAACTGGGAACTGCGCTATTCCAAGTCCGCCCTGCGCTTCAGCCTGTCCCGCGCGGTCGGCATCGACATGGAGTCCGCGACCATCGCGGCGCAGGGCTATCGCTTCCGCGTCCCCTATGGCACGCTGCTCTGCGTCTCCGACAAGCCCATCCATGGCGAATTGAAGCTGCCGGGACAGGCCAACCGCTTCTATGAAGAGGCGATTGCCGGGCATCTGCGCATCGGCCTGCGCACCTGCGAACTGCTGCGGGAAGCGGGCGCCAGCCTGCACAGCCGCAAGCTGCGCGCCTTCAACGAACCACCCTTCCGCTGATCCACCGACCGGGGCGAGCGGATCAGCCGGCGAGGAAGTCGGCGATCGTCTGCCCCAGTTCGGGCCTGGTGACGCAGCTCATATGGGTACCGGGCACCCAGTGCAGCGCCGCGTCGGGCAGCGCCTCGACCAACGCCTCGGGCGATCCATTGTCCCGATCCTCGGTGCCGCAGACGACCGCCACCGGCATGGCCACGCCGGCAAGCCCGGTCGGATCGACATCGCCGAAGCTGCGCAGCAGCAATGCGGCGGCAACCGGATCGACCTTCATCGATTTCATGAACTGGGCGCTCAGCCAGCGCGGATCGCCGCGCTTGATCGTGTCGCGTTCCGCGATGACATCCAGGAAGAAGTCCCGCCGCTTCGCCCAGCCGGACAGCCCCTGCAGCCCCATGCCGCCGAGCACCACGCGGCGCGGTTTCAACCCTTGTTCCAGCAACAAGACGCTTGTCCGGGCACCCAGCGAAAAGCCGCCCAGGTCGAAATCCGCAAGGTCAAGGGCATCGACCAGCGCCAGCACGTCCTTCGCCAGCACATCGGGCGGATAGTCGGCGGGGTCATGCGGCGCGGCGCTTTCCCCGTGGACGCGGAAATCCGGCATGACGACCCGGAAGCCGCGCGCCGCGATCGTCGCGGCATGGCCATATTTGATCCAGTTGGTGTTGGCGTTCGAGAACAGGCCATGCAGCAGCAGCACCGGCCGCCCCTCGCCCAGTTGATGCACCGCCAGCGGCGTACCGCCAAAACCCTCGACCATCGCCGTCGTCACTTCATGCACGATATCGTCCCTATCGTTTCAATGTGGCAGCTTCGCTGTTGCCGCGGAGCGATATGCAGCGAACGCCATGATGTCGAGCGCCGGCTGCGCAGAAACATGAAACGGCGCCCCGACCCAAAGGCCGAAGCGCCGCATATCCCGATGCAATCAGGAGTTGGCGGCGATGGAAATGTCCACCGCCGCCATCATGATATTCAGCCCTTTTTCAGGTGCCGGCGGCCCAGAAGCTCCGCGATCTGCACCGCGTTCAGCGCCGCGCCCTTGCGCAGATTGTCGCTGACGCACCACAGCGCCAGGCCGTTTTCCACGGTCGGGTCTTCGCGCACCCGGCTGACGAAGGTCGCATAGTCGCCCACGCATTCCACCGGGGTGACATATCCGCCGTCCTCGCGCTTGTCGACCAGCATGATGCCGGGCGCCTCGCGCAGGATCGACTGCGCCTTCTTCGCCGAAATCTCGTGCTCGAACTCGATATTCAGCGACTCGCTATGGCCGACGAACACGGGCACGCGCACGCAGGTCGCCGTCACCTTGATCTTGGGATCGAGGATCTTCTTGGTCTCGACCACCATCTTCCATTCTTCCTTGGTGTAGCCATCGTCCAGGAAGACGTCGATGTGCGGGATCACGTTGAAGGCGATCTGCTTGGTGAACTTCCTGGCTTCCGCCGGATCGCCCACGAAGATGTTGCGCGACTGCTCGAACAGCTCGTCCATGCCCGCCTTGCCCGCGCCGGACACCGACTGATAGGTCGAGACGACGACGCGCTTGATCGTCGCGGCATCATGCAGCGGCTTCAACGCCACCACCATCTGCGCGGTCGAGCAGTTGGGGTTGGCGATGATGTTCTTCTTCTTGTAGCCGTCGATCGCGTCCGGGTTCACCTCGGGCACGATCAGCGGCACGTCCGGGTCCATGCGGTAGAGCGACGAATTGTCGATCACCACGCAGCCGGCCGCCGCCGCCTTGGGCGCATATTCCGCCGTCGGGCCGGAGCCCGCCGCGAACAGCGCCATATCCCATCCGGTGAAATCGAAATGTTCGATATTCTTGCATTTCAGGGTTTTGCCGGTGTCGCCAAAGTCAATCGACAGGCCGGTCGAGCGCGGCGATGCAACAGCGGCAATCTCGTCGATCGGGAATTCCCGCTCGGCCAGAATGGTCAGCATTTCGCGGCCCACATTCCCCGTGGCACCAACGACGACGACCCGGTAACCCATCATAATCTCCAGACAGTCAGATTGAGGAGCATGGCGCATAGCGCCCTTGGACGGATTGTCCAGAGCAGCTTTGCTTCACTATCGCATAGAAGCGGTTCGGGCGCCCTGTCATTTCCTGATCGACAAGGCGCCCGAAATTTTATTGCGTCGGCGTGGCGGGCGCCGTGCCATCGGCGGGCATGGGCGCCGCCACCGGTGCCGCAGCGACCATCCCGCCCTTCTTCAGCACCTTTTCGTCCAGGAAATCCTCGATGGTCTTCCACAGATGCACGCTGATCCCAGGCCCGCCGACGCGATGCGTCTGGCCGGGATACAGCATCGTCTGGAACGGCACCGCGCCCTGCTGCATCTTCGTCATGAAGCGGGTCGAGTTGTCCAGCACCACATTGTCGTCCGACATGCCGTGGAGCAGCAGCAACGGGTCGCTGATCTTCGTCGCGTCCAGCAACGCGCCCGACGCCGGATAGGCGCTGTCCTTCGCCTTGGGATCGCCCAGATAACGTTCGGTATAATGGGTGTCGTACAGCGTCCAGTCCGTCACCGGCGCACCGGCAATCGCGGCGGCGAAGACGCCATGCGACTTTTCCAGCAGTTTCAGCGACATATAGCCGCCATAGGACCAGCCGAAGGTCGCGATCTTGCTGGCGTCCACAAAGGGTTGCGTGCGCAGGAACTCGGCGCCGGCCAACTGGTCCTCGACCTCCACCGTACCCATGGCATGCCAGATCTGATCCTCGAACTCCTTGCCGCGATTATAGGAGCCGCGATTGTCGATCTGGAAATAGATCCAGCCCTTGTCGACCAGATATTGCGGCCGCCCGCCCTGCCAGCCGCGCGTCACCTGCTGGCCGGTGCCGGGGCCGCCATAATGTTCGAAGAACACGGGGTAGAGCTTGCCCGGTTCCAGCGGCGGGGTGATCATCTCCCAATAGAGCGTGGTGCCGTCCTTCGCCTTGATCGTGCCGAACTTCGTTTCCTGATGGCTGGCAAGGAAGGGGAAATAGGGGTGCCCCTCCACCACCGCATTCTCGTTGATCCAGCTGATCTTCTGGCCGGTGATGTCGGCCAGATAGGTCTGGGACGGCTGCCTGGGGTTGGAACGGCTGATGATGAAACGCGTCGCGGCATCGTCCATGCTGGCCGCATTCCACCAGCCCGGCTCGGTCAGCCGGGTGACGCTGCCCGGCTTGCCGATCTCGACGCTGTAGAGGTGATGCTCCAGCGGATCGTCCTTGTTTCCCATGAAGTAGATCAGGCCCTTGGCCTCATCCACGCCGACCAGCTTCGTCGTCACCCACGCCCCCCTGGTCAACTGGCTCCAGCGGCCATTGGCGAAGCGGTAGAAGTGATTGTAGCCGTCCCGCTCGGACTGCCACAGGAAGCTGCCGTCCTTCATCTGGCGGAAGGCGTCGTTCAGGTTGATCCAGCTCTTCGCCGCCGCTTTCTCGGTGAAAAGAATGGACGACTTGCCGGTGAGCGGATCGACCTTCAGCACATCCAGCCTGGTCTGCGCCCGGTTCTCGCGCTGGACATACAGCGTCTTGCCGTCCCGCGCCCAATCGACGCGAGCCAGGTAGATATCGGCATCGGTGCCCAGGTCGACCTTCACCGACTTGCTGCCATCGGGCCGCATGACATACAGGTCCACGGTGACATTGGGTGTGCCCGCCGCCGGATAGCGCTGGTCATAGACCTTGGTGCCGTCCGCGCCGATCGCCGCGCGGGTGACGACGCCCACGGGCGCCTCGTCGAACCGCTCGATCGCGACCAGCGTGTCGCCGGGCGCCCACCAATAGCCGGTGCGGCGATCCATCTCCTCCTGCGCGACGAATTCCGCCTCGCCCCAATGCACGGTGCCGCCGCCATCGGTGGTGATCTGCGACGCATTGCCGCCCGACAGCTTCTGCACATACAGATTCTGCTCGCGCACGAAGCTGATATAGGCGCCCGCCGGGCTGACGGCCGCGTTCAACTCGCCTTCCGGCGTCGCGGTCAAGCGGCGGACATTGCCGTCCAACGTCGCCAGATACAGGTCGCCGTCCAGCGGCACCAGGATCGACTTGCCATCGGGCGCCCAGTCATAGGCGACGATGCCCTTGCTGCCGCCGATGCGCGCGCGTTCCCGCTGCATCTTTTCCGCCTCGGACAGTTCGGCACCCGTGCCGACCTTGGCCGAATCGACCAGCATCCGCTCGGCCCCGGTCTTCGTGTCGATGGCCCACAGGTCCAGCCGTTCCCTGTCGTCCGGCCGTGGTTTCAGCAGCGTCAGCAGCGCCCCATCGGGGGAAAGACGCAAGGCGCGCGGCTGCGATCCGGAAAGGTCGGGGCTGGCGAACAGCCGCTCCAACGTCAACGGCGTCGGCGCGGGGACGGGCGCAGGGATAGGCGCGGCCACGGGCATCGCCTCCACCGGCGGCAGTGCCTGCTGGGGCGATGGGACTGGCGCCTGCTGCTGGGCAAGCGCGCCCGAAGCAAAGGCAAAGGAGGCAAGCGCGCCCATGGCAGCGCCGCGCATCAGGCTGGCGATCACGAAAAACCCTTTCAGATATTCTGTACGTTGCGCGGGACCTTAGAGCATTTTCCAGCCGGTTGTCTTCATCTGGCGGCACGGAAAATGCGGCGAGCAAAAGATGCACGGATCATGCGCGCGCCGCTCGAACGATGACGCCGAGGGGGCCTGACGGATGCCTGTCTGATGCGCGGCATGGCCACTGGGCCATGGTGGGCGCGGCAAGGATTGAACTTGCGACCCCACCCGTGTGAAGGGTGTGCTCTACCACTGAGCTACGCGCCCCCGAAGGGAGGACGCCGCCATTGGCAGCAGCGTGGCGGCAAGTCAAGCACTGCCGCGCAGACATGCGCAAAATGCCCCTTCATGCGGCAGTCAGTTTCGCCTAGATAAGATAAGGCATCGGCCGAAATGCCGGCACCATCGCATCATGAAGCAGAATCAGGACCACCGATGACCGCCATCAAGAAGATCGCCACCCTTTCCGTCATTGCCGGCATGTTTGCGCTTGCTGCGTGCAACACGGTGGAAGGCGTTGGTCAGGACATCCAATCCGTCGGGCACAAAGGCAAGGAAGTCATCAAATAAGGGCTGGGAATAAAAAGCAGCCGAACGAATTCCCCATAGTGCCATGTGGCTGGCCGCGCTTCGCGCCAGCCACGGCCGGATCGACTGTTATTGCAGGGCCATTATTGCAGGGCCGTGCCGGAAAGATCGCCCGAATCCCGGCGCAAACGCACACCGTCGCAATCCGCTTCGCCGCAGTCGCAGGCCTCCAGCGCATAACGAACACCACACATCACCAGCGTATCGCCTTCGTCAAAGGCATAGTTGGCGATGCCCGAACGTTCGATCTTTTCCTGCGCTCTTGCCCTCAGCGACATATCGGAGTCCTCCCGAGTCGATGATTAACAATGTGTTTATTGCATCGCAGCATGTCAATTGGTCTGGATTGACAATAGTCTCCCAAACGGATCGATGCACCGCAATGAAACAACGGCATGGCGCAGCCTTGCTCCACATCGCCACGCCCATGGCATTCGAGGCGGCTTGCGCGCACCTTCCCGACATCCCATATGCGCGCCATGAGCGGAGAAGCACACGGCATGCTGCAATGGCATGGCACCACCATCGTCTCGGTCCGCAAGGGCGGAAAGGTCGTCGTCGCGGGCGACGGCCAGGTCAGCATGGGCCAGACAGTCATGAAACCCAATGCCCGCAAGGTCAGGCGCCTGCACGACGGATCGGTGATCGGCGGTTTCGCCGGCGCCACGGCGGACGCCTTCACCCTGTTCGAACGGCTGGAAGCGAAGCTGGAGCGGCATAACGGCCAGTTGATGCGCGCCGCTGTCGAGCTGGCGAAGGACTGGCGCACCGACAAATATCTGCGCAACCTGGAGGCGATGATGATCGTCGCCGACAAGGAGGTGACGCTGATCCTGACAGGCAATGGCGACGTGCTGGAGCCGGTGGGCGGCATCGCGGCGATCGGATCGGGCGGCAACTATGCCCTTTCGGCGGCGCGCGCGCTCACCGACTATGAAGACAATGCCGAAACCATCGCGCGCAAGGCGATGGCCATCGCGGCGGAAGTGTGCGTCTATACCAACGACCAGCTGACCGTGGAGACGCTGGACGCGGTCGCCTGACACGCATTTGCGGGCTAAGCTTTCCTGACCTTCGGTTCGTTTCCGGACTTTTCGAGACCCTTTTTCATGAACGACAATCTGACCCCAAAGGCCATCGTCGCCGCACTTGACGCGCATATCATCGGCCAGGCCGACGCCAAGCGCGCCGTTGCCGTCGCCCTGCGCAACCGCTGGCGCCGGCAACATCTCGATCCCGATCTGCGCGACGAGGTGACGCCCAAGAACATCCTGATGATCGGCCCCACGGGCTGCGGCAAGACCGAGATCAGCCGCCGCCTCGCCAAGCTGGCCGACGCGCCCTTCGTCAAGGTGGAGGCCACCAAGTTCACCGAAGTCGGCTATGTCGGCCGCGACGTGGAGCAGATCGCCCGCGACCTGGTGGAGGAAGCCGTGCGCCTGGAGCGTGACCGCCGCCGCGAATCCGTGCGCGAGGCAGCGTCCGACGCCGCTATGGCGCGCCTGCTGGATGCGCTGACCGGCAAGGACGCGAGCGAGGCCACCCGCCTCTCCTTCCGCCAGCGGATCGAAGCCGGGCAGATGAACGATGTCGAGGTCGAGGTGGACGTCGCCGACGCGCCCTCCATGCCGATGGAAATCCCCGGCATGGGCGGTCAGGTCGGCATGATCAACCTGTCCGACATGATGAGCAAGGCGTTCGGCCAGCAACAGAAGAAGCGCCGCAAGCTGCGCGTCGCCGATGCATGGGACAAGCTGGTCGAGGAGGAGCAGGACAAGCGCCTGGACCAGGACGATGTCGCCCGCGTTGCGCTCACCAATGCCGAACAGAACGGCATCGTCTTCCTGGATGAGATCGACAAGATCGCGGTCAGCGACGTGCGCGGCGGCTCCGTCAGCCGCGAAGGCGTGCAGCGCGACCTGCTGCCGCTGATCGAGGGCACGACGGTCGCCACCAAATATGGCCCGCTCAAGACCGACCATATCCTGTTCATCGCATCGGGCGCCTTCCATGTCGCCAAGCCCAGCGACCTGCTGCCCGAGCTTCAGGGCCGCCTGCCGATCCGGGTCGAGCTGAAGGCGCTGAGCGAGGATGATTTCGTCGCGATCCTGTCGGACACCAAGGCCAGCCTTGCGACCCAATATCGCGCATTGCTGGCGACGGAAGGCGTGACCATCGACCTGACGACAGACGGTATCCGCGCCATCGCCCGCCTTGCCGCCGAGGTGAACGAGCAGATCGAGAATATCGGGGCCCGCCGCCTGCAGACGGTGATGGAGAAGCTGCTGGAGGACATCAGCTTCGAGGCGGAGGATCGCGTCGGCGAAACGCTGGTGGTCGATGCCGCCTATGTCCACAAGCAGCTGAGCGGCATCGCGAAGAACACCGATCTCAGCCGCTTCGTGCTCTGAGGGAGGCCCCGCAACCGCCATGTCGATCGCCTTGCTGACGCGCTATTATGCCGCCTTCAACGCGCATGACAGCGCCGCGATGCTGGACCTGTTGGCGCAGGATGTCGTGCATGAACCCTGCCAGGGCCAGCCACGCCATGGCAGGGCGCAGTTCCGCGCCTTCCTCGCCCATATGGACGACTGCTATCGCGAGCAGGTGATCGACCCTGCCCTGTTCGTGAGCGAGGACGGCACGCGCGGCGCGGCCGAATTCATGCTGGAGGGCGCATATCTGAAGACCGATGGCGATCTGCCGTCCGCGAAAGGGCAGCGCTATCGGTTGAGGGTCGGCACCTTCTTCGCCTTCGCCGAGGGCCAGATCACCCGCGTCACCAACCATTATAACCTGCAGGACTGGATCGATCAGATCTCGGCCTGATCGATCCCCGTTCCGGCGGCGCTACTTCCCGGCCGCCACGCCATCGGGCAGCACCACGGCCGACCAGCTCTTGCTGCCGACCAGATATTTCGCCGCCAGCGCCTGAATGTCCGCCGGCGTCACATTCAATATCTCGCTCGCCATCGTCTTCATCGCGTCGACATAGCGCGGGTCGCGGGTCGCGCCCTCCATCTGCGACATCCAGAAGGCGTTGCCGGTGCTGGCGCGCGAGAGCAGCTGGCGCATCGGCGCCACCGCCCGCTGAAGCTCGTCATCGCTGACCGGATGCGCGGCAAGGTCCGCCGCCGTTTCATTGGTGAGCGTGAAGAAATAGCCGATGCTGGCGGGCTTCACCTGGCTGCTCACCAGCACATAGCCGCCCTTGTCGAAGGCGAAGGGCCAGTTGTTGACAACGCTGGGCGAATAGGCCGCGCCGTCGGTGGAGCGCAGCTTCTCGAACAGGCGATCGTTGAAGATGCGGGCGAGGATCTCCAGCTGCCGCGATTCCTTGCGCGCGGCAAAGCCCCCCGCCGTCGGCCATGCGACGACAGCCGCCGCCTGATCCTTGTCGCCGCTATGGTGCAGGACGACCGGCTGCACATCATGCGCCGGGAAGCGCATGCTACGGTTGGCGGCCGGCACCGGCGGTTCCTTGCGCGGTGGCAGGGCGCCAAAGGTCGCCCCGACCGCGGCGATCGCCTCATCGGGGTTGACCTGCCCGAACACCTGCACCTCGATCGGCCCTTCGGCCAGGATCGGTTCCCATGCGGCGCGGAAAGCCGCCGGCGTCAACGCGTTGATCTCTGCCTTGTCCGGCGTGCGATAGCGGACATCCTTGTCGTGCAGCAGCCATTCCAGATCGCGCGTCAGCACGCCGTCCGGCGCCGATGAAATGGTGTCATAGGCCGCCGACATGCCCGCCTTCATCCGGGCGATCGGCGCCGCATCCCAGCGCGGAAAACCCAGTTTCGCAGCGAACAGGCGCAACTGGTCGCGATAGTCCGCCGGCCGCGTGACCGCCGAAAATTCGAAGGCATCGTCGTCGATCGCAAAATCGAAGCCAAGGCGGCGGCCATTGGTCAGGTCGTCCAGCTCCCGCTGCCCCAGCTTGCCGATGCCGCTCGCCACCAGCCCATAATTGCCGGCCCAGCTCGCCACCTTGCGCGTGGGCGAGAAATCCTGCTGGCCATGGCCGAACCGCACATTGATGCGGACCTTCTCGGTCTCGGCATCATTGGCGAACAGCGTCATCTTCACGCCGTTGGAAAAGGTGATCATCTCCATGCCCAGCGCGCCGACCGGCACGCGCGAAACGACCTTCGCCTGTGTCCCGAGCGGCGGCAGGTCGTCCATGGTGACGGTGCCGTCGGCAAGCCGCGCGCCCTTGGCCGCCGCCACCGTCGCGGCGAGCGTCGCGGCCAGCTTTTCCTGCGCGCCCGGCTGGGCCGCGGGGAGCAGCAGTTGGGCGCGCACGACGTCGGACGTGAACAGGCGGCGGGTCGAATCCAGCATCGCCTCGGGCGTCATGCCGGGCTTGCCGGTGCGGAAGATGTCGAGCGCGGCCTGCGGGCTGACGGTGGTCTCGCGGATATCCACCGCGCTCACCAGATCCCATGCCTGCTTGGACCCGGCCTCCGTATCCTGATTTTCCACCTGGATCGCCAGCGCGGTGTCGAACTGCGCATATTCGCGGTCGATCTCGGCCTGCGTCGGCGGTGTCGTGCGGGCGTCCTCGATGATGGCGCGCACATCAGACAGGGCCTTCGCCCAGTCATTGCCGACCGGCACGATCGATATGAAGGTGCCGTCCACCGATCGGCTGACATCCTGCTGATCGACGCTGGCCTGCAGGAAGCTGCCCCCTGCCCGCGCCGCCTGCTCCAGCCGGCGGTTGATCATCTGCAGCGCCAGCATGTCGGTCAGCTTGGCCTGGTTATAGACGATGGTGTCGGCCCGCGGTTTCCAGGGGCGCAGGAACGCCAGGCTGATCGCGGTGGGAATGCCCGGCTCCACCGTCACCGCCGTCGCCGGCCCGCTCTTGTCCGGCATGCCGAAATCGGGCAGCGTCTCGACCTTGCCCGGCACGTTCCATGCCCCGAAATGCTTCTTGATCAGCGCTTCCATCTCGGCTGGGTCGATATCCCCCGCGACCGAGATCACGGCGTTTTCGGGGCGATACCAGCGGGTGTGGAATGCCTCCATCGCCGCCGTGGTCGCCGCGTTCAGCGTTGCCGTCGTGCCGATGGGCGAATGGGTGCCCAGCGGCTGGCCGGCGAAGAAGAAGGAGCGGGTCGCATCGCCCACGCGCGTCTGCGCATTGGTGCCTTCGCGCATTTCGGCGAGCACCACGGAGCGTTCCGCGTTCACGGCGCTGTCGACGATATTGGGGTCGGTCATCATGCCCGAAAGGATCTTCAGGCTTTCATCGATGCCTTCCGGGCTCGCCTGCGGCAGGTCGAGGGCATAGGTCGTGCCGGTAGGCGTCGTCTGCGCATTGCTGTCGCTGCCGAAGGTCACGCCCAGCCGCTGCCAGATGCGCTTCGATTCGCCGTCGGGCACATGGCGCGATCCCCGGAAGGTCAGATGCTCCATGAAATGCGCGAAGCCCAGTTCATCGGGCTTTTCCGCCAACGAACCCGCGTCGATGCGCAGGCGAATGGCGACCTGCCCCGGCGGCACGCCATTGCGGCGGATGGCATAGCGCAGGCCGTTGGGCAGTTCGCCGAAATGCCAGGCGGCATCTATGGGGACATCGCTGTTTTCGTAAAGCCAGGGGCGTTTGGCGGCCCCCGTCTGCGCGGGCACAATCTGGGTCGCCGTGGGTGTGGCAACCGGCTTTTCGGCGACCGCCGGCTGCGCGATGCCGGCAAGGACCAGGGCGAGGAGTGGAAGCGCCTGAAGGGCGCGCCGTGGGTCAAATGTCATAGGGCACGGACCCTAACGCCATTTTTATGAATGGCCACTGACAATTAGGCCATCCCCACCGGACAGGTCGCCGCGATGTCATTATCGCAATTCTCGACCGGTGAGGCCGGTGGGGCCGGTGCCGTCCGGCAGCCGGCCCCACGCATCATGCTATTCGTTCAGCGGCACTCGTTCAGCGGCCACCCGAGCGCTGCACCGCGCCGCGATGCGCGCCAACGCCGTTGCTGCGGCGCGGACGGAAGGGACGCTTGGCGCCCTTGTTATCGCCACCGGCGCCCTCCTCGCGCGGCTGCTGGGCACGATGCGCGCGATCGGCATTGCCGCGATTGCCGTCATGCGCGCGGGGCGGACGGCCACCGCCGCCGCCACGGCCCTGATCCCCGCCATCCTTGCGGGCAGCAGGCTTGGGCAGGTTGCGCACGGCTTCGGCGAAATTCTCCGGCAGCGCTACGACATCCAGCTTGATCCGCGTCGTCTTCTCGATGGCGCGCAGATAGGGGCGCTCATCATCCGCCACGAAGCTGATCGCGATGCCCTCTGCCCCGGCGCGCGCGGTGCGGCCGATGCGGTGGACATATTGCTCGGCCACATTGGGCAGCTCGAAATTGATGACATGGCTGACACCCGAGACGTCGATGCCGCGCGCGGCGATATCCGTCGCCACCAGCAGCTTCACATGGCCGTGGCGGAACGCCTGCAGCGCGGCGGTACGCTGCGCCTGGCTCTTATTGCCATGGATCGCGGCGGCCTTGATCCCTGCGCCTTCCAGGAAACGCACGACGCGGTCGGCGCCATGCTTGGTGCGGGTGAAGATCAGGGCGCGGTCGATCTGCTCGTCCTTGACCGTGATCGTCAACAGTGCCTGCTTTTCCGGCTGGCTGACGAAGGTCGCATATTGCTGCACGCGCTCGGCCGTGGTCGATTGCGGGGCAACCGACACCTTGACCGGATCGGTCAGGAACTGCGAGCCCAGATCCGAAATCGCCTGCGGCATGGTAGCCGAGAAGAACAGGCTCTGGCGATCCTTGGGCAGCATCTTGTCGATGCGCTTGATCGCGTGGATGAAGCCCAGGTCCATCATCTGGTCGGCTTCATCGAGCACGAAGATCTCGACATCCTTCAACGTCAGCGCGCGCTGGTCGATCAGGTCGAGCAGGCGGCCGGGCGTTGCGACAAGAATGTCGACGCCGACGCGCAGGCTGTTGATCTGCCGGTTGATCGGCACGCCGCCAAAGACGGTGGCGATCGACAGCTTCATGAAGCGCGCATAGTCGCGAAAGCTGTCGGCGATCTGCGCGGCCAGTTCACGCGTCGGCGACAGCACCAGCATGCGGCAGCCGCGGGCCGGCGTGGCCTTCGGGTTTTCGTGGAAATAATGGAGGCTGGGCAGCGCGAACGCCGCCGTCTTGCCGGTGCCGGTCTGCGCGATGCCGCACAGGTCGCGGCCTTCGAGCAGCGCGGGGATCGCCTGCGCCTGGATCGGGGTCGGCTGCTTGTAGTTCTTGGCGTCGAGCGCCTGCAAAATGGGCTCGGCAAGGCCAAGGTCTTTGAATTCTGTCATGTATGTCACTCATCATGGCCATTGCGCCGGATGCCATGCAAGGACGCACGGGTGACGCAAAGCGGGTTGCGAAACGACCCGCGTGAAAAGGGAAGCCTCAAAGCTGGCGTAGGCTGTCATTGGCCGGTTCCAGACCCTTTGGTCGGAACGATCACGCTACCAATCGCTATCGAAGGAAGACCCCTCGCCGCTACGCTGCGATGCGATATGACCGAAATGGCCATGATTTGCAAGCCCTAGCGCGCCACATGCCGTTCCGGGTCTATATTTCGGTGACGGACAGGGTGAACGAACGCACGCTTCAAGCGGCCCGATCCCAATGCCGCGCTTCCGGGCGTGAATTTCTCCTCGCCCTCGGCCGACGTCGCCATCGGGGGAAATCCGGCACTCAAGCCCTATCTCTCGAAGAATATCGACCTGGGCGTCGAATTGTACACCGGTCGCGAAGGCCTGATCGCGGCGTCCGCGTTCCGCAAGGAACTGACAGGCTTTACGACCAACGGCACGACGACGATCCCTTTCACGGATCTGGCGCAGTACGGGATTACCTATGACACCTTAAATCCCACGCAGCAGGCGGCGATCAATTCCCGTGGCGGTCCGAATGCTGCGACGATCATATTCCAGCAGCAAGTCAATGCCAGTGGCAAGCTGACGGTTAACGGTCTTGAGTTCCAGTGGGTCCAGCCGCTCGATTTCCTCACGGAACGCTTTGGGGTCAAGGGGTTCGGCCTGAATGCCAACGCGACGATCATCGACCAGAAGGGCTCTGGCGCTGCTTGCGGAATCGTTCCTGTATTTGTGCCGACATGCTTGAAAAGGCTCCAAGGCGCGCTGCGTTACATCTGGCGCAGGGCGTGCGCTCATTCTTCGTTGTCGCATCGTTTTTTGCGCAAAACCGGTTCCCACTTTTGCGCACGATGCTCTACGCTGCGGCGGCCAGTTGCTGCCGCAGGTCGTCCAGCGTCTTCTGGATATGCGCCACCGTCAGCGTGCGCAGCCGTTCGAAGTCACGCCCCACCCAGGCATCGAGCATCTGGCGATGCTCCTCGTT
>NZ_JBANFL010000023.1:0-64422 GCF_037154135.1 Sphingobium aquiterrae
ATCGCTACCGGGGGACATATCGTCCGTCTATGTTGGCGGCCGTACCAGACGCTGTCAGTAGGCAGCGCCCCGTCCGGTGAAGGGGCATATATGGAGGGAGGTCCGACCCGTCAAACGCTTTTTGCAATTTTATTTCAGAAAATTTGAAGGTTCCCGCGTAGACCCGATTCCGCCGCAGGAAACATAATGGAAGGCCGCAAAGAACATGGGTTTGCAGGACGCCGACGCGAACGATGCCGGTTTTGGCGCGCGTATAAGGAGTGCCGTCTTCTGGCGTTCGGGCAGCCAGATCGTGGCCCAGAGCGTGAGCTGGGTCGCGACCCTGGCGGTCATCCGCATCCTGGAACCCGCGGATTACGGCCTTTTCGCCATGACCCAGGTGATTCTCAGCTTCATGGCCTTCCTCAATGGCTATGGGTTGGTGAGCGCCCTGGTGCAGAGCGAATCCCTGGACCGGCATCGGCTGCGGCAGGGATTCGGCATCATGCTGCTGCTCAATGGCACGCTCGCCGCGATGCAGCTCTTCATCGCTCCGGTCGCGGCGCAGTATTACCACCAGCCGATGGTCGCGGACCTGCTGCGGGTGCAGGCGCTGCTCTACCTCTCCACCCCCTTCATCGCGATCCCCGAAGTGCTGATGGGCCGCAGCCTGGACTTCCGCAGGCCCGCGGTCGTCAACCTGATCGCCGCCGCGGCCGCGGCCGGGGTTGCGATCGGCGGCGCGATGGCGGGTTGGGGCGTATGGACATTGGTGTGGGCGCCAATTGCCGGATTCTGGGTGAAGGGCATCGGCTATGTCGTCGCCACCCGATTCCTGCCGCTGCCCAGCTTCGATTTTCGCGGCACCGGCACGATGGTGGCCTTTGGCGCATCGCTGCTCGGCAGCCAGCTGCTCTGGATCATCCAGAGCCAGGCGGACATCTTCATCGCCGGCCGCCTGCTCTCCCCCCATGACCTTGGCCTCTATGCCGAGGCGCTGTTCCTGACCCAGATCTTCGTCAGCAAGTTCATCCCGCCGCTCAACGACGTCGCCTTCCCCGCCTATGCGCGGCTGCAGAACGACATGGCGAAGGTGCGCTGGTCCTTCTGCCGGGCGGCGCGCCTGCTGCTGCTGATCTCCTGCCCCATTTATTTCGGCATGGCGGCAACGGCGGAGCCGCTGGTGGAGACGCTGTTCGGGCCGAAATGGCTGGCGATGGCGCCCTTCGTCCGCATCCTCGCGCTCGCCATGCCGTTCATGACCTTGCAGGTGATGTTCGCGCCGGTCTGCAATGCGTTGGGACGGCCGGGGCTGACGGTGCGGATCTCCGCCATCGGCGCGGTGGTGATGCCCATCGCGTTCCTCATCGGCATCCGGTTCGGCGCTCTGGGCCTGGCCTGGGCCTGGTTGCTGGCCTTCCCGCTCTTCACCCTGCTGACGATTCGGGTGGCGGGCGCGCCCATGGGCCTTGGCGTCCGCGATGTCGCCAATGCGGCGGCGCCCGCCATCGCCTGTTCCATCGCCATGGCGCTGCTGGTGAAGGCGGTCGATTCGGGCCTGCCACCGATGGCCGCGCCGATGCGCCTTGGCCTGCTCGTCGCAATCGGCGGCGTCGGCTTCGGCGCGATCCTCTTCTGCTTCGCCCGCGCCACGCTGGACGACATCCTGCGCCTTGTGCTGCGCAAGGGCCAGGCGCCGGCCACCGCCTGACTGGCCGGCACTTCGGCAGGCGTGACCCCCGGCGGTCTGTTCGGGCGAATCGTGCTCAATCCACGATTCGCCCGCCGTGGAACGCGCTCAGGCGTTCTGAATATAGTCGCGCATCGCCGCCGCTTCCGATTCGATCCGGTCGATGCGGTATTTCACCAGATCGCCGATCGAGACGAAGCCGATCATCGCCCCGCCGGAAATCACCGGCAGGTGGCGGATGCGCCGCTTGGTCATGGTCGACAAGGCGCTGATCACGGCTGTCTGCGGATCGGTGGTGTGTGCCGGCGAGGTCATCACCGTGCCGACCGGCGCATCGAGCACCGATGGGCCTTCATGCCCAAGGCGATAGACGACGTCCCGTTCGGAAAAGATGCCGATCACCTCTCCATTCTCGACCACCGGCACGCAGCCGATGCGCCGTTCAGCCAGCAACTTGATGACGGAAAGGACGCTTTCCTGTGGCGAGACCTCTATTACCTCGTCGCCTTTGCCCTGCAATATCGCTGCAATCGTCATATCGCTCTCCCATATGCTGCCCTGCCCGTTCTTTTCTGTTTTCGGGGTCTTGATGATCCCATGTCTCGCGCCCAAAGGAAAGGGATGACACGCATGTCCGGCCTTGATGATCCGCAAATCGCGGCGACAGCCTGGGGGCGGTATCGGCGGCTGATGGCGGCGATGGCGCTGGGCGGGATCGCCTGTGTGCTGGCGGTTCTGGGGATGTTGTGGTGGCACGGATCGCCGCTGCCCCTGCACATGGTCATCGCCACATCGGCAGGGGTGTGGTGTACCTTCATGCTGGGCACCGGCCTGATGGCGCTCGCCTTCCTGTCCAGCGGCACGGGCCATGACGAATCGATAGACGATCGCGTCAGTCGGGAGATTGATATTGACGGATAATCGCGACCCGGTGCTGCGCACCGTCCCCCGGCCGCATGACATCAATTCGAACGGGCATATCTTCGGTGGCTGGGTCTTGAGCCAGATGGATATTGCCGGCGGCATCGTCGCCGGGCGCCTCGCCCAGGGGGCCGTCGCCACCGTCGCCATCGAATCGATGCAGTTCATCAGCCCGATCCTGCTGGGCGACGTCATTTCCCTTTATGCGCGCGAGGTCCGGCGGGGCCGCACGTCGATCGCCATCCATATCGAGGTGGAGGCGATCCGCGATCTGGACCGGCATGTGGTGCCGGTGACGCATGGCGTGTTCACCTTCGTCGCGCTGGATGAGAATCATCGCCCCCGGCCCTTGCCCGCACCCGGCGATCACTCTTCCGTCGTCACCATATAGTCCAGCGCCGCGCGTCCGTTGGCGGGGATGCCCACCGTCCACAGCCAGGCGCCATCCTTGCGCGACAATGGCCGCGACGGCTTGAAGCCCACCCGGTCCGTCGGGGCGACCCTGACCTCCGCGACGATCGCCCGATCCAGCGCGTTGGTGAGTTCCACGCGATAGGCTGCACGCCTGGCCGATCCACCCGGCACGGACGACAGGATGATCCGCACCTGATCGCTCTGGCCCGCCGCGATGTTCACCTCTTCCTCCACGGCATGGTCGCGCAGGGGCGAATCGGCCAGCAGCAGCATTTCGGGGCCGGCCGGCGCGAACAGGGCGACGCCGCCCGCCGGCAGCGGCAGGCCCAGGCCCTGCTTCACGCTGTTCTTCAGCCGCAGCATCCGCTGCATCGCCCGCCCGCCCGGATCGTCGACGGGCACAGCCCATAGCGACGCCATATAATAAGGTGTGGCCGGAACGGACCGCCGCTCCAGCAGCGCCACCTGTTTCATGCCCCTGGCATTCACATCGACGCGCACGGGCACGCGATAGAGCTTGAGATCGCCAAGCTCCTCCTGCCGCGCCATGACAGGAGCCGGCGCCATGACCGCCATCGCCTCCCGCCGGGCGCCCGTCACCACGATATCTTCCATCGCGGGCGGCGGGGGTAGCGGAAGGCCCGATGGCAGCCCGGTGGTGGTGGTCCCCATCGGCCAGCAGGCCAGGCGCAGCATCGGCGCGGGTGCGCGGGCCACCAGCGCATCATAATGTGATTCGCGGTTCAGCCGCCCGGCAACCGCGAGCAGCTGCGACTGCGCGAAACCCACGCTGCTGCCATTGGCCACCGTCATCCAGGCGAACAGGTCGAGATGGCGCCCATCCTCCGCCAGCCGGGCGACATAATTCGCGCCCCAGTCGAAGCCGGTCGCCAGATAGGTGAGCGTGACGAGGGCGGTCGTCGCCTGCCCCGTGACCGTGTTCACCGAAAAGCTCGGGCGCGCGGAAAGACCCGAGGGGATGGCGTCGTAAACAATGGTTTCCGGCAGGCCGGAACAGCGCAGCGCCTCCACCCCGCGCGCCGTGTCGAGCACGACCGCCCCGTCCGGGCCGGAACGAATCACCGCATCCTCCTCGCTCACCGCCCCGGTTGCGCGATTGGTGCGGCGCAGATGGACCTGATTGCCCAATGATCCATCCAGCAGCGCGGCCGGCGAGACCAGCCGCGCATCGCGATTCTGTTCGGCGACACCGCCCGGCAGGCCGGTGACGACGGCGCTGACCGCGATCATGCCATCGGCCACCCCTTCGAAGCGGACCACCGATTCGCCGGCGGGCAGCGACAGGCGCCGGGTCTCGCTGATCAGGGCGAAGCCCTGCGGGAAACGGGCATTGATCGCGCCCTCTCCCCGGTCGGGATCGCGATAGACGGTGACGGATGTCGATTCGGCGCCGCTGGAGGTGACGACGGCCTGCGCCAGCGCCGGTAAAGGCACCGCCGCCGCCGCCAGCAGCAGCAGCATCGGGGCAAAGGACGACCGCACCGGGGCGCCGATCAATAGCGCGTTTCGAAAACAGCGGTCACGCTGGTCCGGCCATTGGCGGGCACGCTCACCGTCCACATGGTCGAATCGCTGTTCCGGCGCGTGCTGGCCACGCTTTCGCTGACGATCCGCGTATCCTCCCAACCCCAGTCGAGCCCGGCCTGCACAAGATCCACCGTCACCGGCTCGGGCTTCGCATTGCTGATCTCGTAACGCATCGCCGTGCGCCACTTGCTGGCGGACAGCCGCTCGCGCTTGTCGACCACCGGCTGCACCTTCACGTCGAAGGCCTCGCCCGTGGCGAGCGACAGGTCGCTGCCCATCGGCGTATGCCCCACCGCGCTTTCGCCGATGAACTGCGGCGCGCCGCCGGCATCCTTCATATAGAAGCGCACCGTGCCGGCGGGCAGCGCATCGCCCAGCCCGCCCGTGCCCGATGTCGAAAAGCGCACGACGCTGTTGAAGCTCGCCGGCTGCTCCGCGCTCGCCAGCCAGCCGTTGCGATATTCATACATCGCCTTGGCCGGCACGCCCTGCACGTCAAGGAAGCTCACCTGCTTGGTCTGGCGGTCGGCGATCGTCGTGCGCGCGGCGATGGGATAGAGATAATAGTCGCCCAGCCGCTCGCGACCGGCCGTCTCGGTGCCCGCGCGCCGGATGCCGCCCGGCTGCGGCGGACGCGGATAATAGCCGCCCTGCTGTGCCTGCGTGTTGACGCTACCCGCGACCAGCAGCGTGCGCGCATTGCCATAGGTCGTGCCGCTGGCGTTGGTCAGCGTCACCCAGCCCTGCACATCGATACGCCCCGCCTTCGCATCGAACAGCGCGACATAATCGGCACTCCAGCCAAGGCCCGGCGTCAGGTAGCGCAGCGATGCCGGACGGGTGCCGGCCCGGTCGCTCCGCACCGTCACCGACAGGGTCGGGCGCGCGCGCAAAGTGTCCGGCACCTTGTCGAAGATCACGCGGACGGGCATGCCATCGTCGCGCAGCACCTCGATCCGGCTGCCGATCTGCAGCACGACGCCGCCGTTCACCGCCAGCACCTTCGCCTGCTCGCGCGTTTCGGCCCCGGTCGCCGGATTGGTGCGCACGATGGTGATCGTCTGGCCGACCGCCTTTTCCATCAGCTTGCCGGGCGTCAGCAGGTCGAAATCGAAATTCTGCTCGACAATGGCGGTGCCGTCGGCCGCGAAGGACACGGTTTCCGGGCGGATGCGCGCGGACACATCGGGGAATTCGATGCGGGTGGTGCCCCGCCCGATCGCCAGCTGGCGCACATCCTGCACCAGCGCGAGATCATTATTATAGATGGTGACGGCGACATCGCCCTGCGCGCTGCGGCCCACCCCAGCCACCGGCACGGCATCCTGCGCCAGCAACGGCGCGGCCCCGGCCGCGATCAGCAGCAGCCCCAGGCGCGGTGCAATTGCGGTCATGGCCCCGATCATGGCCTGCCTTCCCCACATTGGAGTCCTCCCCTTGTTGGATGCAGACCCTGCCGCATCCCCGGCGGCAAGGGAAGCCCGGCCTTCGCGACATGCAAAAGGGGCGGCCCCTTGCGGCGCCGCCCCTTTGCTATGATCTGTCCATGACAGGGGCATGAATGCCCCGCATGGAACGCCGCTTATTCGGCGGCTTCCTCGGCCGGCCGGCGCACGCGGCGGGTGCGCTTGCGGGGCGCGTCCTCCTCGGCGATCTCGGCGGCGTCATTATCCGCGCGCGAGATGGCGGGCGGCAGCACGGCGATGTCCAGCACCAGATCCTCGCTCACCGCTTCGGTGCGCACCTTGGGCGGGCGACCGCGACGGCGCGGTGCGACCTGTGCTTCCACGGGCTGCTCGGCGACGGGCGCCTGCACGGGTGCGATCTCTTCCTGCACGGGCGCGGGCGCATCGGCAACGATGCGCGGCGCTTCGCGCTCACGCGGCGGACGAGCCGCCTGATCACGTCCATCCCGTTCGCGACCATCCCGGTCACGCCCATCCCGTTCACGATTGTCACGCTCGCGGCCATCGCGCGGCTCGCGGACGTCACGCGCCTCAGGATCGCGACGATTGGTGTTGCGATTGCGGTTGCGGTCGTCACGCTGCTGGGGTTGGGGCTGCGGCTGGGACTGGCGATAGCCATCGCGCTGGTTCTGCACCGGGGCGCGCTCTTCGAAATCGCTGCCGAAATCGTCGCCATTGTCCATGGCGTTGTCGAAATCGTCGCCATCGTCATCGAAGCTGTTGTCGTCGGGGCGGCGGTGGCGTGCCTGCTGTTCTTCCATGCGGGCGCGATTGTCGGCGAGCACGCGGAAATAATGGTCGGCATATTGCAGATAATATTCTGCATTCACACGGTCCCCGGCGAGCTGCGCGTCGCGGGCCATGTTCTTGTACTTCTCCAGGAGCTGGGTGGCATTGCCACGCGCACGACTGTCGATACGGTTGCCGTTGTCTCCACCGCCACGGTTATTCCCGTTGGGGCGTCCGTTGTTCCGGCCGCGATTGCGGCGACCGGCCTGCCGATTATTGATCAATGGTGAGTCCTTGCTTTCACTGCTATCCCTAATCGCGGCCATCGGCCGGATGCACGGCTCCGCCGGGAGCGGGCGCACGCACCGCGCGAACCCGAGCCCTCAGCTGCCAGAGGCGCCGGACAGCAGCGCCGTCATGACTTTGGGAGCGGGGTAGGGCCATTTCGAAAATACAGGAAAAGGCCGCCCCTGAGGCCCATGTAATCATTCGGGGCGCAGAAACCAAGCGAAATTCGTCGGGCTGCGGCAATTGCGTAGGATCAGTCCGGCAAAGCGACGCACAGGCATCGGTCGCGGCCGGCCAGATCCGCGCGCACCGTCACGTCGAGCCCTTCGGGGCGGAACAGCGCGGCGGCGCTTTCGCCCTGATCGAAACCGATTTCGATGGCCGCCAGCCCACCCCGGGCCAGCAGGCGTTTCATCTGCGGCGCCAGCCGGCGATAATCGTCCAGCCCATCCGCGCCGGCGAACAGGGCGCCATGCGGTTCATGATGCAGCACGTCGCGCGGCAGCATCGCAGCGGTCGAAATATAGGGCGGATTGATGAGGATGAGGTCGAAACGCTGGTCGATCCCCTCCCCCCAGTCGCCCGGCCGGAAATCGGCGCGCACCGCAAAACCCAGCCGCGCCGCATTGTCGCGCGCCACCGCCAGCGCCGCCTCCGATGCATCCACGCCAAGCCCCGTCGCCCGCGGCCATTGATCGAGCGCGGCGAGCAGCAGCGCGCCCGATCCCGTGCCCAGGTCCAGGATGCGCGCCGGGCCGCCCGTGCCGAAATGGCCGATCGCCGCTTCGATCAGCGTCTCGCTGTCGGGGCGCGGGATCAGGACGTCGGGCGTCACGCGCAGGGTCAGCGTCCAGAAATCCCGCTCGCCGGTGATATAGGCCAGCGGTTCGCCCGCCAGCCGCCGTTCCAGCAACGCGCCGAAACCGGGCGGCACGGCAAGATCGTGCTGGCGCAAGATCATCTGTTCGCGCGTCATCCCCAGCGCATGAGCGAGCAGCAGTTCGACGTCGAGCCGCGCCGTGGCGCTGGCCGGCGCAAGCCGGTTGGCGGCGTCGCGCAGGGCGTCGGCAATCCCCATACTCGTCATCCCCGCGCAGGCGGGGGCCCATCTCCGGCCCTCCCGCCTGGATGCTGCATATGGGAGATGGATTCCCGCCTGCGCGGGAATGACGGGAAGCAAAAGGAAGAAGAAGAAAGAGTCACCCCACGCCGTCCAGCTGCGCCAGCCGCGCCGCTTCATCCTCGGCGATCAGCGCGTCGATCACTTCGGCCAGCCCCGGCCCCTCCATGATTTCGGGCAGGCGGTGCAGGGTCAGGTTGATGCGGTGATCGGTCACGCGGCCCTGCGGGAAATTATAGGTGCGGATGCGTTCGGAACGGTCGCCCGATCCCACCATCGCCTTGCGCGCGCCGGCCTGCTCGCTCTGCGTGCGCTCGCGCTCCGCCTCGTACAGCCGGGTGCGCAGCACCTTCAGCGCCTTCGCCTTGTTCTTGTGCTGCGACTTCTCGTCCTGCTGCGTCACCACGAGGCCCGTCGGCAGGTGGGTGATGCGCACGGCGCTGTCGGTCGTGTTCACATGCTGTCCGCCCGAACCCGACGCGCGATAGACGTCGATCCGCAGGTCGTTGTCGTTGATCTGCACGTCCACCTCCTCCGCTTCGGGGAGGACGGCGACGGTCGCCGCACTGGTATGGATACGCCCGCCGCTCTCGGTCGCCGGCACGCGCTGCACGCGATGCACGCCGCTTTCGAACTTCAGCTTCGCGAACACGCCGATGCCGTTGATGCTGGCGATCACTTCCTTGAAGCCGCCCACTTCGGATTGGCTGGCGGAGATCAGCTCCACCTTCCACCCCTGCGTATCGGCATAGCGCTGATACATGCGGAACAGGTCGCCGGCGAACAGCGCGGCTTCGTCGCCGCCCGTGCCGGCGCGGATTTCCAGCATCGCGGGGCGCTGGTCGGCCGCATCCCTGGGCAGCAGCTGCAATGCCAGCGCGCGCTCGGCATCGGGCAGCTGTGCTTTGAGAAGCTGCATTTCCTCCTGCGCCATCGCCCGCATCAGCGGATCGCTCTCCGGATCGTCGCCGCCGGCCATATAATCGAGCGCGGCTAGCTCCTGCCGCAACCGTCGCACTTCATGCGCAGCGCGGGCGACCGGCTCCAGCTCGGCATATTCCTTCGACAGCCGCACGAAATCCTCGGGCGCCAGATCGGCGCGCGTCATGCTCGCCTGCACCTCATCCCGGCGCGCCTCGATCTGCGCAATGCGTTCGGGGGAGATGTGCATCAGAGCGTCAGCGCTCTTCGTGCAATATGGGCTTTGAAAACGCCATGTTCGGTGTCTGGGATATTCTGCCGAAATTTGAACAGAACCGAGAGAGCTTCCAAGACACCAGCGAAGTCTTCTGCGGTCGCAATTCCGCTGTTTCCGAACGCCTTAAACCTCAGATGCACCATCTCTTGCGGAGCGGCAATCACGGACAACTGAAACTTCGGAGGATTTTTCCGGGCGATTTCAAAACGCCGCTTGGCATTGCCCCGAAACACTATGTCAGTGGCCCATCCAGCACGACGCAGGGCTGTGGCAATCGCATGAGCATCCGTTTCGGCGTCGGCGCTTTCGGGTATGACAACAACCTGCGCCATTTCTAAGGCCGGCATCTCCACCAGCATCGCCAGCCGCTCGATGCCCGCCGCCCAGCCGACCGCCGGGGTCGCCGGGCCGCCCAGATTCTCGATCAGCCCGTCATAGCGTCCGCCGCCCAGGACCGTGCCCTGCGCGCCCAGCCGGTCGGTGACGAATTCGAACGCGGTGTGGCGATAATAATCGAGCCCGCGCACCAGCCGGGCATTGCGCGCCCACGCAACGCCGGCGGCATCCAGCCCCGCCGTCACCTTCTCGAAGAAGCCTCGCGCCTCGTCCGTCAGATAAGCGTCGATGTCCGGCGCGCTGTCGGCCACCGGGCGGTCGCGCGGGTCCTTGCTGTCAAGGATGCGCAGCGGATTGCGGTGCAGGCGATCCAGGCTCTCTTCCGAAAGCTGGTCCCGATGCGCTTCGAAATGCGCGATCAGCGCCGCGCGCCAAGCCTCGCGGCTTTCCGCGTCGCCCAGCGTGTTGAGCGTCAGCGTCACGCCCTCGCTGATGCCCAGTTCCTTCAGCAACTGGTCGGCGAACACCAGCAGCTCCACGTCCGCCCCCGGCTCGCCCGCGCCGATGATCTCGGCGTCGAGCTGGTGGAACTGGCGGAAGCGGCCCTTTTGCGGGCGCTCGTAACGGAACAGCGGGCCGTGCGTCGCGACCTTGAGCGGCGCATATTGCTGCCAGCCCTCGGTGATATAGGCGCGGGCGATGCCGGCGGTGAATTCCGGCCGCAGGGTGATGCTGTCGCCACCGCGATCCTCGAACGTGTACATTTCCTTCGAGACGACATCGGTGCTTTCGCCCAGCGATCGCGCGAAGACGGCGGTGGATTCGAACACCGGCACCTCCACCCGCTGGAAGCCGTAGAGCCGCCGCACGCGGTCGAATGTCGCCACGACGTGCGCAAAGCGCTCCGCAAAGCCTTCGGGCGTGCCGCCCAGCATGTCCTGCGTGCCCCGTACCGGGCGCGGTGTCTCGATTTTCGCCATGAGGCGGGCCTGTAGCGGCATTTGCGCGGGATGGAAATATGCCGCCGCTGCCCAAGACTTTCGGGGGGCTGGACGCAGGCGGCGGAGGGCGTATTGTGCCGCCATCACACCATCCGGTGTCAGCATTTCGTCAAGAGGTATCCATGCGCCGCAGCTTTGCCGCCATCCTGCTCATTTCCACCGCCCTTTCCGCCGCCACCGCCAACATCGCCCTGGCGCAGGACATCCGTTCAAAGCCGGTGGCGCCGCAGCTGAACAATGCAACCCCGCTGCCCGCCGACACCCCCTATCCCGGCGGCACCATCGTGCTGCAGGTGGACGCAACCGACACCGTGCAGCGCATCTTCAAGGTGAAGGAGACGATCCCCGTCGCCGCCACCGGCCCGCTGACCCTGCTGATGCCCGAATGGCTGCCGGGCAACCACGCCCCGCGCGGCGCCATCGAAAAGCTCGCCGGCATCAGCTTCACCGCCAATGGCAAGCCGCTGGCCTGGAAGCGCGATCCGCTTGACGTCTATGCCTTCCGGCTGGACGTGCCAGCCGGCACGAAGGCCGTCGTCGCGGAGTTCCAGTTCCTGTCCGCCACCGCCGGCAACCAGGGCCGCGTCGTCATGACCGACAAGATGCTGAACCTGCAATGGGAAGCGGTCTCGCTCTATCCGGCGGGCTATTACACCCGGCAGATCCCGGTGCAGGCGACCGTCACCTATCCCGACGGCTGGAAGGCGGCGACGGCGCTGCGCGGCAAGGCGACGGGCTCGACCGTCGCCTATGACCCCATCGACTATGAAGCGCTGGTCGATTCGCCGGTCTTCGCCGGCACATTCTTCAAGGCCGTCGACCTTGGCAATGACGTGACGCTCAACATGGTCGCCGACAGCGCCGCCGAGCTGGACGCCAAGCCCGAGCAGATCGCCGCCCACAAGAAGCTGGTGGATGAAGCCATCGCGCTGTTCGGCGCCAAGCATTTCAACCATTATGACTTCCTGCTCTCGATCACCGACGAAATGGGGTCGATCGGGCTGGAGCATCACCGCAGCTCGGAAAATGGCGTCGACCCCGGCTATTTCCCCAAATGGAATGACGGTCCGGGCGAGCGCAACCTGCTGCCGCATGAATTCACCCATAGCTGGGACGGCAAGTTCCGCCGCCCCGAACTGCTGTGGACGCCCGACTATCGCACGCCGATGCAGGACACGCTGCTGTGGGTCTATGAGGGCCAGACCCAGTTCTGGGGCTATGTGCTGGGCGCCCGCTCGGGCCTCTATACCAAGGAGCAGACGCTGGACGCCTATGCCCATATCGCCGCCAAGCTGGATACGACGCGCGGCCGCGAATGGCGCCCGATGGAGGACACCACGCTCGATCCCGTCATTTCCGCCCGCCGGCCCAAGGGCTGGGCAAGCTGGCAGCGGTCCGAGGATTATTATAATGAGGGCCTGATGATCTGGCTGGAGGCGGACGCGATCATCCGCAAGCAGACGGCCGGCGCCAGGGGTCTCGATGATTTCGCCCACGCCTTTTTCGGCATCAGGCCGGGCGACTGGGGGCAGGTGACGTACAATCGCAAGGATGTGATCGACACGCTCAATAGCATCGCGCCCTATGACTGGGCGACCTTCCTGGCCGATCGCGTCGACAGGCCGACGAAGGAAGTGACGAAGGGCGGCTTCACCCTTGCCGGCTACAGGCTGGTCTATGGCGACAAGCCGGGCAGCACGACCAAATATGTCGAAACCCTGCAAAAGGGCGTCGACCAGAGCTTCGGCGTCGGCCTGTTCATGAAGAATGACGGCGATGTCGCCAGCATCGTGTGGAACAGCCCGGCCTTCAAGGCAGGGCTTGCCGTCGGCATGAAGGTTCTGGCCGTAAATGGACAGGAATTTTCGGGCGATGCCTTCAAGACTGCGCTAACCGATGCGAAGGACCCGAAGAAACCGGTCAGCCTGATTGTGAAACAGGGCAAGGCATTTCGCAATGTAACGCTCGATTATTCAGGCGGCCTGCGCTATCCGCGCCTTGAGAAAACAGGAGAGGGTGACGGCAGCCTCGACATGCTGCTGCGGCCAAAAACATCAACCATCCCGGCGAAATCATAGTAGCGAGAGACAGGACAGACATGAACATCGACCTCATCCCCGTTGGCGACGATCCGCCGCACAGCCTCAATGTCGTCATCGAGGTGCCGGTGGGTGGCGAGCCCGTGAAATATGAGTTCGACAAGAAGTCGGGCGCATTGTTCGTGGACCGCATCCTCCACACGCCGATGCGCTATCCCGCAAACTACGGCTTCGTGCCGCATACCCTGTCGCCCGATGGCGATCCGCTGGACGCGCTGGTCATCGCCCGCTCGCCCTTCGTGCCGGGCTGCGTGGTCCGCGCGCGCCCCATCGCCGTGCTGAACCTGGAAGACGAGGCCGGCGGCGACGAAAAGCTGGTCTGCGTACCGGTCGATTCGACCTTCCCCTATTATTCCGACGTGGGCGAGAAGGACGATCTGCCCGAGATCGTGATGCAGCAGATCGAGCATTTCTTCACCCATTACAAGGATCTGGAGAAGCAGAAGTGGGTGCGCATCGGCACCTGGGGCGGCGCCGAGGATGCACGGCAGATCACCCTGGAGGCGATCAAGCGCTATCAGGCGGACAAGGCCAGCAAGGCCGCCTGATTCGCGGACTTTGAACACGGAAAAGGGCCGCCACCGGGGATTCCGGTTGGCGGCCTTTTCGTGTGCGATGCCCGAAAATATGCGGTGCCCGGAAAGCGGCATGGTCCCGGACATCGCGCCTCAGCGTTCGGCGCCAAGATCAGGCAAGCACCTTCACCCAGAACTGCATGTCGTGGGCAACCGCCTCGTCATCGCCCGGCGCCTTCCAGTCGAAGCGCGCGATCAGGCCATCGACCGGCGCGAAGCCGCGCCTGCGCCAGAAGGGGTCGAGCGGGCTGTAATCGGCGGGGCGTGCGGGATGATCGGCCGGGCGGATGACCGCGCAAAAGGCCGCCATGGCAAAGCCGCCCGCGCGCGCCGCCGCTTCGCGCCGGTCGAAAAAGGCGTGGCCGATCCCATGGCCGCGCCATTGCGGCAGCAGCACCGATTCGCCGAAATAGAAGATTCGCGAAAGATCCATGCCGCGTTCGGCAAAAGGCGCCGCGAAGGCCCCGGCATGGTCGGCCATGGGCGCAGCGGTGGCGGCCCCGACCAGCCGGTCGCCGGCAAAGGCGCCGACGATCACCGCGCCACCGCTGCGCGCATAGGCGGACAGATAATCGCGCTCATAGGCGCGCCCCTGCGCGCCCGCGCCGTCATAGAGATAGGGGAAGTCCCGAAACACCGCGATTCGCAGGTCGGCCAGATCGTCCAGCCGGTCGACCAGGGCCACGCCTGCCAGAGCGCGAATCGTGACGGCGGGATGGCCCACCGCCCGCGCCCTTATTTGGCGGCCGGTGCCGCCTCGTTCGCAGGTGCAGCAGCATTTGCCGCTTCATTGCCCGCGCCAGCAGCGGCATTGTCGCCACCGGCGGCCGGCGCCGCATCGGCGGCGGGCAGCGGCAGGTTGGAACCCTGCGTGTTCAGATAGGCGATGATATTCGCGCGATCGACCGGATTGCCAAGGCCCGCGAAGGTCATCTTCGTGCCCGGCGCATATTCGCGCGGGCTGGTGAGCCAGGCGTTCAGCGCGTCGAACGTCCACTTGCCGCCCTTCGTCTTCAGCGCGTCGGAGAAGGCAAAGCCGCCACGGCCGGTCGCCACCGCATCGCCGACGACCTCATGCAGGTTCGGGCCGATGCCGTTCGCGCCACCGGCTGCGATGGTGTGGCAGGCCGCACACTTGGCGAACACCTTTTCGCCCGCCGCGACATCCGCGCTGGCAAGCAGGGTGTTGAGCGAGGGGCCGGCGGCAGCGGCGGCGCCGCCTTCGGCCTCGACGCCTTCGATCGCATAACCCATGGTTTCGGGGCGTTCCTGATGGAACAGCTTGCCTGCGACGATCGAACCGCCAAGGGCAATGATACCTGCAAACAGCGCCCAGCCGGCAATGGTATTGAAACGATCGTCCATGCGTCCGACTTCCCTCGACTTATGTTCTGGCGCCGTTATTTGGCGCCCCCTTTAGCGCGATGGCATAATGGCGCAAGTGCGAACACGCAACCCGCGTCAGCACGGATTGCGGGCCTTTCCCGCACGCCGTGCTTGCGTGCATCCGGCCAAGTGCCTAAGCGCGCTGACGCCCATGGAAAACTATCCCCTGCCCGCACGGCGCCTTGTCGCCGAAATGTCCGCGAAGGCGGCGGCCGATCCGGCCAGCGCAATCGCCTATCAGGGCGCGCCGGGCGCCAATTCGCATCTGGCCGCGCTGGGCTATGCCCCCGGCTGCATCCCCCTGCCCTGCTTCGCCTTCGAGGATGCGATCGACGCCGTGCGCGAGGGGAAGGCGGCGCGGGCGATCATCCCGATCGAAAATTCGCTGCACGGCCGCGTGGCCGACATGCATTTCCTGCTGCCCGAATCCGGCCTGTCGATCATCGACGAATATTTCCTGCGCATCCGCCACTGCCTGATGGCGGTGGACGAAACGCCGGTGAAGAGCGCGATCAGCCACCCGCAGGCGCTGGGCCAATGCCGCCATTATCTGCGGGAAAAGGGAATCACCCCGGTCTCCTATGCCGACACCGCCGGCGCCGCCGCGCTGGTCGCCGAAAAGCATGAGCCGGGCGCCGCGGCCATCGCCCCCTATCTTGCCGCCGAACTGTACGGCCTGCGGCTGGTGGCGGAGAATATCGAGGACAGCGACGACAATATGACGCGCTTCGTCGTCCTGGCGCGCGAACCGCATATGCCGCAGCCCGGTGTCGGCCCGGTGATGACGACCTTCCTGTTCGAGGTGAAGAACGTGCCCGCCGCCCTCTACAAGGCGATGGGCGGCTTTGCGACCAACGGCGTCAACATGACGAAGCTGGAAAGCTATCAGCGCGGCGCCAGCTTCGCGGCGACCGAATTCTATTGCGATATCGAGGGGATGCCCGGCGACCCCGCCGTCGACCGCGCGCTTGCCGAGCTGGAGTTCCACACCAAATGGGTGCGGATGCTGGGCAGCTATCGCCAGGCACGCCCGCGCACCTGACGCAGGGGCGCCCAGGGGAACCCGACGCAGGCGCCTGATCATATGGACAGCGGCCTTGCCCACGCGGCCTGGCATGGCGGCCGCGCCCATGCCGGCGGCCGCCATCCTGCAAAACCTTTGCTTTAGCGCCCGCATGCAGAGCTTATTTGCGCCTTTTCGCCGTTGAAATGATATGCTCCCCGCAACGGTGGACGCATGAACGGGAGAAGAGGGTGCTGAAAGGGCTGATCGAAGCCGCGATCGCAGGGGGCGAAGCGATCCTGCCGATCTACCGCGACCTGACGCAGTGCCAGACCCGCAGCAAGGATGACGGATCGCCCGTCACCATCGCCGACGAAGCCGCCGAACGCGCCGTGGTCGCCGTGCTGGCGCGCGTCGCGCCGGGCATCGTCATCGTCGCGGAAGAAGAGTGCGCGGCCGGGAACACCCCCGTGACCGCCGACCGCTTCCTGCTGGTCGATCCGCTGGACGGCACGAAGGAATTTGTCGGCGGCAGCGGCGATTTCACCGTCAACATCGCCCTGATCGACCATGGCGTGCCCGTGATGGGCGTGGTGCTGAGCCCGGCCACCGGGGCGATCTATGCCGGGGATGCCGACGGCGCCCGCCGGGGCCAGGTGCAGGACGGCCATGTCATCGACTGGCAGCCGGTGCAGAGCGCGCAGGCGGGCGAGAGCGTGCGCGTCATCGCCTCGCGCTCGCACCTGACGGCGGAAACGCGCGACTATTGCAATCGCTTTCCCGTCGGCGCCTTTGTCTCGGCCGGCTCGTCGCTCAAATTCTGCCGCGTCGCCGAAGGGGCCGCAGACCTCTATCCCCGCATGGGCCGCACCATGGAATGGGACACTGCGGCGGGGGACGCCGTGCTGCGCGCCGCCGGCGGCCGCGTGCGCACCCTCGACGGCAACGACCTTCTCTACGGCAAGCGCCATCAGGCCGACGATGCCGATTTCGCCAACCCCTGGTTCGTCGCCCATGGCGGCTTCGACCCCTTCGCCGTGGAGACGCGCCCGTGACCACCCTGACCCATCTCCAGCGGCTTGAGGCCGAGGCGATCCACATCATGCGCGAAGTGGTGTCGGAGGCGGAACGCCCCGTGATGCTGTATTCCGTGGGCAAGGACAGCGCGGTGATGCTGCATCTGGCGAAAAAGGCCTTCTATCCCTCGCCCCCGCCCTTCCCGCTGCTGCATGTGGATACGACCTGGAAGTTCCGGGACATGTACGCACTGCGCGACAAGGCGGCGGCGGATGCCGGCATGGAGCTGCTGGTCTATCAGAATCCCGAGGCGGTGGAGAAGGGCATCAACCCCTTCGACCATGGCCCGCTGCATACCGACATGTGGAAGACCGAAGGGCTGAAGCAGGCGCTGGACCTCCATGGTTTCGACGCGGCCTTCGGCGGCGCGCGGCGCGACGAGGAGAAGAGCCGGGCCAAGGAACGCATCTTCTCCTTCCGCAGCGCCAACCACCGCTGGGACCCCAAGAACCAGCGCCCGGAGCTGTGGCACCTCTACAATGCCCGCAAGGCGAAGGGGGAGAGCATGCGCGTCTTCCCGATCAGCAACTGGACCGAGTTGGACATCTGGCAATATATCCACCTGGAAGGGATCGAGATCGTTCCCCTCTATTTCTCCGCGCCGCGCCCGACGGTGGAGCGCGACGGGCTGCTGCTGATGGTCGATGACGACCGTTTCCGCCTGAACGACGGCGAAGTGCCGGTCGAACGCTCCATCCGCTTCCGCACGCTGGGCTGCTATCCGCTGACCGGCGCGGTGGAGAGCGAGGCGAAGACACTGCCGGAGGTGATCCAGGAAATGCTGCTCACCACCACATCGGAACGCCAGGGCCGCGCGATCGACCGTGACGCGGGCGATGCCAGCATGGAGAAGAAGAAGCAGGAAGGCTATTTTTGACGCGCCACGGAATGCGAAGCGTTCCGAAGCGTCAACCCCGGCGAAGGCCGGGGCCTCGGGCCTCCTGGGACGCCCCGGATCAATGGCCCTCCCGCCCAGATCAACGAGCTCCCGGCTTTCGCCGGGATGACGAGGTAGCGATATGACCGACACCCTCAACCAATCCGGCAACCAATCCGGCACCCGGTCCGGCGTCCAGTCCCCTGGCCCGGTCTACAAGACCGACGACCTGATCGCGCAGGACATCGACGCCTATCTGGAGGTGCATCAGCACAAGACGATGCTGCGCTTCATCACCTGCGGGTCGGTGGACGACGGCAAGTCGACGCTGATCGGGCGGCTGCTCTACGACAGCAAGATGATCTTCGAGGATCAGCTGGCCGCGCTGGAAGCCGACAGCAAGCGCGTGGGCACGCAGGGGCAGGAGATCGATTTCGCCCTGCTCGTCGACGGCCTGGCCGCCGAGCGCGAACAGGGCATCACCATCGACGTCGCCTATCGCTTCTTCGCGACGGAAAAGCGCAAGTTCATCGTCGCCGACACGCCCGGCCACGAACAATATACCCGCAACATGGTGACGGGCGCGTCCACCGCCGACCTTGCCGTCATCCTGATCGACGCGCGCAAGGGCGTGCTGACGCAGACCAAGCGGCACAGCTACCTCGCCCATCTGATCGGCATCCGCAACATCGTGCTGGCGGTGAACAAGATGGACCTGGTCGATTACGACCAGTCGGTGTTCGACGCGATCGTCAGCGACTATACCGCGTTCGCGCAGTCGATCGGCATCGAACGGTTCGTCGCCCTGCCGATCTCCGGCTTCAAGGGCGACAATATCACCGCCCCTTCGGCGAACACGCCCTGGTATGGCGGCCCGGCGCTGATGGAGCATCTGGAAAGCGTGGAGGTGGACGCGACGCTGGACGCGCAAAAGCCCTTCCGCATGGCGGTGCAGTGGGTCAACCGCCCGAATCTCGACTTCCGGGGCTTTTCCGGGCTGGTCGCGACGGGCACGGTGAAGCCGGGCGACGCCATCCGCATCCTGCCCTCGGGCAAGACATCGACGGTCGGCCGCATCGTCACGATGCCCGGAAAGGCCGGCGGCGGCGATCTGGAGGAGGCCATTGCCGGCCAGTCCATCACCCTGACCCTGGCCGACGAGGTCGACTGCTCGCGCGGTGATGTGATCGCGGCAGCCGACAATCCGCCGCAGGTCGCCGACCAGTTCGAGGCGACGCTCGTCTGGATGGACGAGGCGGAGATGCTGCCCGGCCGCCCCTATTGGCTCAAGATCGGCACGCAGACCGTCAGCGCGACCATCACCGAGCCCAAATATCAGGTCAACGTCAACAATATGGCGCATCTGGCGGCCAAGACGCTGGACCTCAACGCCATCGGCGTGGTCAACATCGCCACCGACCGGCCGATCCCCTTCGCGCCCTATGCGGAAAATCGCGATCTGGGCGGGTTCATCCTGATCGACAAGATGAGCAACGCCACGGTCGCGGCGGGCATGCTGCACTTCTCGCTGCGCCGGGCGGACAATGTCCACTGGCAGCCGACCGACGTGACGCGCGAGCATCATGCGGGGCTCAAGAACCAGAAGCCGGCGGTAGTGTGGATGACGGGGCTTTCGGGCGCGGGCAAATCGACCATCGCCAACCTTGTCGAGAAGAAGCTGGCGCGGATGAACCGCCACACCTTCCTGCTGGACGGCGACAATGTGCGCCACGGCCTCAACAAGGATCTGGGCTTCACCGATGCCGACCGGGTGGAGAATATCCGCCGCGTGGGCGAGGTAGCCAGGCTGATGACCGACGCGGGGCTGATCGTCATCACCGCCTTCATCTCACCCTTCCGTTCAGAGCGCGAGATGGTGCGGCAGATGATGCAGCCCGGCGAATTCATCGAGGTGCATATCGACACCCCGCTGGCCGAAGCGGAAGCCCGCGACGTCAAGGGCCTCTACAAGAAGGCGCGCGCGGGCAACCTCAAGAACTTCACGGGCATCGACAGCCCCTATGAGGCGCCGCAAGACCCGGAGATCCGCATCGACACCACCGCGATGACGCCGGAGGAAGCCGCCGACGCCATCGTCGCAAGGCTCATCCCCTGAAAACCATGGGCAACCGCGCGGGCGGCGATCAGCGCATGTGCGTGACCGCCGCCCAGCGTGCCCGCCATCCGCGCGCGGCGGCAAGATCGCCCAGCATCGCCCGCCATTCGCGGAACGCCAGCCTGACCGGATGGCTTTCCCGCTCCTTGCCGGCCAGCCCGTAACGCCTGGGGCTGTCGCTCTCCGGCGCGATCGTGCCCAGCAGCCGGTCCCAGACGATCAGCATGCCGCCATAGTTGCGGTCGAGCAGCTCCGGGTTGCTGGCATGATGGGCGCGGTGGTGGTGCGGGGTGTTGAGCACCCATTCCAGCGGCCCCAGCTTCGGGATCGCCTCGCTATGCAGGAAGAACTGGTAGTTGAGGTTGATCGCCAGCAGGACGGTCACGATCCGGGGATCGAAGCCGATGGCGATCAGCGGCAGATAGCATAGCCAGCCCAGCGACAGCAGACTGGTCCATCCCAGGCGGAGCGACGCGAGGAAGGTCAGCTGCTCGGCGCTGTGATGCACGCTGTGGCTGGCCCACAGCCAGCGGATCTCATGGCTCGCGCGGTGGAACCCGTAATAGGCGCATTCCACCGCGAGGAAGCCCAGCGCCCAGTTTTGCCAGCGATCGACCGGGAAGCGGTGCGGCACCATCGCCCAGACGCCGCCGAAGATCGCCCCCAGCGCCACGCCGTTGATGGCCGATGCGGCGATATTGCCGACGACAAGGCCAAGCGTGGTCAGCGCCGCCCGGCCGTCATAACCGCGACCGCTGCGCAGCCGCCAGACCAGCTCGGCCAGGATGGCGGCCAGTGCGACGGCAAGGAACAGGGGGGAATGCCGCTGGGCCATGGCCGCTATTTCCGCCGTTCGGCCAGGAACGCCCTGGTGCGTTCCCGCGCCGCGTCGAACTCGGCCTTCGTCACCCGGCCGTCATTGTCGGCGTCGGCCAGCGCGAACATGCGCGGGGGCGACTGGGCCAGCTCCTCGCGGGATGTGGCGCCATCGCCATTGCTGTCCGCCCGGCCCAGCATTTCGGTGAGGCGCGCATAGGCATCGGGCCGCACTTTCGCCAGGCGCGGGAAATCGGCGGGGCTGACGACGCCGTCGCCATTGCGGTCCAGCTGATCGAAGGTGCCGTTGCGAAAGGCGGCGAATTCCGCCTGCGTGACGACACCGTCGCGATTGCTGTCCGCCTTGGCGAACCAGTCGCCACGATCGCCCCGGCCGGCCATGCCGAACTGCGCGGCGGCCGGCGCCGCGAGGCCGGCGATCGTCAGAGCGGCGAGCAGATATCGGGAAGCAGATGTCATGAATGTGGTTCCTGAACAGAAAAATGGCACAGAAAACGGCCCGGCGGCGGTGGAGGGGGTCGGGTTGCCGCCGGGCCGCGCCTTCTCCCCGGAGCGGGGGGAGAGGGATCAGTTGCGCGTGGCGGTGCGTGTGGCGGTGCCGGTCGATCCATCGGGGCGGGTACGGGTGACGGTGCCGGTATAGGACCCGTCGCCATTGTTGACGACGCTGGTGGAACGGCCCCAGCTGGTGCCGTTGTTGGTGACGTGGGTCGCGCCGCCCGAATAGCTGCCATCGCCCCAGCTGCCGCTGCGGCTGGACGCGATGCCGCGGCCGCTGTTCGTCTGCAGGCTGCGGCTTCCCGCAACGGAGCCGGGCGCGCGGCTGATGGCGCGGCTGCGGTTATAGCCATGGCCGCCAGCCCCCTGCACGCTGACGCTGCGGGCACGGCTGCGGGCATCGGCCTGCGGCGAAATGGCGATGGTGCCGGCAAAGGCAAGGCCGATCGCGGCGGCCGTCAGGATGGTCTTCATCTCATGTCTCCTCACAGGATGGGCGGTCTCGCCCCTCTCGCTGCAGGGCTAGGCTCCCATGGTAATCGGCCCGCGACGGCACGGAATCAGAGTGTGACAAAGTGTAACGGTCGCTTGCACGCGTCCGCGCGCATGGCATGGTCGCAACCATGGAACCGGGGGCACGCCCACAGATCGCGCTGATCGAGGATGATGACGAGATTCGCGATCTCGTCGCCGCGCTGCTGGCGCGGGAGGGCATGGCCGCGCATCCGTGCCGCACGACCGCCGAATTCGACGCGCTGGTGGCGCGGCAGCCCGTCGACCTGGCGCTGGTCGACATCATGCTGCCGGGCGAGGATGGGCTCTCGCTCTGCCGGCGGGTGCGGGCGGCGGGCAATCTGCCGCTGATGATCCTGTCCGCCCGCAGCGACGATGTCGACCGGATCGTCGGGCTGGAGATCGGCGCCGACGATTATCTGCCCAAGCCGTTCAACCCGCGTGAATTGGTGGCGCGGGTGCGCGCGCTCATCCGGCGGTCGCGCCTTGGCGAAACCGCCATCCTTGCCCCCGGCGACCATCGCTATGCCTTCGAAGGCTGGGTCTGGGATGTCGATGCCCGCCGCCTGACCGCGCCCGACGGCACGCCGGTGGAACTGACCGGGGGCGAGCATGACCTGCTGCTCTGCCTGGTGCAGCGGCCGCAGCGCGTTTTGTCGCGCGACCAGCTGCTCGACTGGACGCGCGGGCGGGAGGCCGCCCCCTTCGACCGCACGATCGACGTCCAGCTGGGCCGCGTCCGCCGCAAGCTCGCCGCGCATCCCGATGGCGAGGCACTGATCAAGACGGTGCGCGGCGGCGGCTATGTGTTCGTCGCCCCGGTGCGCCGGGCCTGATCCATGGGAACGACGCTGTCCTTCCGGCTTGGGGTCATCATGCTGGCCGGGTTCGTTCTGCTGCAGCTGATGCTGGTGATCGCGCTGCAATGGCCCGGCGGGGCCAGCGATCGCGGCGATTACGGCCTGCCCGCGCCCGCGGCCATGGCGCAGATAATCGATGCGATGGAACGGGCCGGGCCGCAGGGCGCCGATCTCCTTGCCAGCAGCTATGACGGATCGCTCTTCACCGTCCGCATCCAGCCGCAGGCGCCGCGCGACTTCCGCGAGGTGCCGCCGTCGATGGGCGACCTTGCCCGCCGCTATCGCGTTGCGCTGGCCGATCATAATGTCGTCGTGGATGGCGGGCCGGGCCGGCTCAACCGGCTGCTGGGCGATCGCGCGCGGCCGCTGCGTTTCCTGATCCCGATCCGGGTGACAGTGTGGCTGCGCGACGGGCGGGTGATGGTGCTGACGGGGCGTCCCTCCAGCGGGCTGCGCGCCTATCTGCTCAGGCGCAGCACGTTGGGGCTGGTGGGCGGCGGCCTGTTGCTGGCCGTGCTGTGGCTGGCGCTGCGCCAGACCACCGGGCCGCTGCGGCGGCTGACCCGCGACGTGCAGGCACTGGGGCAGGATTTGCGCGCGCTCGACGCGCCGGTGGAGGGCAGCCGGGAAACCCGCGCGCTCGCCAGCGCCTTCAACGACATGAAGGGGCGGATCGCCGGGCTGGTGGAGGAACGCACCTTCATCCTTGCCGGCATCGCGCATGACATGCGCACCTACCTCACCCGCCTGCGGCTGCGCGCCGAATTCATCGGCGACGCCGGGCAGCGCGCAAGGGCCGGGCAGGATCTGGACCAGATGTCCGCCCTGCTGGACGACAACCTGCTGTTCGCCGGCATCGACCGGGCGGGCATGGCGCAGCTGAGGGCCATCGACCTCGCCGCGCTCACCCGCGACCTTGCCGACGCGCGGATCGACCTCGACCGCATCCGCCTGTCCCCCGGCCCTCCCGCCATGGTGATGGCCGATGCCGCCGGGCTGGAGCGCATCTTCGGCAATCTGGTCGACAATGCCCTGCGCCACGCCGCGCATGTCGATATCGGCATCCGCGCGGCAGGCGATGGCGTCGTCTGGCATTTCGCGGACGATGGCCCCGGCGTCCCCGCCGACCGGATCGCCCGCCTCGGCCGCGCCTATGACCGGCTGGACCCCTCGCGCGACCGGCGCACGGGCGGCGCCGGCCTTGGCCTTGCGATCGTGCGCGCGCTGGCCGAAGCGATGGGCGGCACGGTGGCATTCGGCCGCAGCGACGCGGGCGGGCTCAGCGTGGAGATCGCCCTTGCCCCGGCAAGCGGGGCGGCTGGCATCTAACCCTTATGGCGGGGCCTGCGCCGATGCGGGTGCCCCTGCCGCCGGCGGGCCCGGCCATGACGTTCCGCGCGCAGCGCGACATGCTTCAACCCCTCCGCCGCGACCAGATAGGCGATCAACAGGCCGCCGATCATCGCCATCACCGGCAGGGACGGCGGCGCAAAGCCCAGATAATGGGCCAGCGGCAGGAAGGGCAGCAGGCAGGCCACCATCAGCGCCGCGCCCGCGCTGCCCACCAGCGCGGAATGCGCGCGGCTCTTCCAGAAGGGCAGGCTGGTGCGGATGAGGAAGATCACCAGGATCTGCGTCGCCATCGATTCGATGAACCAGCTGGCCCGGAAGGTCGCCACATCGACATGGAAGACCTGGAGCAGCAGCACGAAGGCGGCGATGTCGAAGACCGAGGAAAGCGGCCCCATGATGAGGGCAAAGCGCAGCAGCGCCGTCATGTCCCAGCCATGCGGGCGTTCCAGATCGTCGCGGTCGGCGCGATCGAAGGGAATGCCGGTTTGCGAAAGATCGTAGAGGAAATTGTTGAGCAGCACCTGCAGCGGCGTCAGCGGCAGAAAGGGCAGCCAGAGCGAGGCGATGGCCATGGTCAACATGTTGCCGAAATTGGAGCTGGTGCCCATGCGGATATAGCTCATGATGTTGGCGAAGGTCCGCCGCCCCTCGCCCACCCCGTCCGCCACCACCGACAGGTCGTTCGACAGCAGGATCATGTCCGCCGCCTCGCGCGCGACATCGGTGGCGCCGTCCACCGACAGGCCGATATCCGCCGCGCGGATGGCCGGCGCATCGTTGATGCCGTCGCCAAGGAAGCCCACGACATGGCCACGGGCCTGCAGCGCATGGACGATGCGCGTCTTCTGGTCCGGCGTCACCCGCGCGAACAGGTCGGTCCGCTCCACCCGCGCGGCGAGCGCCACGTCGCTGAGCTTCGCGATCTCCTCGCCGGTCAGCAGCCCATGGGCGGGCAGGCCGAGCGCGGCGACCAGATGCGCCACGATCGCCGCCGCGTCGCCGGAGATCACCTTGACCTTGATCCCCTCCGCCGCCAGCCGCGCCGCGGCGCCGGTGGCGCTGGCCTTGGGCGGATCGAGGAACTGGCACAGCCCGGCAAAGATCAGGCCGTCATCCCCATCGTCCCCGATGCGCGTGATGCCCGGCTGGGGCTTCCACGCGACCCCCAGCAGCCGCAGCCCCTGCGCGGCGGACGCATCCTGCAAGGCCCCGATCCGCACGCGCAGCGCCGCATCCAGCGGCACCAGCGCGCCATCGCGCGCCTGCGCCTGCGCGCAGAGGGAGAGGAGGGTTTCCGGCGCGCCCTTCACGATTTCGATCCGCCGGCCGTCCCGCTCGGCGAGGACCGACACGCGGCGGCGCTCGAAATCGAACGGCCGTTCGTCCAGCTTCGTCCAGCCTTCCGTCGCCCCATCGCCGCCATGGACAAGCAGCGCCTCGTCCAGCGGGCTCTTCAGGCCCGATTCGAACCGGGCATTGACCGCCGCCAGCGCCAGCACATGCTCGTCATCCTCCCCGTCGATGCCGGGATGGCCGACCAGCGCGATCTTCGCTTCGGTGAGCGTGCCGGTCTTGTCGGTACACAGGATGTCGATCTCGCCCAGGTCATGGATCGCGGACAAGCGCTTCACCACCACCTGCGCCCGCGCCATGCGCTGCGCGCCGCGCGCCAGCGCCACCGTCATGATCATCGGCAGCAGCTCGGGCGTCAGGCCGACGGCCAGCGCCATCGCGAACAGGAAGGATTCGACCGGCGGCCGCCCCAGCGCGAGATGGGCGAGCAGCACGAACAGCACGAGGAATGCCGTCATCCGCACGATCAGGATACCCAGCCGGTGAATGCCGCGTTCGAAGGGGGTCACGTCCGCCGGCGCCGAAAGCGAACTGGCGATGCTGCCGAAGCGGGTGCGCGCGCCGGTCGCGACCACCAGCATCCTTGCCGTTCCCGCGATCAGCGACGTCCCCTGGAACAGGCCGCTGAAGGCGTCCGACGGATTGGCGCCGGGGGCCGCGCCCGGACGCTTTTCGACCGGATAGGGCTCGCCCGTCAGCATCGCCTCATTCACCTGCGCGGCATTCGCCTGCAGCACGATGCCGTCGGCCGGCACCAGATCGCCCGCCACCAGCTGCACCACGTCGCCCGCGACCAGATCGGCCGCCGGGCATTGCCGCACCGCGCCGTCGCGCATGACCTCCACCTTGAGGGCGATGGAGCGCTTGAGCGCCTCCGCCGTCGCTTCCGCCCGGCGCTGTTGCAGCACGTCGAGGCCGGTCGAGAGGACGACCATGGAGAGGATGAGGCCGAAACTCACCATATCGCCGGTGCTACCCGCAATCGCCGCCGCCGCCAGCAGCAACGCCACGAGCGGATTGGCCAGCCGGCGCAGCAATTCGCCCAGGATGTGGCGGCGGCGCGCCTGGACGCTCATATTCGGCCCGTCGCGCAGCAGGCGCGCGGCGGCCTCGGCGCTCGACAGGCCGTCGCCGTTGCTGGCGAGCTGCTGCAGAATGCTGTCGGGCGAACCCTGCCAGAACGGTTCGCTCATGGCCGGCACGTGCGCATTTCACTTTCGTCCGACATGGCTTTGCTCCCCGGGGCGCCATGCTGCGTTGGATCACGTCCAGCCAGAATCCGCAATGCTACCTAGAGCGGGTTCCGATCCGATGGCATCGGCTCGGCTGCTCTCGTCTTTTGATTTTACGCGTTTGCCGAGTCAGCGGGGTATTGGCTGCGCCGAACCGCGTTTCCACCTGCTTCGAAAAAGCTCCGGGCTTGCAGGATGCCTTCACTCGGCCAATCTGCCACAGTCGCATGGACGCCCGGCTGCGTCGATATGACAGGATGGACGGTCCGCATGGCAGCACACCCCCGTTCCCAGGGCAGCGGCAGGATGCGCGTCGCCTCTCTGCTGTTCGGCCTCATCGCGCTGGCGGCGCTGGCCGCGCTGGTCCTGCGCTTCGGCGATCTGGCGGCGCTGGTCGTCACGCTCCGCCGGGCGGAACCGGCATGGCTGCTGCTGGCGGTCGGGCTGCAGGGCGCGACCTATGCCTGCGTCGCGTCCGGCTGGCGCGCCGTGCTGGCGAAGGCGGGCGATCCGCAACCGCTGCGCCGGCTCGTGCCCATCGCAATCTCCAAGCTGTTCGCCGATCAGGTCATCCCCGGCGCCGGCATGGGCGGCAACATCCTGCTCATCGATCAGCTTACCGGGCTTGGATGCCGGCGGAGCGCCGCCGTCGCCGCGCTCATCATCTCGATGGTCGGCTATTATGCCGTATACGCCCTGCTCGCGCTGGCGATGCTGGTGCTGCTGTGGCTGCATCATGCGGCGACACCGCTGCTGGTCGGCGTCGTCACCACTTTCCTGCTCGTCGCGCTCGCCATTCCCTCGCTGGCGCTGTGGCTGCGCGGCCGGGGCAGCAAGCCGCTGCCCCGGCGGATCGAGGCCATTCCCCTGGTGTCCACCCTGCTGCATGTGATGGGCGAGGCGCCCCGGCGGCTTGTCACCGACCGGCGGCTGATCGCGACGGTGGCGGCGTGGAACGGGCTGGTCTTCCTGCTCGACGCGGCGACGCTACAGGCATGCATGGCGGCGCTCGGCCAGCCGGTGGGGTTCACCGGCGCCTTCATCGCGCTCATCGCCGCATCGGTGGTCATGACGCTGGGGCCGATCCCGCTCGGCCTTGGCAGTTTCGAGGCGAGCTGCACCGCCGTGCTGCATCTGCTGGGCACACCGCTCGCCGGCGCGCTTGCGGGCACAATGCTGTTGCGCAGCCTGACCTTGTGGCTGCCCCTGATCCCCGGCCTGCTGCTGCTGCGCCGCTCCCTCGCCAGGCGGCGGCGGAAGGACCGGGCCCGTGCCGGGACATCGGGGCGGGAAGGCGGGCGCATAGTGCCCCCGTCCTGAACCCAGCCGCACCCTGTCCTTTCGGCGGGCAACCCCTGCAAAACCGGGCAATTGCGTATTTCGATGCCCGCCTCCCCGGCCCAGATAAGGGGGAGAGAGGAGACCGTTGTGCGCCAAGCCATCGGCTATACAGGAGAACGCTTCTATCTGGTAGGCCCGCAGCCCCTGCTGCACGAGGCATCGGTGATGCTTGCTGGCCTGGGGTTCCGGCCACGCCATTTCGAGACGGCGGCGGCATTTCTGAACGCGGCCGCGCGGCTGACGGCCGCCGGCGTGCTGATCGCGCTCGATCCGGATCAGGGCACCGGCGACATCGCCACCATCGCGGCGCGCAAGGCGGCGCAGTTCGTCATCGTCCAGACCGCGACCGCCGACGTGCCCTTCACCGTGGCCGCCGTGCATCAGGGCGCCGTCGACATTCTGGTGCAGCCCTGCCACCGCGACGCGCTGATCCAGGCGATCCGGGCGGGCCGCCAGCAGCGCGCCGCCCTTTCCGCCCATAATCCCGGCGTCTCGCGCTTCCACCGGCTGTCGGACCGCGAGCGGGACGTGCTGGATGGCCTGGCCGCCGGCCTCACCAACAAGGCGATCGCCCTCGACCTTGGCATCAGCCATCGCACGGTGGAGGTGCATCGGGCACGGTTGATGCGCAAGCTGGGCGTCGCCAGCCTGCCCGAAGCGCTGGAGATCGCATTCAGCCACCGCCGGTCCCGGCATGGTGCGCCCTGTCGCATGGCGGGCCAGATCGCGTCCCTCGACAGTCCGCCGCTTGCCGAACGGTCCAAGGTACACTGACGAGCCACCGCGCTGGGGCCGGATAGGGGTGGCGCCGAGGGCGTGTTCCTGCCTGTCTCGAAATCCTACCGCGTGCATCCTTCGGCGGCGGCAACCGCGCCGGCACGCTTGTCGCGCCCATAAACGTCCGGGAAGAAGCGCAGATTGCCCAGCTCATCGGGCTCGGCGGTGAAATAGGTCATATAGATCGGGATGGATTGCGGCGCGGGCAATGTCACGGTTTTGCCGGCCTTGACGATCTCGTCCACCTTCGCGCGTTCCTGTCGCAGCACCGTCGCGGCCAGCCCCAGCGCATCCCCCACCCGCACGCACCCATGGCTATAGGCGCGCACATCCTGCTGGAAGAGCCCCTGCGCCGGCGTGTCGTGCAGGTAGACGCTGTAGGGATTGGGCATGACCAGCTTCATGCGCCCCAGCGAGTTGCCCGGACCGGGCCGCTGGCGATACCGGCCGTTCTGGACGACATAGCCGCGCCGCGCGGCCTCTGCCGGATGGTTGCGGACAAGCGCGCCGACGCTTTCGGCGACGATGCTGGACGGGATTTCCCACCAGGGGTTGAGGACCACGCCCGTCACCCTGGCTGCAAAGACCGGCGTCGGCGACCTGGTCTTGCCCACGATCACTTCCCATCGCCCGACCGGCCGGCCCTTTTCCCATAATGTCGCTTCGAACGCAGCGGTGTTGACCAGCAGGTAGAGCGGGCCGAGATCGCGCGGCATCCAGCGCCAGCGGTCCATATTGGCGACGATCGTCGCGCGCCGCGCCGGGTCCCGCTCTTCCTGATAAGCCTGTTTCAGCGCCAGGAAATTGGGGTGCTGCGGCGCGCTGCGGTCAAGCAGCGCTTCCAGCCGGTCCGCGTCGAGCGCGGTGGCGAGTTCGGCGCTGTGATCCCCCGTCGGCAGGCCGTTGCCGATCTGCCAGCCGGCATCGCGCGCGCTGCCGCAACAGCCATGACGTTCCGCATCGAGCAGCGCAATGGCTGCCTGCGTCGCCGCCGCGTCGATCCGGGCGGCATCACCGGACGCCTGCGCGCGTTCGACCGTCCCGACGGCATCGGCGACATGGAAAAGGCCATCGGCCGGCGCCGCCCGCATCCGCTCCAGCAACAAGGCCAATTGATGCCCGCGCCAATGTGGCATGTCGGCGGGCGCAGAGGCCGGAGCGGAGGCTGGCGCGGAAGCGAGGCCGGCAGCGACGAGCAATGCGCACAGCGCTGCAAGGCAAAAGCGTTTCATGCCGCCGCTATCACCCGCCCGGCGCAAGGGGCCTATCAGTGATGATACGGATATCGCGCCCGAAGCCCGGAAAACCCATCTTCACATCAATGCCGCACAAGACCCCCGCCGATCTCCGCCTTTCCCGCCGCCACATGATCCTGGGCGCCAGCGCCACGGCCCTGGCCTTCAGGTCCGGCATCGCGCGGGCCGCGACCGCCGCTGCCGGGCCGCCGCCCGCGCTGGTGGAACGGGCGCGCGCCGCCCTGTCCTCTGCCATCGGCAACGGGTTGCAGCGCGACATGATCGGACTGGTCGATTTTTCCGCGCCGTCATCCGCCCCGCGCTTCTATCTGCTCGATCCGCTGTCCGGCCAGAGCCGCGCGCTGCTCGTCGCCCATGGCCGGGGGTCCGACCCGGGCCATAGCGGCTGGCTGCAGCGCTTTTCCAACCTTCCCGGCTCCAATGCGTCCTCCGCTGGCGCCTATCGGACCGGCGACGTCTATGTCGGGAAACATGGCCGTTCCCGCCGCCTGATCGGCCTTGAGCCGGAGAACGACAATGCCCGGTCGCGTGCCATCGTCGTCCATGCGGCCAGCTATGTCAGCGACGACCTTGCCCGCAACACCGGCAAGATCGGCCGCAGCGAAGGCTGCTTCGCCGTGGCACAGGACAATATCGACCATGTCCTGGCACGTCTGGGCAGCAATCGCCTGCTCTTCGCCGGCAAGGCATGACTCTCGCCGCTGCAAGGGCCGCGACAAGGATCGTCAGGGCGTGATGATCACCTTGAGCGCCTGTGTCTCGGCGGCGCGCCCGAAAGTGTCATAGGCCGCCAGCGCATCATCGAGCGAGAAGCGGTGCGTGATGAGCCGCGCGGGGTCGACCTTGCCCGACGTCACCGTCTTCAGCAGCATCGGTGTCGTCACCGTGTCCACCAGCCGCGTCGTGATCGCGATATTCTGCGACCAGAGCCGTTCCAGATGCAGGTCGACCTTCGCGCCATGCACGCCGATATTGGCGATGATGCCGCCGGGCGCGACCAGGTCCTGGCACAGTTCGAAGGTCGCGGGCACGCCCACCGCCTCGACCACCGTATCGACGCCGCGTCCTTCGGTCAGCGCCTTGACCGACGCGATCGCGTCGGCCGTGCCGCTGTTGACCGTGTCGGTCGCGCCAAAGCGCCGCGCCGTTTCCAGCCGGCGGTCGTCCAGGTCGATCATGATGATCTGCGCGGGCGAATAGAATTGCGCGGTCAGCAGGCAGGCCAGGCCGATGGGGCCGGCGCCGACGATCGCGACGCTGCCACCCGGCGCGACCTTGCCGTTCAGCACGCCGCATTCGAAGCCGGTGGGCAGGATGTCGCTCAGCATCACCAGCGCTTCCTCGTCCGCGCCGGCGGGAATGGGATACAGGCTGGTGTCGGCATGGGGGATGCGGACATATTCGGCCTGCGTCCCGTCGATGCTGTTGCCCAATATCCAGCCGCCCGTGGCGCAGTGCGAATACATGCCGCGCCGGCAATAATCGCAGCGCCCGCAGGCGGTGATGCAGGAAATGAGCACATGGTCGCCCGGCTTGAACGACGCGACGCCCGCGCCCACCGATTCGACCACGCCCACGCCCTCATGCCCCAGGATGCGGCCGGGCGTGCACGTGGGCACATCGCCTTTCAGGATGTGCAGGTCGGTGCCGCAGATCGTCGTATGCGTGATCCGCACGATCGCGTCGCTGCCGTTCTGCAGCTCCGGCATGGGCTGGTCATCCAGTGATTTCTGGCCAGGGCCATGATAGACAAGTGCTTTCATGTAACGGTCTCCATCCTATGCTTCGGGATGTTCAGGAGCGCGCCGGACGCACCCCGTTATGACTGTGATGCGCGCGATCGGCGCGCGAACACATGCGTAGAATCCCGGACAGCCATGCCCGCCGCCAGCAGGATAGGATGCGCGCCATCATCCCGTCCAACATCGAAGGGACCTCTCATGTCGACAGATATCGTGGAATCCGCGCGGGTCTCCAATGCGGAGCGGCGCGTCTGGGGCTGGTTTGTCGCGGTCGGTGCCGCCCTCACCCTCCTGGGTGGTATCGCATCGGCCAATCTGTTGCTGTCGACCGTCACGGCCACATTCATGGTCGGCGGCTTCATGTTCGCTGGTGGTGTCCTGCAGCTTGCGCATGCCTTTGGCGTGCGGCGCCGGGGCCGCGTGGTCTTCTGGGCACTGAGCGGGCTGCTGTATCTCATCGCCGCCGCCGGCATCCTCTACGATCCGCTGTTCGCGGCGGCGCTGCTCACCCTGTTCGTCGCGATTTCGCTCGGCGCATCGGGGATCGTCCGCGTCGCACTCGCGATCGGCACATCGACGAAGGGCCGGGGATGGGTGCTCGCCTCCGGCCTCGTCAGCCTTGCCGCGGCGGTCGTGATCGCGATCGGCTGGCCCGTCAACGCGCTCTGGATGCTCGGCCTGATCCTGGCGATCGACCTGCTGTTCCAGGGAATCAGCCTGATGCTCCTGGGCTTCACGCTGCGGTCGGCGGACATCTGACGACAGGGAGCGACGCATGGCGCAAACCCTGCCGATGACGATGACGGCCATGCAGCTTGATGCGCCGGGGCACAGGCTTCGGCGGGTCGAGCGCCCGGTGCCCCGCCCCGCCGACACGGAACTGCTTGTCCGGGTCGCGGCCTGCGGCGTGTGCCGCACCGACCTGCATGTCGCCGATGGCGAGGTGGAGGCGCATTATCCGATCGTCCCGGGGCATGAGATCGTCGGCCATGTGCTGGCGATCGGCGCGGGCGTGACGGGCTTTTCCATCGGCGAGCGGGTGGGCATCCCCTGGCTCGGCTACACTTGCGGCGCCTGTCCCTATTGCCGGTCGCACCGCGAGAATCTGTGCGATCATCCGCAGTTCACCGGGGCCACGCGCGATGGCGGCTATGCCACCCATGTCGTCGCCGATGCGCGTTACTGCTTCACCATTCCGGACCGCTTCGGCGATGTCGAGGCCGCGCCCCTGCTGTGCGCGGGGCTGATCGGATGGCGGGCGCTGCGGCTGGCGGGCGACGCGCGCCGGATCGGCCTTTACGGCTTTGGCGCCGCCGCCCACATCCTTGCCCAGATCGCGGTGTGGCAAGGGCGGGAGGTCTATGCCTTCACCCGCGAAGGCGATGTCGAGGCGCAGCATTTCGCCCGCACGCTCGGCTGCTGCTGGGCGGGCGCCTCGTCGGAAACCCCGCCCACGGCGCTCGACGCCGCGCTGATCTTCGCGCCGGTCGGCGCGCTAGTGCCCGCCGCGCTCAAATGCGTGGACAAGGGCGGCCGGGTCGTCTGCGCGGGCATCCATATGAACGACATCCCCGGCTTCCCCTATGCCGATCTGTGGCAGGAGCGGCACATCCTCTCCGTCGCCAATCTGACGCGGGAGGACGGCACCTCCTTTTTCGCCATCGCCGAACGGGCCGGCATCAAGACCGTCACCCACGCCTTTCCATTGGAAGAGGCCAATGCCGCGCTCGCGCAACTGCGCGCGGGGGCGCTGGTCGGCGCGGCGGTGCTCGTTCCCCCGGCATAGGTAGCTCTCCGGATAGGCAGCGGGATCGCCCCGCGCCTACGCTGTGCCCGCTTGAGAGGAGTCGCCCAGATGGACCTTGCCAAAGCGCTGCTGAGCAGCCTGGAAAGCATCTGGCAGGTCCCGTTCGTCGTCGCCAGCCAATGGTGGGCGGCGTTCGCCGGCGGGCCATGGCCGCACGCAGCGGTTCCGGCCCCCGTCCATGACGAACATGCCCAGCTGGTCGTGCCCGAACCATTGGAGTTGGACGACGAACACGGGCTTTTTGCCTGATCCTTCCCGGCTGTCCACAGGCAATCAAGCAATGGAGTCGAACGATGAATGAGATGACCACGGCAACCCCCGCCCGTACAGCTTCGAACCGTTCCCTGCTGCCGGAGGGCGGCCCATTGGGCTGGCTGCGCGGCGAGATCGACCGGCTGTTCGATGATTTCGGCAGTCCGGGGCTCGGCGGGCCGGGGCAGAGCCTCTTCCATTTCGCGACACGCAGCGATGGCCCCGTGCCCGCCATGGCATTGACCGACGGCGGCAAGGCATACAGCCTTTCGGTCGAGCTTCCGGGCCTGAGCGACCAGGATGTGCAGATCGACGTCGCCGACGGCGTGCTCACCCTGTGCGGCGAGAAAAAGGAGGAATCCGAGCGCAAGGAGGGCGGTTATCTGTTGAACGAACGCCGCTATGGCAGCTTCACCCGCCAGATCGCCCTGCCCGCCGATGTCGATCCAGAAGCGATCAAGGCGAAGTTCCAAAATGGCGTCCTGTCGATCACCTTGGGGAAGGATGAAAAGGTCGCGCCGCGATCCCGCAAGATCGCGATCGAACGCTGAAAAAGGCGCATGGCAGCGACATCGGCACCCAGGAAGCAACAGGCCGCCGATGTCGCTGCATGGCTTGACAGCGGGCAGGCATTGCCGGGCGACGGCTCCGTCCGCCGCGTGGACACCCATGCCGCGATGATCTTCCTGAAGGGCGATCGCGCCTGGAAGCTCAAGCGGCCGGTGAATCTGGGCTATCTGGATTTCTCGACTCCCGGCCGGCGCAGGAAGGCGCTGGAGGCGGAACTGCGCCTCAACCGCCGGACCGCGCCCGGCCTGTATCGCGCCGTCCATCCCGTCACCCGCGACATGCATGGGCAGCTGCGCATCGGCGGTCCGGGCGCGCCAGTCGACTGGCTGCTGGAGATGACGCGCTTTCCCGACGAGGCGCTGCTGGCCAGCATGGCCGACCGGGGCGCGCTGGACGACGATCTTCTCCTGCGCCTGGCCGACGGCATTGTCGCCTTCCACGCGGATGCGGCCGTCTGCCCATCAGACGATGGCGCGGGGCCGATCCGCGCCGTGATCGAAGGCAATGCGCGCAGCTTCGCCCGGGTCAGCGATGTCCTGGACGAAGGGAAGGCCCGCGCGCTGACCCAAAGGCTGCTCGCGGCTGTGGAGCGGCATACGGCCCTGCTCGATGCACGGGCGTCGGCCGGTCGCATCCGCCATTGCCATGGCGACCTGCATCTGGCGAACATCGCCCTGCTAGACGGCATCCCCACGCCCTTCGACTGTCTGGAATTCGATCCCGCGCTCGCCACGACGGACATTCTCTACGATCTTGCCTTCCTGCTGATGGACTTGTGGGAACGGGGATTGCGGCATGCCGCCAATCTCGTCCTCAACCGCTATCTCGACCTTTCGGCGCAGGATGAGCCGGGCATCGGCCTGATCCCCCTGTTCATGGCCGTGCGCGCGTCGATCCGGGCGCATGTGCTTGCGGCCCAATATGCTCAGCATCCGGATGCGGAAGGGCGCGCGGCGCGCGCGCGCCGCTATCTGGATCTGGCGACGGCCCTGGCCGCACCCACGCCGCCGCGGCTGGTCGCGATCGGCGGGCTTTCCGGCACGGGCAAATCCACGCTGGCCCGGTCGGTCGGCGGGGAGATCGGCGGCGCGCCCGGCGCGCGTATCCTTCGCAGCGACGTGCTGCGCAAGCGCCTGGCCGGCGTCCGACCGGACGTGCGCCTGCCCGCCTCGGCCTATGGCGCAGGAACGGGCGCGCCGGTCCATGCCGAGATCGCGCGGCTGGCCGAGGCAAGTCTGGCGACCGGCATCAGCGTCATCGCCGACGCCACCTTCATGCAGCCCGCCGACCGGAGCGCCATCTCCGCGATGACCGCGCGGCAAGGCTGCCGGTTCGACGGTCTGTGGCTGCATGCGCCCGACGCCGAACGCATCCACCGCGTGGACCACCGCCCGCCCGATGCCTCCGACGCGGATGCAGCAGTCGCCCGCGCGCAATCGGACAGGCACCTGCCCCAACCGTCGGACTGGGCCATCGTCGAAACCGGCGGCCCCTTCGACGCCTTGCGCGCCAGGGCGCTCGCCCTGCTCATGGCATAGGCAGGACAGCTATCGCACCGCCCCTCCGGAGAGGCGATGGCATGGCTCAATTCAGTGATATGTTGGCGGAGACGCCGGGATTCGAACCCGGGGTGCCCCATTCAGGGCACGACGGTTTAGCAAACCGCTGGTTTCAGCCACTCACCCACGTCTCCGCATGGCCTTGCAACCCGGCATATCGCACGGGTGGGGCTAAGCGAGGTCGGGCTATAGCGAGGCGTGTGCGCCATGGCAACGGCACATTCGCGCTTTCCTGCAGAGTCGTCCCGATGCCCGATCGCGGGCGCAAAGCACCATGGAGGGGGAAGGCAGGCATGGGCCCGGTCGAAGGCGATCCTCCGTCAGCCCCGAAGCATCCCTTCCGGGCGCCATTTGCCTGCCCGCCGATTCGGTCTGACGCAAAAGGGACTCGGGCTGGCGTCAGTTCATTGCCGCTTCATGTGGCATGCCGATAGGTCTGCATGATTCTATCGCATTTTCACATCAGTTGGACTCAGCTGACGACTCGGGAAATGCGGACAACAAAAGACAAGGAGAGCATGGCCCGGTCCCATCCGATCGGATCATGCTCCGGACGGGAAGTCGGGGAACAGGCAGATGAGCCGCAGCATATGTGACATGGCCTTGCGCTTCGGGCGCTCGGCAGCATTCGGGGTGGCCGCGGTCGGGCTGAGCCTTGCGCCCGCCGGCGCGCAAATCCGCACGGTCGATCCCAATACGCAGATCGATTCCGATCTGGCCCCGGCCCCCACAGCGCCGTCCACGCCGACCGATCCGGGCGTTGTCGCCGCCGATCAATCGCCAATGGCGGCGGCCGCGCAGGCAAACCCGCCGCCGCCCGCGGCCACCGGCGCGCCGGTCAGCAACAGCACGCTCGCCGCGCAGACGAGCGCAGCCGCCTCCTACCAGAAGGACGACCTGATCGGCGCGGCCGAGGGGGTGTTCGGCAAGGGCGCGGAGGGCCTTGCCGGCATCATCGAGAAGATCCTGAAGGATCAGGGCCAGCCCAATGCCTATATCGCCGGGCGCGAGGCATCGGGCGCCTTCGTCGTCGGCCTGCGCTACGGCTCCGGCACGCTCAACCACAAGATCGAGGGGCAGCGGGATATCTACTGGACCGGCCCGTCCATCGGCTTCGACGTGGGCGGCAATGCCTCCAAGACCTTCGTGCTCGTCTACAATCTCTACGACACGCAGGACATCTACCACCGCTTCCCGGCGGGCGAGGGCGCGGCCTATCTGGTCGGCGGTTTCAACGCGAGCTACCTGCGCTGGGGCAATGTGGTGCTGATCCCGATCCGCCTTGGCGTGGGATACCGGCTGGGCGTGAACGCGGGCTATATGAAGTTCACCGAAAAGCGGAACTGGCTGCCCTTCTGATCCCTCCCGGCGGCGGCGCGCGCCGGCAACGGACGTTCCGCCGGTCAGATCGCCAGCGCCAGCTGGCGCGCCACGCCGGTCGATGCGCCCTCTTCATCCTCGTCTTCCAGATTGTGGATGCCAAGGCCGAGCAGCCGCGCGCCCATGCGCAGCGGCAGTTGGGCGACCAGCAGCGCGCGCGCCACCTCCGCCAGTTGCGGCAGGGAAGCGACGGGCGCCGCGAAGGAGCGCGAGCGGGTGATGATGCGGAAATCCGCGAACTTGATCTTCAGCGTCACCGTCCGGCCATGCGCTCCGCTGCCCTCGATGCGCTGCCACAGATTGTCGGCGATCCTGTCCACTTCGCGCAGCAGCGTTTCAGCGTCGACCAGATCGGTGAAGAAGGTGTCCTCGACACTCACCGACTTGCGCTCCTGCCGCTCATGCACCGGCCGGTCGTCAATGCCGCGCGCCGCACGGTGATAGAAGGCGGCGGCGCGGCCGAAATGCTGCTGCAGGAAGCCGAGGTCGCGAGCCTTGAGGTCGGCACCGGTCTCGATGCCGAGCGCGCTCATCCGCCGCGCCGTCACCGGGCCGATGCCGTGGATGCGGCGCACCGGCATGGCGGCGATGAACGCCTCCCCCTCTTCCGGGCGGACGACGCACAGGCCATCGGGCTTGTTCTGGTCCGACGCGAGCTTGGCGATCAGCTTGTTGTAGGAGACGCCGGCCGATGCGGTGAGCCCGGTTTCCGCGCGGATCAGCCGGCGGATTTCCCTGGCGACCACCGTGGCGGAGGCGATGCCGGGCTTGTTCACCGTCACGTCCAGATAGGCTTCGTCCAGTGACAGGGGCTGGATGATGTCGGTGAAGCGCAGGAAAATCTCCCGCACCTGGGCCGAGACCGCACGATAGACATCGAAGCGATGCGGCACGAAGACAAGGTCCGGGCAGAGCCTGCGCGCCCGCGCGCCGGGCATCGCCGAGCGCACGCCAAAGACCCGCGCCTCATAGCTTGCGGCCGCCACCACGCCCCGCGGCCCACCGCCGCCGACCGCCACCGGCTTGCCGCGCAGCGCCGGATCGTCCCGCTGCTCGACCGACGCGAAAAAGGCATCCATGTCGACATGGATGATCTTCCGCAGCGGCAGCGCCTCGTCGCCCATGGCCCTGTCCTATGCCACGGCCGGAACCGGAACAAAAGGGGAAACGCGGCTGCAACACCCTGTTGCGCGGTTGCTACATTCCGACAAATTGCATCAGGACGATCGGGGTGGCGCTTTACAACAATAAGACAGGGGGGCAACGAAACTGCAGTCACGCGCTCGATCCGCAAGGCGGACGATTTATCGTTTCGGGTGGAGCGCCGTTGCAAATACTGTTCGATCCCAGGGGGAATATATGAAGACCTTTTCGAAACTGGCGAAATTTGGCCAGGGTGCTGCCCTGTCCGCATTCGTTCTGATGGGCGCTGGCGCCATCTCTGGCACCGCCTTTGCGCAGGCCGCACCTCAAAATGCCGGAGACAAGGCATCGGACGGCGAAGAAATCATCGTCACCGGTTCGCTTTTCCGCCGCACGAACACTGAAACGCCTTCGCCCGTCACCGTCCTGACCTCCGAGAGCCTGGCGAAGGCGGGCATCACCACCGCCTCCGACGCGATCCGCTCGGTCTCGGCCGACAGCGCCGGTTCGATCGGCGTTGGCTTCCAGAGCGGCTTCAGCGCGGGCGGCTCGGCCGTCTCGCTGCGTGGCCTCGGCGTCTCCTCGACGCTGGTGCTGGTGGACGGCCTGCGTTCGACCAACTTCCCGATCAATGACGACGGCCACAACGCCTATGTCGACCTGAACTCGATTCCGTTCAGCCTCGTCGAGCGCGTGGAAGTCCTCAAGGACGGCGCCTCCTCCACCTATGGCGCCGACGCCATCGGCGGCGTCGTCAACCTGATCCTCAAGAAGCAGTTCACCGGCATTGCCGGCACCGTCGAGGGCGGCATCAGCAGCCACAGCGACGCAAGCCGCCAGCGCGCCAACCTGACCGTGGGCTATGGCGACTATGACGACCAGGGCTTCAATGTCTATCTGAACGGCGAATATCAGCGCGATGGCCGCGTATCGAACCACAGCCGCGGTTTCCCCTACAACAATCGCGACCTCAGCTCGATCGGGGGCAAGGATCTCAACGCCGCCGACAGCTCGCTGACCACGGCGACGCCGAATGCCGTGGTGGTGCGCACCACGCAAAGCGATCTCAACAATCCGCTTTCCGGGGGCACCTCGCCCATCGCGAACGGCACCTATATCGATTCTGCAGGCAAGACCCAGAATTACAGCAACTATACGACGCTGGACCCTAACTGCACATTTGGATCGTACGCCATCGCCGGCGGCGGTGCGCGTGGCGTGGGCTGCAAGCACAATATCGAGGACGAGTATTTCCAGCTCGCCCCGCTGCAGCGCAAATATTCGGTCAACGGCCGCCTGAGCGTTCGCCTGTCCGACAACATCGAAGGCTATGTGACGGGAAGCTATTCGAACAGCTATGTGAGCATCAAAAACGCGCCGCGCCCGCTGCGTAATACGCAGCCCTTCGGCGCAGCACCGGCCGTCGCTTCGAGCAACCCGGGTATCGTGCTGCCGGTCTATATCTGCGCCTCGGGCGTGAACTGCGCAACGGCTACCGATCGTCAGCTCAACCCGAACAACCCCTATGCCGCAGCTTTTGCCAATGACCCGACGAACGGCGCGGCGCGCATCTACTATCTGTTCGGCGACATCGCAGCGGGCAGCGATCGCACCAACGAAGTGTGGCGCTTCACCGCCGGCCTCAACGGCAGCATCGGCGACGACTGGAACTGGAAGGTCGATGGCGTCTATGCCCGCGACAATCTGGAGATCACCCAGCATGGTTATCTCAACATCGCCAACACGCTGAAGGCGATCAACACCGGCGCCTATAATTTCGTGAACCCGTCGCTGAACTCGCAGGCCGTGCGCGACTTCATCGCGCCGGACGTGGTCACGCCTTCGCATTCGGAAATGTACTCGGTCGACGCATCGATCACCAAGCAGCTGTTCGATCTGCCCGGTGGCCCGATGATGGTCGCCGTGGGTGGCCAGGTGCGGCATGAAGCGCTGGTCAACAACAATCAGAATGCCGCGCTCGACACCTGGTCGCTGACCACGTCGTCGGCGTTCGGCAAGCATACCGTTTCGGCCGCCTATTTTGAAATCCAGGCGCCAGTGCTCGACACGCTCGAAGTCAATGCTTCGGGCCGTTACGACCATTATTCGGAAGGCTTCAGCCACTTCTCGCCGAAGGTCGGCGTGAAGTTCACCCCGATCAAGCAGGTGGCCCTGCGCGGCACCTACTCGCAGGGTTTCCGGGCCCCGACCTTCGCGGAATCGGGTGCGCGCAGCCAATATGCGGGTTTCGTGACGACCACACCGCCGGCCGCTTTCCAGGCGCTGCACGGTGGCGCCAGCAACCCCTACAGCCAGGCCTATTCGCTTGGTCGCGGCGTGGTCGGCAATCCCGATCTGAAGCCTGAGAAGTCGCGCAGCTTCACCGCCGGCATCATCGTAGAGCCCACCCCGTGGCTCAGCCTGACCGCCGACTATTATAATGTGAAGAAGTCCGACCTGATCATCGCAGGTCCCGATGTCGCGAAGGCAACGTCTGCCTATTATGCAGCCGCCAACCTTGCTGCGGCACAGGCGGCCGTGGCGGCCGTTGGCCCGGGCTATTCGGTCAACACCGTCGACGGGGTGGACCCGCTGTACCCCTCTGCCCTGCCGCGCGTGCTGATCATCAATGTCCCGTTCGTGAACGCCAACTATGCGATCACCTCGGGCATCGATTTCTCGGCCACGGCGAAGGTGCCGGTCTCCGACAATGTGACCTTCACCAGCCGCATCGAAGTGACCCATATCATCAACTATGATCTGCACACCTCGTCGGGCGTGCAGAAATATGCCGGTACGCTTGGGCCCTACGACCTCTCGTCGGGCAACGGCACGCCGGACTGGCGCGGCAACTGGCAGAACACGGTTCAGGCGGGCAAATTCTCGCTCAGCGCGACCGCTTATTATGTCGGCAGGATCAAGGCGGTCAGCGCCGACCAGGTCTCACCGACCAACGGCGTCTACGACTTGTCCTGCGCCAAGAGCAATCTGTACGGAACCGGCGACCAGTTCTGTCACATCAAGAGCTTCATCAATGTGGACATGAACGCAACGGTGGAAGTGAACGACCAGTTCACCTTCTTCGCCAATGTCGGCAATGTCTTCGGTGCCCATGCACCGATCGCGCCGGCATCCTATGCCAGCTCGCCCAACTTCCTGACCACCTGGCACTATGCCGGCCTGATCGGGCGGACGTTCCGCGCGGGCGCGAACTTCAAGTTCTGACCCTTCCCTTGCAGGGTCAACGGAAAAGGCGGCCCTCACAGGCCGCCTTTTTTGTATCTCCTGCATAGGGCTGCCGGGTCGGGAGCGGTCAGTCTTCGCCCTTCCCCATGCCCTTCAGGCCCAGCAACGCCGCAAAGGGGCTTGCCTGTTCCTCCTTCAGCACACCCATCTTGCGCAGATAGTCGTCGGCATCGGGCGCGCGGGGATAGGGGGTGAGGGAGAGCGAGAGCGTCTGCGCCACGGCCTCGCCGATGTCGATCGCCTCGCCGGAGAAAAACATCGTGTCGCAATCCTCCTCGTCCAGCTCGGTTTCCTCCTCTTGCGGAGCGGCGTCGGTTTCCCGCAGGAAACGGATCGCAAAGGGCGTGTCGATCGTCTCGGGCACCGGCTCGCCCGTCGCGACGCAGGGCTGGGCGAGCGTCGCGCGCAACTGCCCCCGGGCGACGAGCACGCCATTCTCCTCGATCAGGCGATAGTCGGCCTCCAGCCGGTCGAGCGAAGACAGGCCGAAACGGCGGACCAGCGCCGCGCGTTCCCCCTCATCGGCACTGATGGTCGTGCCCGCGGCATTGCCATGCGCCTGGTCGAGCCGCACGATCCTGCTCAGTTCGGGCCTGCTCAGTTCAGGCCTGCCAGGTTCGGGCCTATCGGACTCGGGCCTGCCGGACTCGGGGGGCGTCATCTCTCCGCTCATGGCCTCAGACCTCCTGCAATCAACGCCGGCAAGGCAACGGCATCCAGATCCCCGCGCAACGCGCGCAGGCGCTCGGCGACATGGGCAAGCGCGGCCTCATCGGGCGCTTCGCCTCGGTAGAGGTTGCGGACCAGAGCGCCGGGCAGGTCGCCCCCCGCCGCCATGCCGGCCTGATAGGCGGCGATGCGGCCGCCCAGCGCGCTCATCATCCGCCCGATATGCTTGCCCACGACGACATCGCCGATGCCGATCTGCCGCAACTGCCCGTCCATATCGCTGACGAACACTTCGGTCAGCCACACGCTTTCCTGTTTCGCATCGCAATCCGCCAGGCGCAGCAGCACAAGGCTGGTGACGGCGGCGATCATGTCGAAGCGGCCGTCCAGCGTGTCGGGCACCTGGCCTTCCAGATACCAGTGCGGCTGCCGCCCCTCGGCAACACAGGCGGCATAGAGGGGCGCCAGCGCGGTTCGCGGATCGGCACGGTGGAAAAGGCGGGAGAGGAACGTCATGATATGGGCCGATATGATCCTGTTGGGTGGCCGGACGCGCCATGGCGCCAGCCAGCCTGATGTCGGTGCGCGCCGGGCTCTTTTCAGAAGCTCCATCTCTGAAGCCTTGTCTGGCGGCGCGCATTTCCATATTGATTGGTGCGTCGCGCAATGCAATGGCCACGACAGAGCCCTGCCGCCCGTGCGGCGAATGAACCGGCCAGGGGCCGCTCAGGAGATTTTCATGCCCTCATCCCGCCGTCAGTCCAGCAAGGGGCGGCTTGTCCTCGCCATCGGCCTGGTCGCCATGGCTGCCGCAACCGGCGGATGCACCCGCATCCGCACGCATCAGGGCTATGTGGTGGACAAGCTGCTGGTCGATTCGGTCCAGCCGGGCATCGACAACCGCGCTTCGGTGGAAGGCACGCTGGGCCGCCCCACCTTCACCACGCAGTTCGGCCAGGACGAATGGTATTATGTCGCGCGCGACATGCGCCAACTCGCCTTCTCCTCGCCGCGCCCCTATGCGCAGACCGTGCTGCACATCAAGTTCGACAAGGCCGGCAACGTCGCCTCCATCGACCGGACCGGCCTTGACCAGGTGGCGCATGTCTCGCCATCGGGCGACAAGACGCCGACGCTGGGCCGCCATCGCAGCCTGTTCGATGAGGTTTTCGGCAATATCGGCGCGGTGGGCGCCGGCGGCATGGGCGGCGCGGGCACCGGCCCCACCGGCCCTGGCCCCAACGGCAGCTGATCTGCCGTATCCAATATGGTAAGAGAATGATTCAGCCCGCAACGCCACAGGCGCTTGCGGGCTGAACCATATCAGAGCGATTTCCAGGCGACCCGAATCGATCGCTGGCAAGACATCGCGGTCAACCAGGGCCATCGAGCGGTTGATCCGATCCCGTCGGATCAACTGCTCCGGAAACCCTAAAGCGCCACGCCGCCCGCGGCGAGCACGGCCAGCGTCAGCAATTCGCTGGCGTTGGACGACATCGTCGCCACCTGCACGGACTTTTCCATGCCCACCAGCATCGGCCCGATCACCGAATCGCCGCCCAGCTCGCGCAGCAGCTTGGCCGAGATGTTGGCGGACTGCAGCCCCGGCATCACCAGCACATTGGCCGGGCCGGAAAGGCGGGCGAACGGATAGTTTTTCAGCACGCGCGGGTTGAGCGCGACATCCGGCGCCATTTCGCCCTCAAATTCGAAGTCCACGCCGCGCGCATCGAGAATGGCCACGGCCTCGCGCAGATTCTTCAGCCAGGTGCCCGCCGGATTGCCGAAGGTGGAATAGGAGAGGAAGGCCACGCGCGGCTCATGCCCCATGCGCCGGGCGACGGCCGCCGTGCCTTCGGCGATATCGGCGAGTTCGACCGCATTGGGGCGTTCGTTGACGGTCGTGTCCGCCATGAACACCGTGTGGCTGTGCCCCACCATCACATGGATGCCGAAGGGCGTGCGGCCCGGCGCCTGATCGATCACCCGGCGCACTTCGCGCATCGTCTGCGCATAGGGGCGGGTCACGCCGGAGATCATCGCGTCCGCCTCACCCAGTTTCAGCAGCGCCGCGCCGAAGATGTTGCGGTCCCGGTTCACCATCCGCTCGACATCGCGGCGCAGATAGCCGCGCCGCTGCAGTCGTTCGTAGACGAGGTCGACCATGGCGGGCACCAGCGGCGAATTGACGCTGTTGTGCAGCTCGAAACTCTCGGGATCGGCGACGCCAAGGTCACGCAGCTTGTCGTACACGTCCTGCCGGCCGACCAGCACCGGAATGCCATAGCCGCCGTCACGGAACTGGATAGCAGCGCGCAGCACCACTTCCTCTTCCGCCTCGGCAAAGACCACGCGCTTGGGTTCCGCCTTGGCATTTTCATAGGCAAGGGTGAGGACGGAGGTGGTCGGATTGAGCCGCGCCTTCAGGCTCTGGCGATATTCCGCCATGTCCGCGATCGGCTTTTGCGCCACGCCGCTGTCCATCGCCGCCTGCGCGACGGCGGCCGAAACCACTTCCATCAGGCGCGGGTCGAAGGGCGCGGGAATGATATAGTCCGACCCGAAGCTGTGCGACCGGCCATAGGCATGGGCCACTTCCTCGGGCACCTGCTGGCGTGCGAGTTCGGCGATGGCCTGCGCCGCGGCGATCTTCATGTGCTCGTTGATCGCCGTCGCCCGCACATCCAGCGCGCCGCGGAAGATGAAGGGGAAGCCGAGCACATTGTTGACCTGGTTGGGATAGTCCGACCGGCCGGTGGCGACGATCGCGTCGGGCCGCGCGGCCTTCGCGTCCGGCGGCGTGATTTCCGGGTCGGGATTGGCCATGGCGAAGATGATCGGCTTGGGCGCCATGTCCTTCACCATATGCGGCTGCAGCGCGCCGGCGGAGGACAGGCCCAGGAACACGTCGGCACCCTTCAACGCTTCTTCCAGCGTGCGTGCGTCGGTCTTGGCGGCGTGGGCGGACTTCCACTGGTCGATATTCTCGCGACCCTGATAGATCACGCCCTTGCGGTCGCACATGATGACGCGGTCGGCGGGCGCGCCCATGGCCTTGATCAGTTCCGTGCAGGCGATCGCGGCGGCGCCCGCCCCGTTCACCACCACCGAAATGTCGCGGATGTCGCGCCCGGTGAGGTACAGCGCATTGATGAGCCCCGCCGCGCAGATGATCGCCGTGCCATGCTGGTCGTCATGCATGACCGGGATGTTCATCTTCTCCTTGAGCGCCTGCTCGATGATGAAGCATTCCGGCGCCTTGATATCCTCAAGGTTGATGCCGCCGAAGCTCGGCTCCATCAAGGCGACGGCGTCGATGATCGCCTGCGCATCCTCGGTGTCGAGTTCGATGTCGATCGAATCGACATCGGCAAAGCGCTTGAAGAGCACCGCCTTGCCTTCCATCACCGGCTTGGAGGCGAGCGCGCCCAGATTGCCCAGGCCCAGGATCGCCGTGCCGTTGGAGATGACGGCGACCAGATTGCCCTTGGCGGTATAATCATAGGCGGTCGCGGGATTTGCGGCGATCGCGCGCACGGGCACGGCGACGCCGGGCGAATAGGCGAGGGACAGATCGCGCTGCGTCGCCATCGGCTTCGACGCAATGATCTCGATCTTGCCGGGCCTGCCGGTGGAGTGGAAAAACAGCGCCTCGCGCTCTGAAAATTCCACGCTTTGTTTTTCCGACATGCCTTTTGCCTCCTGCGCTGACGCCGCCAATGCCCTAACGGCATTTCCCGCGCGAGGACAAGCAGCCCGCACGCCTTTTTGTGCGCGCGAATGGATGAACCGCGACAGGGAAGCCCGGCGACCGGCATGTCCCCCTTTGATCTGCGGGCGCCAGCCGCTATCGCACAGGATGCGATGACCAGTTCCCCCCCGTCCCCCACCCGCGCGCCCGACGCGCCCGTAACGCCGATGATGGCGCAATATCTGACGCTCAAGGAAGAGGCGGGCGACAGCCTGCTGTTCTACCGCATGGGCGATTTCTTCGAACTGTTCTTCGACGATGCGAAGGCGGCGGCGGCAACGCTCGACATCGCGCTGACCAGCCGGGGCGAGCATGGCGGCCAGCCCATTCCGATGTGCGGCGTGCCAGTGCACAGCGCGGAGGTCTATCTTGCGCGGCTCATCCGCGCCGGGCATCGCGTCGCCATCGCCGAACAGATCGAAACGCCCGCGCAGGCCAAGGCGCGCGGCGGCAAGGCGCTGGTCGCCCGCGCCATCGTGCGGCATGTGACCGCCGGCACGCTGACCGAGGACAGCCTGCTGGATGCCCGCGCCGACAATATGCTGGTGGCGCTGGCGCGCGCGGGCGCGGGCGACACCATGGAGATCGGCATCGCGGCCGTCGACATCTCGACCGGGCGATTCGAAACGCTCTCGGTGCCCGTGGCGCAGCTTGCCGCCGAGCTGGCCCGGCTGCGCGCGAGCGAGATCGTGATCCCCCATGGCGCCGACATCCCGGCGGAGGGAGGCCATGTCTTCGACCGCGCGGCATTCGACAGCGTGCGCGCCGAAACTAGGCTGAAACAGCATTTCGGCGTCGCGACGCTGGATGGGCTTGGCGGCTTTTCCCGCGCGGAGATCGCGGCGATGGGCGGCCTGATCGCCTATCTCGACCATGCCGGCAAGGGGCGCATGCCGTTCCTCGCCCGGCCGCAGCGCAGCACCACCGGCAGCCATATGGCGATCGACGCGGCGACGCGCGAAAGCCTGGAGATTGTCGAGACCATGGCCGGGCAGCGGGCGGGCAGCCTGCTGGGCTCGGTCGACCGCACATTGACGGCAGCGGGCGCGCGGCTACTGGCGGCAGACCTTTCCGCGCCCTTGCTGGACGAGGGCGCGATCGAGCGGCGGCTTGGCCTGGTCCAGCATCTGCATGACCAGTCCGGCCTGCGGGAGGGGCTGCGCGCCGCGTTGCGTGCGCTGCCCGACATCGGCCGGGCGCTGGGCCGCATCGCCATGGGCCGCGGGTCGCCGCGCGACCTGGGCCAGCTGCGCGATGGCCTCAATGAAGCGCGATTGCTGCGCGAGCGGCTGGGCGCCATCAGCGAACCGCCGCCGCTGCTGACCGCCCTGCTCCCCGCGCTGGACGGCCATGGCGCGCTGGTCGACGCGCTCTCCCGCGCGCTGGTGCCCAGCCCGCCCACCGAAACGGCGAGCGGCGGCTATATCGCCGATGGCTATGACGCCGCGCTGGACGAACTGCGCCGCCTGTCGGGCGATGGCCGCCGCGCCATCGCCGCGCTCGAAGCGCGCTATCGCGAGGAAACCGGCATCGCCAGCCTCAAGATCCGGCACAATGCGGTGCTGGGCTATCATGTCGAGGTGTCGGCCCGGCATGGCGACGCGCTGATGCGCGACGGATCAGGTTTCAGCCATCGCCAGACGCTGGCCGGCGTCGTGCGCTTCAATTCGGTCGACCTGCACGAACAGGCGACGCGCGTGGCGCAGGCCGGCGCCCATGCCCTCGCCGCCGAGGCCGCGCATCTGGAGGAACTGATCGAGGGCGTGCTCGCCCGGCGCGAGGCGATTTCCGCCGCCGCCCATGTGCTCGCCCGGCTGGATGTCGCCGCCGCGCTTGCAGAGCGCGCGGCCGAGGGGGGCTGGTGCCGCCCGCATTTCATGCCCGGCCGGGTGCTGGACATCGCGGCGGGGCGCCATCCGGTGGTGGAAGACGCCGTCGCGAAGCAGGGCGCGGCCTTTGTCGCCAATGATTGCGCGCTGGCGGATGATGACCGGCTGTGGCTGATCACCGGCCCGAATATGGGCGGCAAGTCGACCTTCCTGCGCCAGAATGCGCTGATCGTCATCCTGGCGCAGGCGGGCAGCTTCGTGCCGGCCACCGCCGCCCGGCTTTCGCTGGTGGACCGGCTGTTCAGCCGCGTCGGCGCATCGGACAATCTGGCGCGCGGCCGCTCCACCTTCATGGTCGAGATGGTGGAGACCGCCGCCATCCTCGCGCAGGCAACGCCGCAGAGCTTCGTCATCCTCGACGAGGTCGGGCGCGGCACGTCCACCTATGACGGGCTGGCGCTCGCCTGGGCGGTGGTGGAGGCGGTGCATGGCATGAACCAGTGCCGCTGCCTGTTCGCCACCCATTATCACGAACTCACCCGCCTGGCCGAAAAGCTGGACGCGCTCTCGCTCCACCATGTCCGCGCGCGCGAGTGGAAGGGCGATCTGGTCCTGCTGCACGAATTGTCGGAAGGGCCGGCGGACCGCAGCTATGGCCTTGCCGTCGCACGGCTGGCGGGCGTACCGCCGGCCGTGCTCGCGCGCGCCAAGGATGTGCTGGCGCGGCTGGAAGCGGGCAAGGCGAAGACCGGCGGCATCGCGGCGGGGCTGGACGACTTGCCGCTGTTCGCCGCCGCCGCACCCTTGCCGGAGGTGCGGCGCGACCCCCTGCATGAGGCGATGACCGGCATCGACGTCGATGCGCTCAGCCCCCGCGAGGCGCTGGATATCCTCTATCGCCTCAAGCAGATCGCCAACGCGCATGCGCCCGATTGAGCCCCGGCCCCAACCCCGGCTCAGGCCCCGGCCCAAGCCCCGACAAAACCTCCTGAGAAAGCGTTGGTTTCACGGCGCTTCTGCACCTACATAACGCATCCATGTCCACCATGTTCGACAATCTGAGCAATCGCCGCGCGATCATCGACCGCAGGATTCTCGCCGATCGCATCGCCGCGCTGGCCGAAGTGCATGGATCGAACACGGCGGCGCTGCGCGAAGCGGTGGTCGGCGTGCTGCGCGAAGCGATCGCCGCCGGGCAGGCGGAGGCCGCGAAACGCCTTGCCGCGCGGCCCACGCGCGGGCGCGAGACGGTGTCGGCGCTGGCCTTCCTGATGGATCAGGTGCTGCGCCTGCTCTACGACGCGACCGTCCATTATCTCTACCCCTCCAGCAACCGCTCCACCGGGGAGCGGGTGACGCTGGTCGCGGTCGGCGGCTATGGCCGGGGCGAGATGGCGCCGCACAGCGATGTCGACATCGGCTTCATCACCCCCTGGAAACCGACGGGCTGGACCGAACAGATCATCGAATCGATGCTCTATTCGCTGTGGGACCTGGGGCTGAAGGTCGGCCATTCCAGCCGGTCGATCGACGAAACCATGCGCATGGCGAGGGCCGACCTGACGGTACGCACCGCGCTGCTCGAAGCGCGCTATATCTGGGGCAACCGGCCGCTCTATGAAGAGGTCGCCACCCGTTTCGACGCGGAGGTGATGCAGGGCACGGCGCGCAGCTTCGTCGCCGAAAAGCTGGCGGAGCGCGACGAGCGGCACAAGCGCATGGGCGACAGCCGCTATGTCGTCGAACCCAATGTGAAGGAAGGCAAGGGCGGCCTGCGCGATCTGCACACGCTGTTCTGGATCGGCAAATATGTGAACCGCGTGCGCTCCGTGGCGGAGCTGGTGGACGTGGGGCTGCTGACCCGCAACGAGCTGCGCCAGTTCCAGAAGGCGGAGGATTTCCTGTGGGCGGTGCGCTGCCACCTGCACATGATCACCGGCCGCGCCGAGGATCGGCTGACCTTCGACCTGCAGCTGGAGCTGGCCGCGCGCATGCATTTTCTCGCGCGCGGCGGGCGTTCGTCCGTGGAGCGCTTCATGCGCTATTATTTCCTGAACGCGAAGACGGTGGGCGACCTGACCGCCGTGTTCCTCGCCCATCTGGACGACATCTGGGCCGCGCGCGGCCGCCGCTATATCCCCAGCTTCTTCCGCCGCCCGCGCAAGCTGGACGGCTTCATCCTCGATCGCGGGCGCCTCAGCCTGCCGAGCGACGATTTCTTCCAGAAGGACCCGGTGCGCCTGCTGGAGATCTTTGCGGTCGCGGACCGGCATGGGCTCGCCATCCACCCCACCGCGATGCGCGCGGCCAGCCGCGACGCGGGCCTCATCGACCGCCGCGTCCGTAAGGACCCGCGCGCCAACACCGCCTTTCTCGACGTGCTGACCTCGCCGCGCGACCCGGAAACGGTGCTGCGCTGGATGAACGAGGCGACCGTGTTCGGCCGTTTCATCCCCGATTTCGGTCGCGTCGTGGCGCAGATGCAGTTCGACATGTACCATCATTATACGGTGGACGAGCATACCATCCGCGCCGTCGGCCTGCTCGCGCGGATCGAGAAGGGCGAACTGCCGGACGATCATCCGCTCGCCACCGTCCTGATGGACAAGCTCATTTCCCGCCGGGCGCTCTATGTCGCGGTGCTGCTGCACGACATCGCCAAGGGGCGCAGCGGCGACCACAGCCTGCTGGGCGCGGACGTGGCGCTGAAACTGTGCCCGCGCCTTGGCATGACCGCGGCCGAGACGGAGACCGTGGCCTGGCTGGTGCGTTATCACCTGCTGATGTCGGCCACCGCCTTCAAGCGCGACCTGTCGGACTACAAGACCATCCTCGACTTCATCGAGACGGTGCAGAGCCCCGAGCGCCTGCGCCTGCTGCTGATCCTGACCGTCGTGGACATCCGCGCCGTGGGGCCGGGGGTGTGGAACAGCTGGAAACGGCAGCTGCTGGGCGATCTTTACGAGCAGGCGGAAGAAGTGCTGCGCCTTGGCCACAAGCAGAAGGGGCGCGGCGAGCGGGTCGCCGCCAAGCAGGACACGCTGCGCGCGGCGCTCTCCCTGTCGGACAGCGCCTTTGCCTCGTTGAAGAAGCGCCTGCCCGAATCCTACTGGGTGGCCGAGCCCGAGGATATCCTGGAACAGAATGTCCGCCACATCATGGCCGCGGGCAAGGAGTCCCTAGCGATCGCGGCGGAAGTCTATCCCGAGCGCGGGGCGACGCTCGTCACCGTCTATGCGGCCGACCATCCGGGCCTCTTCTATCGCATTGCCGGCGCGATCCATCTGGCCGGCGGCTCGATCATCGACGCGCGCATCCACACGATGCGCGACGGCATGGCGATCGACAATTTCCTGGTGCAGGACCCGCTGGGCGGCCGCTTCGACAATCCGGATCAGCTCGCCCGCATCAAGCGGATGATCGAGGATGCGCTCGCCAACCGGCACAAGCTCATCACCAAGCTGGAGGCGCGACCGCTGACCCGCACCCGCGCCGAAGCGTTCCAGATCGTGCCCAATGTGCTGATCGACAACAAAGCATCCAACCGCTTCACGGTGATCGAGATCAACGCCCGCGATCGGCCGGCGCTGCTGTTCGCGCTGGCCAATGCGCTGTTCCAGTCGAAGGTGACGGTCCACAGCGCCCATGTCGCCACCTATGGCGAGCGCGCGGTCGACACCTTCTACGTCACCGACCTGCTGGGCGGAAAGATCGAGAGCAAGGCCCGGCTGCAGACGCTGGAACGCCGCCTGCTGGAAGCCGCCGGCGCCACGCCCGAGGAAATGTCGGAGGCCGAGCGGGAGCGGGTGCCGGCATGATGGCGCGGCCGCTCCATGTTTTTGATTTGACGCATTTTCCGCGCCGTCAGCTGATTTCATCTGGCTGGAAAATGCCCTGACATGCGCTCATCGCCCTGCGGCGCGCCTGCCCGCCGGTTTGCTCACCAGGCGCGCGGGACATGGCCGATGCGTTTGGCGACCTCCTGTTCGATATCGTTGAGTTCCGCTTGCGTCAGGATGCCGGCGATGCGCAGCTTGCGCATCAGCTCGTCCACCAGCGCTGCAAGAAAGTGGAGTTCCGCGCGTTCGGAAACGACATCCTCTCCGGCTTCACCCATCATGCCCATCCTTCCTCCCGATCTTTTCAGGACAGCAACGTGCCATGGGCGCAATGGTTCTGATCTCACCATAATGGCGCGATTACAGCCGCAAGGGGATCAGCGGATCTCCAGCGTGCTGCCGGGCGTCAGCATCGGCAGGATGCGCAGCATGTCGTCCCTGGCGACCGCGACACAGCCTTCGGTCGGGCGGCCCTCGACCCAGATATGGAAGAAGATGGCGCTGCCCGCACCGGGCACCGGCGGCGCGTCATTATGGCCGAGGACCACGATGACGTCATAGGCATGATCCTCCCGCTGCAGCGTTTCAGCGGAGGTCGCGCGCGGCAGGATGACCGGGCGGTTATAGGCCGGATCGGCGGGATCGTCCGACCAGCCGTCGTCGGCGCGGGTCCAGCGCCAGGGGGCCTGCGGGCGCACATCGTCCGGCACGCGGCCCGGCCGCAGCAATATGCCGCGCACCGGCCATGTGCCGACCGGCGTGCAGCCATCGCCCTCGCGCTTGGCGCTCGCCGGGCACGCTCCGCCCCTGCCGATGGCGCAGGGGATTTCCATGCCACCGATGGTCAGCCGGCGGGCGGCTATGTCCACCCGGATCAGGCTCATAGCTGATGCCCCGTCCGGTCGCGCTTGGTGACGAGATAATGCTCGTTATGCGGATTGGGCGCAATGGCGAGCGGCAGGCGCTCCGCCACGGAAATGCCGGCCGCCTCCAGCCCCTTCACCTTTTCGGGATTGTTGGTGAGCAGGCGGACGGTGCCGATCCCCAGCAGGTCCAGCATCCGCGCCGCGACCGAAAAGTCGCGCGCATCGATGGCGAAGCCCAGCCGCACATTGGCGTCGACCGTGTCGAACCCCTGATCCTGCAGCGCATAGGCGCGCAGCTTGTTGACAAGGCCGATGCCCCGCCCCTCCTGCCGCAGGTACAACAGCACCCCCCAGCGCGCATCGGCGATCTGGTGCATCGCTTCATGCAGCTGCGGCCCGCAATCGCATTTGAGCGACCCCAGCACGTCGCCGGTCAGGCATTCGCTGTGCAACCGGACGACCGGCGGCGTCCCGTCCCGCTCGCCGATGACGAGGGCGATATGCTCGCGCGGCTCCTCCGGGCTGCGAAAGGCGACGATCTCCGCCCGCTCGCTGACCTCCACGGGCAGGCGCGCACGGGTCGCGATGGCCAGGCGGGCGGCATCGTCATAGGCGGCGACATCCCCGGCCGAAGCCTGCGCCTCCACATCCTCTCCCGCATGCGCGCCCGCGCTGACGAAAAAGGCGGGAAGGATGCCGGCCAGGCGCGCAAGGCGCAGCGCCGCGCGCGCGGCATCGGCCGCTATCAGGTGCCGCGCCACAAAGGGGCCCTTCAGTGGCGAACCAAGGTCGCGCACCGGATCGGCCATCGCCATGGCCACGTCGCGGTCGATCCATGGCGTGCGCGCCACCAGCACCGGCTGCTCCGGGTCGGCGGCGTCGCGCTGGTTGGTCAGCTTCAATGTTTCGGCGCGCGCGGCGGAAATCAGGATATCGGCCGCGCCCGCGGCATCGAAGCCGTCCAGCGTCACCGGACTGGCGCCTTCCACCGCCATCAGCCGCAGCGCGCCGTCGCCCGCCGAAATGCGCACCGGCCAGCCGCGGCGCAGCGCGTCGATGGCGCGCGCGGCGGCACGCGGATCGGCGGCGCCCCCGGTCACGGGCGCAGACCCATCAGAAGGAGAATTCGGTGATGATGGGCACATGGTCGGACGGCCTTGCCCAACCGCGGCACGGCTCCACCACGCGATGGGACGTCGCATTGTCGGCAATGGAGGGGCTGGCCCACATATGGTCGAGCCGGCGGCCCCGATCCGATTCGGACCAGTCGCGCGCGCGATAACTCCACCAGGTGTAGAGCCGCTCCGGCGCGGGGTAGAATTTGCGGCCCAGGTCCACCCAGTCATGCGACGCCTGCAGGCGGTCCAGCAGATCGCATTCGACCTGTGTGTGGCTGACGACGTTCAGCAGCTGCTTGTGGCTCCACACGTCGCATTCCAGCGGCGCGATGTTGAAATCGCCGGTCAGCACGGTCGGCTTGTCGGAAAGGCCGGACGACCATGTGATCATCCGCTCGATGAAATCCAGCTTCTGGCCGAATTTGGGGTTCTCATTGCGGTCGGGGACGTCGCCGCCGGCGGGCACGTAGACATTCTCGACCCGCACGCCATTGTCCAGCCGCACGCCGACATGCCGCGCCTCGCCATTGGCCTGCCAGTCGAGCCGGGCATCCTCGCGCATGGGGATGCGGCTGACGATCGCGACGCCATGGTGCATCGGCTGGCCGTTGAGCACCTGATGATTATAGCCATGCTGGCGGAACAGCCCGGCGGGGAAGGTGTCGTTCACCACCTTGGTTTCCTGCAGGCACAGGATATCGGGGCGCTCCTCCATCAGGAAGCGTTCGACGATATCGAGCCGGGCACGGACGCTGTTGATGTTCCAGGAAGCGATGCTGAGAGTCTGAGACATGGGCATCCCGCTAGGGGGAAATGACCCGTGGCGCAAGGGCGTGAGGGCGATGACATCCACCCGCCACCCGGCCATGTCCAGAGGCGCCGGACGCGAAAGACCCCCGCTCCGGGGGCGTGGAACGGGGGTCTCGACAGCGCCTTGACGCGCTTCGCAACGGGAGCGGGGCCGGGGTAACAGGGGGGAAATCCCCGGAAGCCACTCGCGTTGTGGATTTGTTTCTAGCGACCGGCATATGAGCGGCAGATGAACAAAACCGAATGATTTTCCGCCCATCGCGCGCGCGGCTCGCTTCGCCCGCGATTGCGCGGTTGCCCGGGCGCCGTGCCTCAGCCGCCCGGCCTGCCGCGCGGGCGCGGATCGGTCCAGCGGAAGGCCGAATCGGGCACCGGCACGCCATATTTCAGGTTGGTCAGACGCACCGAAGTCCGGTTGTTCTGGGAATCGAGCGCGACCCAGCCATAAAGTTCCAGCCCCGCCGGCGCACCGGCGCGGCGCTGGAAGATCATGGTGATGGTGCCATATTCGGGCCGCTTGGGGTCGCGCGCCTCGACGCTCAGCACATCGGGATCGCCGGTCTGGACGACGCGGCCGAATTTCGACAGGTCGCGATCGGGATCGAGCAGCGCGCCCAGCGGCGAATTGCCGATCGGCCAGCGCTGCACCTGCCGCACTTCATAGTCGATCATCGTCAGCGCCTTACCGTCGCCCACGATCAGCAGCGGCACGCCCTTCTGATATTGGAACCGGATCTTGCCCGGCTGCTTCAGGGTCAGCTTGCCGGTGACGGTGTTGCCGCCGCGATCCGTCTGGCTGAAATCCGCGGTCATGGTCTGAACCGCGCGGATATAGGCGTTGACCTGCTTCAGCGGGTCTTGCTGCAGTTGCGCCGTGGCGGGCGTGGCGATGCCGGCAAGAATGAAGGGCGCGGCGGCGAGCGCCAACGCCGTGGCCGCGATGATGGGCTTCATGGGATTACGTCTCCGTTTCATGACGGGGCTATGAAAGGCGGGGATTGAACCTGCCGTGAACTTGCCGATTCCGCGAATAGCTGCCTGCCGGGCGATGCCTCATGCCTTGGGTATCATAGGTAAAGAGCGGACGTCCCTTTCTCGTCATGCCCGACGTGATCCGGGCCTATGAACATGAGCGCTGTCCCTGACCTCGACCGTAGCTTCAATGGATGCCGGATCAAGTCCGGCATGACGGCGGTGACTAGGGGGCCGCCATGAATCCAGGCCGACATTGGCGAACCGTCCACCCCCAGCCTCGCGTATCGTGCGGTAAATGTGGATCACCTCTCCCCATTCGCCCCCGGATCAGGTCCGGGGCAAGCTCTGAGCTCGTCGAAGGGCCGTCCTTCTCTTCCGAAGAAAAGGACAAGGCTTCGACAGGCTCAGCCCGAACGGATCAGATTAAACGCACGATGCACTATAGCGGATTGCCCGCCTCATCCCTCAGCACTTCGCGGCGGCCGACATGGTTGGGCGCGCCGACAAGCCCCTCTTCCTCCATCCGCTCGATGAGGCGCGCGGCGCTGTTGTAGCCGACGCGCAGCTGGCGCTGCAGCCAGCTGGTCGACGCCTTCTGGTTTTCGAACACCAGCTGGCACGCCTTGCGATACAGCTGCGCATCCGGGCTGTCGTCGCCCAGGTCGACGCCGTCGAGCGCGAAGCTGCCCTCTTCCGGCTCCTCGGTGACGGCGGAGATATAATCGGGCTTGCCCTGTTCGCGCCAGTGATCGGCGACCGCGCGCACCTCGTCGTCCGACACGAACGGGCCATGCACGCGGGTCAGCTGCTTGCCGCCCGCCATGTAGAGCATGTCGCCCTTGCCCAGCAGCTGCTCGGCGCCCTGCTCGCCCAATATGGTGCGGCTGTCGATCTTGGACGTGACGAAGAAGCTGATGCGGGTCGGCAGGTTCGCCTTGATGACGCCGGTGATGACGTCGACCGAGGGGCGCTGCGTCGCCAGGATCAGGTGGATGCCCGCCGCGCGCGCCTTTTGCGCCAAGCGCTGGATCAGGAATTCCACTTCCTTGCCCGCCGTCATCATCAGGTCGGCCAGCTCGTCCACCACCACCACGATCTGCGGCAGCGGATGGAAATCCAGCTGCTCTTCCTCATAGATCGGCTGGCGCGTTTCCGGGTCGTAGCCGGTCTGCACGCGACGACCGAGCGGCTTGCCCTTCGCCTTCGCGGCGCGGACCTTCTCGTTATAATTGGCAAGGTTGCGCACGGAGATGGATGCCATCATGCGATAGCGGTCCTCCATCTGCTCCACCGCCCATTTCAATGCACGAATGGCCTTTTGCGGTTCCGTCACCACCGGCGAGAGCAGGTGCGGGATGTCGTCATAGATGCTCAGTTCCAGCATCTTGGGGTCGATCATGATGAGGCGCAACTGATCGGGCGTCATGCGGTAGAGCAGCGACAGGATCATGCAGTTGAGGCCGACGGACTTGCCCGACCCGGTCGTACCCGCGATCAGCAGATGCGGCATCGGCGCAAGATCGGCGATGATCGGCTCGCCCGAGATATTCTTGCCCAGGATGATCGGCAGCTGCGCATCCTGCGCGAACTGCTCGCTGGTAATCATCTCGCGCAGCACCACGGCTTCGCGCTTCGCATTGGGCAGCTCGATGCCGATGACGGTGCGGCCGGGGATGGTCGCGACGCGCGCCGAAAGCGCCGACATGTTGCGGGCGATATCGTCGGCCAGCGCGATGACGCGGCTCGCCTTGATGCCCGGCGCGGGCTCCAACTCGTACATGGTGACGACCGGGCCGGGGCGCACCTCGGTGATGTGGCCCTTCACATGGAAATCGTCGAGCACGCTTTCCAGCAGGCGGGCATTGCGTTCCAGCCCGGCCTTGTCGATCTTCCCGCCCTGCGACGGCGGCACCGGCGAAAGCAGGTCGGGCGAGGGCAGCGAGCTGTGGCCGAACAGGTCGTCCTGCCGCGATACCGGCGCCATCTCCCGCTGGGCGGGCGCGGGCTTGGGCGTCTGGATGGTGATCGGCGGCTTGGGCTGGTTGGAAACGGCCCGGCGCGGGCTCACCTCCCGTTCCTCGATCACTTCCTCGCCCGCCGCCGTCAGGGTGCGGCGCGGCAGGGTGAAATTGGGCAGGCGCGGCGTGGAGAACCGCGGCGCTGTCAGGCGGAAGAGCGGCTTTTCCAGCGCCAGGCTGCGATAGGCGAGCCAGACGCCGGCGATGAAGGTCATGACCACCAGCGCGGCGACGATCCACCACTGCACCAAATCGGACGCGGCGGAGGACAGGCTGACGATCCCCCGCGCCGTCACCAGCGCGACGATGCCGCCCCAGCCGGCGGGCAGCGCGACCAGTGGATCGCTCTGGATCAGCGACAGCGCGATGCCGATAAGGACGATGCCGGCAAGGCATTTGCCGACCTGCCCCTGCCATCCGCGCATGTCCTGATCGCCCCACAGCCGGCGGGCGCACACCAGCATCAGCGGCAGCAGCAACGCGACCGGCACGCCCAGCAGCCACAGCAGCGCATCGGCCAAATAGGCGCCCGGCGTGCGCATCAGATTCTGCGCGGCCCCGCCCGACACGGTGTTCATCGACGGATCGCTCGGCGCATAGCTCAGCAGCGCGAGCGTCAGGAAGAGCGCGCCCAGCACGAGCGCGATCGCGCCGATCAGCGCGCCACTGCGGATCAGGCTGCGCTTCAGCATGGCGCGCCATTCCGGCGTGTGCTTCTGTGCCCGGCTTGCCGCCATGACGTCCCCATGTCCCCTAAATGTTCCCGTGCGGCACAATCCCCCATGCGGGAGTCTGCGTCAAGAGTCCGGCCCGGAACGCCCGCTCGGGACGTCGGTTTTCCCGCGAGTCCCGGGTCGCCCAATGCTCCTGTCCGGCGCAAGATCGCCCTAATCCTTGGGCTTTCGCGGCTTTTTCGGGCGTACCGGGGCACGCATGCCAGCCTCCAGCGCCAATGCCGTCCAATGGCGCATCGCTTCCGCGTCGTCATAGACATCGTCGGGCGCGCGGCGATAATTCATGCTGCCGGTGCGCCCCTCGCCCATGCTGTAGGTGAAGCGCGGGCAGCCGGCTTCGTCCCAGACGGCGTCGCTCTCTCCATCCGCCTTGAACCACAGCATGTCGTCGGCGACGATCGCGAAGATGGTGCCATTCAGATAGAGCGTCGCCCCGCCCATCATGTTGCGATGGCTGAGCGTGCCCATCGGCTCCAGCGCCTCTGCCACCCAGTCGATCAGGCCCCGGTCGATACTCATATGCCCATCCTCATGCGCCAATGCTCATGCGCCAATGCTCATGTGGCGGCCAGCGTCGCCAGCGCCGCGCCATCGACGCGCATCACCGTCCATTCGTCCATCGGCCGGGCACCGAGCGCCTTGTAGAAGGCGATGGACGGCGCGTTCCAGTCGAGCACCCACCATTCCAGCCGGGCGCAGCCGCGCTCCACCGCCAGCGCGGCAAGCCTTGCAAGAAGCGCCTTCCCTGCTCCCAGCCCACGCGCCTCCGGGTTCACATAAAGATCTTCGAGATAAAGGCCCGGCTTCCCCTCGAAGGTCGAGAAATTGTGGAAGAACAGCGCGAAGCCGATGGGGGCGCCGTCATGCTCGGCGATCAGCACCTCCGCCATCGGCCGGGGGCCGAAGAGATGCCCGGCAAGCACGTCGCGATCGGTCCGCACCTCAGAGCTAAGCTTTTCATAGTCCGCGAGCGCCCGGATGAAGCCCAGGATGATGTCGATATCGTCGGGAGCGGCAAAACGGATGGAAAGGGTCATGCGATGCTTGTCTCCACATGGGCAGCGATTGCGGGCCGGGCGCGCGCCGCGACCAGGCATCCGCACACGATCAGCCCGGCGCCGATCACCGTCGCGACCGTCAACCGCTCGCCAAAGGCCAGCCAGCCCATGATCGCGGCCCAGATAAAGGCGGTATATTCCACCGGGATCAGATAATTGGCCGGCGCGCGGGCATAGGCCCAGCTGAGACAGGTGAGCGAGGTGAAGGCGAGCGCGGCGGCCATGGCCACCATCGGCAGATGCGCGACCTGCGGCACGATGGCGAGGAACGGCGCGGCGCAGGCGAATATGGCGAGCATCACGAGATGCTGGAAAAAGGCGACCTCCACCGGCGAGGCGACATCGGCCTGCTGCTTCTGCAGGATGAGGTTCCAGGCGAACAGCACCGCCGAAAGCAGCACCGCGCCGACGCCCAGCAGCGCGCCAGGATCATAGCTGCCCCGCATCCGCGCCGAGAGGATCACGGCCACACCGGCAAGGCCGAGCACCGAAGCGAGGATCGCCGCCCGCCCCACCTGTTCCTTCAGCAGCAGCGCGGCGAGGAACAGCGCGATCAACGGCGCGACGAAGGACAACGCAATCGCTTCGGCCAGCGGCAGACGGGTGAGCGCGGTAAAGAAGAAGAACGCCATGAAGGCCACCACCACCCCACGGATCAGGTGCAGCCGCAGCGCAACGCCGCCCGGCCAGGGCAGCCGCAGCGCCACCATCGCCCCCGCCCCTATCACCGTGCCCGCCAGCGCTCGCCACAGCAACGCATTATAAACGCCGATGGCGAGCGAGAGCCCCTTCATCGCCGCATCCATCACCGAGAACAGCGCAACGCCCGCACAACAGACGGTGAAGACAAGGGCGAGCGGCGGCGCGGAGGGCGCGTTTCCGGGAGGGATCGACATTCAGCTTACAAGCGCGAGGATTGTGTTCCTGCGAAGGCAGGAACCCAGGGCCCGGAAACGCCCAGCCATCCCGGGCTCCTGCCTTCGCGGGAACACAAAAAACGAGCCTGTGCCTTGGGCTGAATGTCGATCCGTCCTAGGCATGGGGGTCGTGATCCGGGCGCTTTGGAACGCTACCAGCCGGCTATTCGGCCGCGACGGGCTGGCTTGCGGCCGCGGCGGCCGTCGCCGCATCGATCTCCGCCGCCTTCGCTTCCACCAGCTTCACGATATGTTCGATCATGTCGGCATCCTGCACGGTATGATCGGTGACACCCGACAGATAGACCATATGCTTGCCCGCCCCGCCGCCGGTGATGCCGATATCTGTCTCGCGCGCCTCGCCCGGCCCATTGACCACGCAGCCAAGCACGGAAAGCGACAGCGGCGTCGAGATATGCTGCAACCGTTCCTCCAGCGCCTGCACGGTGCGGATGACGTCGAAACCCTGCCGCGCGCAGCTGGGGCAGGAGATCACCTTCACCCCGCGCGTGCGGATGCCCAGCGATTTCAATATGTCATAGCCGACCCGCACTTCCTCTTCCGGCTCGGCGGAGAGCGAGACGCGGATGGTGTCGCCAATGCCCGCCCACAGCAGGTTGCCGATGCCGATGGCGCTCTTCACCGTGCCGCCGATCAGGCCGCCCGCCTCGGTGATGCCCAGATGCAGCGGGCAATCCACCGCTTCGGCCAGCTGCATATAGGCGGCCACGGCCAGGAACACGTCGCTCGCCTTCACCGCGACCTTATAGTCGTGGAAATCCTGATCCTGCAGCAGCTTGATATGGTCGAGCGCGCTTTCCACCAGCGCCTCCGGGCAGGGTTCGCCATATTTTTCCAGCAGGTCGCGCTCCAGGCTGCCGCCATTCACGCCGATGCGGATCGCGCAGCCATTGGCCTTGGCCGCGTCCACCACTTCCTTGACCCGCGCCTCGCTGCCGATATTGCCGGGGTTGATGCGCAGGCACGCCGCGCCGGCATCCGCCGCTTCCAGCGCGCGCTTGTAATGGAAATGGATGTCCGCGACGATCGGCACGCGGGCCGCGCGCACGATCTGCTTGAGCGCCGCCGTCGAGTCCTCGTCCGGGCAGGACACGCGGATGATGTCCACGCCCGCCTCCTCGCACCGGCGGATCTGCTCGATCGTCGCCTTCGCGTCCGACGTGGGCGTGTTGGTCATCGTCTGCACGGTGACGGGCGCGTCCCCGCCCACGGGCACATTGCCCACCATGATCTGGCGGCTCTGCCGCCGGGATATGTCGCGCCAGGGGCGCAGGCCAGGATTATGATCGGACATGGCGACGCATATAGCCGCATCGCCGCCCGTTTAGAAGCGCATGACGGCCGTTCGGGGCAGAACGGCCAATCAATGCACACAAAGCGCTTTTTCCATGGCCGTCACGCGCCGGCCATCTTATTGAGGCAGGATACCCCCAAGGATCATCCATGTCGCAAAAGTCCATCGTCACCCACAGCTTCGTCGCGCCCCGCCCCTCCGGAACATCGGGCTGGACGCTGCTGATCCATGGCGGCGCCGGGTCCATGCGGCGCGGGAAGATGACGGAGGAAGAGGACAGCGCCGCGCGCGCCGGGCTCGACCATGCGCTGGCGGCGGGCATCGCGCTGCTGGAAGCCGGGGGCAGCGCGCTGGATGCGGTGGAAGCCGCCGTGCGCGTGCTGGAGGACGACCCGGCCTTCAACGCCGGCCGTGGCTCCGTCTTCACCCATGAAGGCCGCAACGAGCTGGACGCCGCGATCATGGACGGGGCGGATCGCGCGGCGGGCGCCGTCACCGGCGTCACCACCACGCGCAATCCCGTCAGCCTCGCACGCACCGTCATGACCCACAGCCCGCATGTGCTGCTAAGCGGCGTGGGCGCCGACCGGTTCGCCCGCGAACAGGGGCAGGAACAGGTCGATCCCGCCTGGTTCGCAATCCCCGAACGCCGCCGGCAGCTGGAGGAATTGCTGGCGCGGCCGGAGGGCGCCTTCGACGTCGACATGAAATATGGCACGGTGGGCGCGGTGGCGCTCGACAGCCATGGCCATGTCGCCGCCGCCACCTCGACCGGCGGGCTGACCGCCAAGCGCTGGGGCCGGATCGGCGATTCGCCGCTGATCGGCGCGGGCACCTATGCCGACGACCGGGCGGGTGCCATTTCCGCCACCGGCTCTGGCGAATATTTCATCCGCACCGCCGCCGCCCATGAAATCTGCGCCCGCGCGCGCATGCTGGGCGAGCCGCTGAACGTCGCGGCCGAAGCGGTGTTCGCCGAAATCGTGCCGATGGGCGGCACCGGCGGCGTCATCCTTGCCGGCCCCGATGGCGAGGCCGCATGGCTGTTCAGCACGCCGGGCATGTATCGCGGCGTCGCCACAAGTGCGGGCGAACGCCGCGTCGCGATCTATGGGGATGAGGCGTGAGCCATCCCCACCCTTCTGCCGAAACCGGAACCGTCATGACCCGATTGCCGCTGAAATTGCTCCCCCTCCTCGCCCTGCTCGCCGCTTTCATGCCCACGCCGGCGCTCGCATGGTGGGAATATGGGCATGAAACCATCGCGCAGATCGCGCAGGCCAATGTGACGCCGCGCACCCGCGCCGCCATCGCCGCGCTGCTGCGCCATGCGCCGGACATGGCAACGCCCACCTGCCCGCTCAAGACCATCGAGAATGCCAGCGTCTGGCCCGATTGCATCAAGGAACTGAAGGATCGCTTCAGCTATCAATATAACTGGCATTATCAGAATGTGGATATCTGCAAGCCCTTCGACCTGAAGGCCGCCTGCCCGGACGGCAACTGCGTCTCGGCCCAGATCGACCGCAACGCCCGGCTTCTCAAGGACAGGACATTGCCCGCACGCGAGCGGCTTATGGCGCTGGCCTTCCTCGTCCATTTCGTCGGCGACCTGCACCAGCCGCTGCATGCGGGCGACAATGGCGACCTGGGCGGCAACCGGGTGAAGGCCGATTACGGCATCGTGCAGAACAACCGGCTGAACCTGCACAGCATCTGGGACGGCTATCTGGCCGAACGCGGCATTTCCGCCCCGCCCTCCCTCGTCCGCCATTATTCCGCCGAAGAGAAGACCGCGATGGGTGGTGGCACGACGGAGGACTGGAGCCGGGAAAGCTGGGCCCTCTCGCGCGACATGGCCTATGCCCCGGTACGCAATGGCGAACCCTGCCGCGCAGACAAGACGACGCGCGGCACGTTGAGCGAGCAGGAGATCGAGGCACTGGTGCCGGTAGTCCGCCAGCAGATGGAACGCGGCGGCCTGCGCCTGGCGCGCCTGCTGGACGAGGCGCTGGACTGAAACCCATGCGATGCTGCGTGTGGGCAGAGCCTGAAAAGCCTTGCCCGCCGACATGGCGTGCCGGACGTAAACGCAGCATTCCCCGCGACAAAATCGTCGCGCCTGCATGTGCAGATGTGGAAAACTGGAGCGGGCGAAGGGATTCGAACCCTCGACCCCAACCTTGGCAAAATTGCTTAGCGCCAATCCGTACATATCCGACTCTACGATTTTCTACGCTTAATCATATAGTTGGTTGATTTCCGTCGCCGACAATAGCATACCCGTATCCACAACTTTCCGGTCGGCGTGGTGGCTAGGTGGTGTCTGATCGGTCGCAACCTTGGATGCAACCTATGGCAAAACGTAGCACCACAGCATTGACGAATCGACTCTGCAACGACGCGGGGAAGCGGCCCCGCCGCTATCATCTCTGGGACAGTGATCTGCCCGGCTTCGGCCTGCGGGTCGAGCCGAGCGGGACCAAGACCTTCATAGCGAAGTACCGCGGGAATGGCGGGGGTCGCCAGGCTGAGCAGAAGGTGGTGACGATTGGCCGCCATGGTCCGCTCACCCCAGAGCTTGCTCGCCGGAAGGCAAAAGTCATTCTCGGCGGCGTCGCGGTCGGCGAGGATCCTGCGTCCGACGTGAAGGAGCAGCGGCGTCAGATGAAGATGGCAGCGCTGGTCGACCTCTACGAGAGGGAGGGCTGCTACATTCAACGGGGAAAGCGTCAGGGCTTTCCTATGAAGGAGCGTACGAAGGCCTACACGATCGCCCGCTTACGGCATCACGTAGTGCCGCTTTTGGGGCGCCGTGTGGCTGGCGAGGTCACTGCAGGTGAGATCGAGCGCTTCTTCAAGGATGTTACCGAAGGCAAGACGGCCAAACAGGAAAAGCTGGGGCTGTGGATCGGCGTGCAAAAAGGACCCCGTTAGCGGGGTGATCGGCGTCTAAAAGGGACCCCTCATTTCGATGGTTT
>NZ_JBANFL010000024.1:0-60152 GCF_037154135.1 Sphingobium aquiterrae
AGGGCAACCAGTCTCCGCTTTAAGGGGGAAACTAGTCACGAGACGCCCCCAGTCTCCGCTTTGGGGGAAAACGACAGTGCCGTTTGGTGGTTGTCCACCGAAACGGCGCGCTTCTACTAAAAGTTATGTATTTCTTGTTAGGGAAGTTAGAGGGTCCGCAAACCCGCGCCGTTATTGGCTTTCCGGCGTTTTCGTACTCCTGATAGCACGATAGGCGTACTCCCGATAGCACGATACCCGGTACTCCTGATAGCACGAGGCCGTCCACACCTTTTCCCGCAGTTATCCCCGTGCCGTGTGCAGCACGGGCCGGAAGGTCAGCAGTTCTTGTCCGTCGTCCGGCATTCGCTCGATGCACAGGACGTAGCCGGGCAGCGACTGCCGCGCGACCAGCGCGCGCAGGTCGTAGGCGAAGTCCGAGTAGCGCGCCGCGCTGCCGGACTTGCGATACAGGTGCCGGAAGTCGAATTGCCAGCCGTGTTCCTGCCGCCCGCCGTGCTTGCGCACCAGGCGGTACAGCCAGCGTTCGATGCCGCCCTTCAAGCGGAAGTACGCCGGGTCGATGGTCAGCACTAGCGCGGCGTCGAGCACGCCGGCATAGAACCAGTCCGGCAGGATCAGCTCGATGCCCAACGGCATGCCGCTGGCGTCGGCCAGCTCGCGCCATTCGTTGATCCATGAGAAGCGGTGCAGCCGCCGGCCGGTCGTCTCGCGGATGGACGTGGCAATGCTGGTCGATTGCAGCCGGTCGAGCGCGGCTTTCAGGCGCAGATAGTCGTTGAGGGACGTGCCGCGCCCGATGAAGCGCAGGATCTCGTAGGGCGTGGCGCGTATCCAGCGCGACGGGCGCAAGCCCGCGTCGCGCGCCTCCACGATCTGCGAGGCAGCCCATATCAGCACGTCGGCATCCCATATCGTTGCGATGCCATGCTCGGCCGTGCCTTCCACGCGGATGGTGATGCCGCCGGCGCGGAAGTCGATCGGCGCGATGCGCCGTGACTTTGCGAGCGAGAAGAACGGAAACGCCATCAAGTCCTGGCTGTCGCGGGGTGCCATGTCGCCCGGCAGCGCACGGAACAGGTCGAGCTGTTCGCGCTGCGGCAAGGCTTGCCCTGGCGGGCTGGACATGGCGAAGGCCACCCACGCGCCGACGATCAGCGGCCATCACGGTAGTCGCCCGCATGGCGTTCGGCATATTCCGGGTCGGACGTTGCCTCGTAGCTGCGCTGGTCGGCCCAGGCATCGAGGTCGCTCACGGCGTACATGACGCGCCGGCCGAACTTGCGGAACTTGGGGCCGCCGCCGACCACGCGCTGTTTCTCCAGCGTGCGGGGACTGAGGCGCAGGTACTCGGCGGCTTCGTCGTTGGTCAGGTAGCGTTGGGGCTGCGCAGGCGCAGCGCCAGCAGCGGCGGCAGGCCGCAAGGGAACAGGTCGCATGGGATGAACCTCCATCAAGCCCGGCCGCAACACGCGGTCGGATAGAGGCACTTTCAAGAAAGCGCGGCACCCCGCGAAGGGACGATCTGCGGGGGCTGCGAAACGTCCCCCCCTACTGAAACGGCAGCGGCGGAAGCTGTGCCAGGCGGCGGTAGCCGCCGCGCATCAACGCATCGCCGCGACGCACCAGCCGGCGCACGCGGGCGCGCAAGGCGCTGTCGGTGTGCCAGTCTGCGACGACCGCATCCGCACCGAACAGACCTTCGGCCATTTCGCGCAAGGACGCGCCCGCCAGGGTCGCGTCGAGCGCCTGGAGCGTATGCAGTTCCAGCAACGCGGCCGGCGTAGGCCGGGAACGGGCCGCCGCCGCAGGCGCGGCGACCGTGGCCACGGCCAGGGCGGCCAGCCCGGCCGCGAGCGTGCGATAGCGCGTGCAGGGTGTGGCGCAGGCGCGGGTAGCGTAGAGGTAGGCCATGCCATCTTCCAGGCCCGGCCCGAGCGCGAGCCGCAGGCAGCAGCCGGGCCACCGTGACACCAGCACCAGGCGCTTGCCGTCGTGGATCAGTTCCTTGCGGCCAGGTACGCCCCAGAACTCGAAGGCATGGGCTTCGGGTGGCGGATCGTCATCCGGGTAGAGCTGCACCACCGCATCGTGATCGGGGAACCAGGCCGGATGCGCGTCGCGCGCATCCAGCGCCGGGTCTTCCAGCAGGCGCAGGCCCCACGCCTGCGCCGCGTCCGGCCAGCGGCGACGGCGCAGCCAGTCGCGGCGGTAGCCGGGATTCCTGCGCAGATATTCCCAGGCCAGCGCGGGGCCGTCGAGGTGCAGGACGTAGAGATAGGCCGCTGTCGGATACCAGTGTTCGGCGCTGCGATCAGTCATGGCAAAACCTCCCTGTGCTTGGGATGCGTCGCCACGGATTCCGCCGTGCGGGAGCTATCGAATCGCCATCAGGTCGTCATCAAGATCGGGTTAAGCTGTAACTGTCGGTGTCAAGACCGTTTGGCTCCGGCGTGTTGCGGAAATCGTCTGAATGCGACGGCCGCACAACCCGGAAATGGTACGCGGCATCGGATACCGTGCCGCAGTCCTTGCCAAAGATCATGACTGTTTGCATCAGGCTGGCACCGCTTCGGTGCATCAATGCCGATCCAGACCTGTCCGGTCTTGAGTAAGACTGAAATAGTCTCAATGCGCCCTGGCTGGCCGGACTGCGCTGGCGTTCATCAGTCCGTGATCGAACCGTTCTCCTGCGCCAGCCGGACATACGCCGACAGCGGGCGCACCGCCTGGAAATACCGATCCCGCCGCACCGGCAGTTTGCGCGGCCCGACGATGCCGGCCAGGTCGGAGAGCTTGACCGTCCCCAGCGCAGGCATCCCGATGCCGAGGTCGATCAGGCCGTAGGCCGTGTCGCCATCCGCAGGATCGAGCGATACCAGCAGCCAGGTCGCGTGCGCATCCGGGGTGAACAGCCGCACCACGGGCATCGGGTCGATGCCTTGGCCGGCAGCGCGTGCGGCGCCGTGGGCCAGCAGCCGGGCGCGTTCGTCGGCGGTGAGAAGGGGCAGGGTCATGGCCGGAACCTCCACGAAACCGAGGATGCGCGGATGCGCTTCTCCGTCGAAGCACGGAACCGCCAAACCGTTTCCGTGCTTTCGTGCGCAAGCACGGATGCGCAAACCATCGCATCTGTAGAAGAACGCAAGCGCGTAAGCGGGATTGTAGGAAGCCGGAAAGACACGGATGCGATTCCCCGGTTCTGTCGAAATCCACACATGCGGAATTCCGTAAAAGCACGAAAGCGGGCCAGTCAGCCATGAATGAACACTATAGATTGTAGCTCTATAGGGCGCAATGGACTGTCATCTTGGTTTTTGTGGGGAAACCAAGTTAGTGGCAGCGAAACACTCATTAGCAGCGGCAATACGGACAGTCAGGAAGGCGCGAGGCTTGAGCCAGGAAGCGTTCTCCGACGTGTCCAGCCGCACCTATATGAGTACGCTGGAGCGCGATCTGAAAAGTCCGACGCTGCACAAGCTGACCGAACTATGCGAGGTCATGGAAGTGCATCCGCTGACGCTGTTGACGCTGGCCTACGCCGGCGACGACACGCGCAAGGCAGACGAGCTGCTGGCGCGGGTGCGCCAGGAGTTCGAGGCCGTGCTGAAAGAGCGCGACGCGCTGTAGCGCGTCTGGATTTCCGCAAGCGGAGCGCGCAGCACCGCAGGCGCGGAGGCGTGAGGGATTGAAGCCGCATGGCCGTGACGGCTTGCCGGCACGGGGCGCAAGCCCGAAAGCCCGGCGGCGCAACGCGCCGACACGCCATCTTGTGCTTGCTGCTACGGGCGTTGAATCATCCGACCATCGCCAATGCGATGCCGGCCCTGGACATGCCGGGCATGAGGCAACCGCCGAAACCCGGTGCGTGTGGTGCTGCGATCAGCAGCACCGCGCCCCGCCGCAATGGACGGGGCGCGGTGGGCGGCCGTCAGGCCGCCTTGGGCTTGCTGCGCGACCAGATCAGGTCATGCGTGCCGTTCTCGCCTTCGATCAGGCGGGCATAGACCGTTGCCGGGAACGAAGGATCGTCGATGGCCACCGACAGGTAATCCCGCCCGGCCTCGCTGGTTTTCTTCCACGCCGCGCCGAAGTCGTGGCCGGCCGCTTGCAGGCGGAAGTCCGGGGCGCTTTCGTTCTCACCCTTGTCGTTGGGAACCAGCTTGGCCTTGACGTTGAGGGTCAGGGTGCGGAGCTGGCCGGTGAAGCCGTCTTTCTCTGCGGTGAAGGTGCCGATGTTTGCCATGATGATTTCTCCTTTCGGGTTGAACAAGGTCGCGCCAGTGCGTCCTTGTTGTGATCCGTCCGGCGGGGGATGGGCTGGCCGCACCGCGCAGCGGTCGCAACACTGTGGAGAACCTGGAAGCGAAAAGAATTTGTCCCGCGAGGAATGCGCGCAGCGCAGGGGAAATTGTTTTCGCTGGAAGGTTGCGGCCATGAAGCCCAGCCACCGCCAGGATTCACAACAACACAAGGACGTACTGGCCGCCCGCTCCCGAATGGAGACATGGCCGACTCGGCATCCCCGCGCGACGGCTTCACCGGCCTACGCCCTGACACGGCAAGGACAACACCGGCGACAAGGGCGCAGGCGCCCCTGACGTTGCAGGTGGCCTCTTGTGTGAGGCGTGGCGTGGAGGCTCCATTGCAAGGCCGGGCGGCGTGTCGGTGAACCGTCCTTCGTGACGTACAGGCGACGAACTGCCAGCGTCGAGGACGGCACGCATTCGTGCAACCTGTCGCAGCAAGCCGAGGCGTAGCCCCACAAGCCCCGCCCATTGCGGCGGGGCGCGTTCGGAATGTCGTCGGTGCTGTGCGCCGACGCACTTATGGGCTTCGAGAGTTTTTCCGCGCATAAGGGCCACTTGTGCGTCGCCCCTTCGCCACCTGCCCGAAGGCGGCGAAGGGGCGTTGTGGCTTTGGGCCTTGAAACCGGGCGCGGCCGTCGCCGCGTCCGGTTTTTTGACCACCAGCCCCAGGGCGGAACGGCCTGGGGCTGGCGTTGATGGAATGGTGAAGCGCCCCGGTCGGAACCAGGGCGCTCATCGGTGCAGGGTCACGCAGCCAATGCCTCGGCCGGTTCATCGGTCACGGCGGCGGTGTCCGTGGTGTCGGCTTCCGCTTCCGTCGCCACATCCTGCGCGGCCTGCTGCTGCGTGGCTTCGGCTGCGAAGATGGCGGGCATCCATCCAGTGCCGTCCGCCAGCCGTTCGGCTTCGCTGGCAATGTCTCCCTTCTTCAACTTCGCCAGCCGGGTGACGTGCGCCGGGGCGAACTGCCCCACGGCTTGCAGAATCACGGCCTTCGGGATGTGCTGGAAATAACCCTCATTGGTGGGCTTCCACCATGCGGTCATATCCAACCCCACGGCCTGCGCCAGTTCCGCGCCGGGCTGGCGCTGCGCAGCGCGGGGCGTTACCACGTCCACCGTGACGGCCACGCATACCGCCAGCAGCCGCACCAGTTCATCTTGCGACTTCGCCAGCAGCACGGCGAACAGTTCGGCGCTGTCCTCCGGCAAGCCTTCGCCTGCGACCTGCTGCAACTCGCGCAGCGCCACGGCGGCGGGCGAATCCGGTATGTCCGGGGCGATGCCTTCCAGCCGGTCTTGCACTTTCAGGCTCACGCCCAGTGGCAAGTCGTGGCCGTAGTGGCTGCCCTGCAAGACGGTCTGCACCATGCCATGCACCAGCGCGGCCAGCGCGACTTGCGGATGCCGGGCGACTTCGATTTGCAGTGCGCCGGTACGGTGGGCGCTCAACCGCTGCGCCAGCTTGTCGGACATGGCGGCGGTCTTGGGTTGTTCGTCGTCCTCGCCTTCGTCGTCGTTCGCGGCTTCGCCTTCGCTACCGAAACCCTGCCGCAAGCGTTCCAGCGTGCGCAGCGCCTTGGCTTCGGCTTCGCGCAGCAGCCCGCGATGAATCACGGCCTGCCCGTTGCGGTCGATGGTGACGATGGCACCGGCTGCGGCCTTCGCGGTCGCGCTGTAGTCCTTCAATCCATCTTCCAGCGCCTGCAACTGTTCGCCCACGGCTTCGCCTTCTTCCTGCAAGGCATCGGCCTTTTCCTCGTCCTCGGCATCGAGCGCGTCATCCACGGCTGCGGCCAGTTCGTGCAGCTTGGTTTGCAGCTTTTCGATGCGCTGCGCTTCGCGCTTGGTCGGTTCGCGGCGCTCCCTCGGCGCATGCTGGAAGGCGTGCAGGTCGGCATGGGTCACGGCGGGCGTGGCATCCACCCATGCCCAACCTTCGGCCTTCACCTCGGCGGCGATACCGGCCAGCTTGTCTTGCGCCAGCCGTTCCAGCAGCGCGGCATCGGTCAGATACACGCCCGCATCGCCTTCCGCGAACAGGTCACGGCGAATGCCGCCGCCTGCGGCTTCGTAGGTGTCCAGCCCCACGAAACGCACCAGCGGATGCCGGTATGCGTCAGTCTCGCGCTCGGTCAGGCGGTCGCGCAATTGGGAAGGGTTGCGCTGCCACGTCGGAGCGTCGTAGAAGGCGCTTTCCTGCGCGACGTGGTCGTCGGTGATGGCAAGCGCCATCAACTGATCGAGCGTCACGGCTTCGGCGCGATAGTCGGCCAGCAGGCGAGGCGAGACGTTCGCCAGCTTCAAGCGGCGCTGCACCACCAGCGGGGACACGCTGAAATCGGCGGCTATGTCCTCGATGGGGCGGCCTTCGGCCACCAGCGCGGCGAATGCCTCGAACTGGTCGGCGGGGTGCATGGCTTCGCGCTGCACGTTCTCGGTGAGGCTGGCCGTGCGGGCCGTGCCATCGGCCACCAGCAGGCAAGGCACTTCCCATTCCTTGCTGATGCGGCGCTTCTTCGCCAGCAGCTTCAACGCGGCGAGGCGACGGCCACCCGCCACCACTTCGTAATGCTCGCCATCGGCGGCGGCAATGACGATGAGGTTTTGCAGCAGGCCGACACGCTGAATGCTTGCGGCCAGTTCGGGGATAGACATGCGCGGGGTCTTGCGCACGTTGCGGCCAGCAGGGCGCAACACCAGCCGCGAAAGCGGAACCAAAATCAGGTTCTTGGTCGGGTCAGCGGCTTCCAGCGGGATAGCGGCGGCGGTGTTGAGGGCGCGGGCTTCGGTTTGGGTAACGGCGTTCATGGTGATAGCTCCTATCGGTTCAGGGATGCAGCAGCGAAGGAAGCGGCAAGGGCTGCTGCCTGCCCCTGCTGCGTCGGGAATCAGGCTTTCAACTGGCGCAGGCCATCGGCCAGCATCCAAAGGGCGCGATTCAGGCGCACATCGGAATCCATGCCCTGCACCGGGCGGGTTTGCTGGCGGCGTCCGTTGGCGCTGCGGCCATGCAATCCGCCTTTGGTCAGGTTTTCTTGGGTGCGGTTGAACACGCTCCACAAGTCCGGGCGGCGGTCATCGAACCGACGCGGCATCAGGATTTGCGATTCGGTGATGGGCGCGGGCTTGTTGTCGGTGGGGTCATACTTCAAGGCCAGCGCGGAACGGGCGAATACTTCGGCTTCGCCTTCGTCCAGCGTGATCGCGCGCATGGCATCGCGGGAATCCTTCACCCGGTCGAAGCCGCGCAAGACTTCGTAAGCGCCTTCGATGACGTGCCCGGAAACGTCGCCCTTGTGGGGCACGCGCACATCGGCCACGGTGTCGCCGCACACAAGGCCATTGCTGCACACGAACCGGAACATGCCGGCCAGCATCTGATAGCTGCTCGTCCCGTCATGGGAGTTCAGCAGCACGATTTCGTTAGCTTCCGCGCCGTTGATTTGGCTGGCGTGGCGCAGGCGCAGCATGTGTTTGGTGTGCTCGCGCTTGCCTTCATCGCGCACGCGGGTTTGCGTCACCATGAAAGGCTGGAATCCTTCTTTGCGAAGCTCGGCCAGCACGGCGGCGGTGGGGATGTAGGCGTACCGCTGCGAACGGCTTTCATGCGGCGCGTCCGCGAAGATGGACGGCGCTACGCGGTGAATCTGGTCATCGGTCAGCGGGTAATCGCTGCGCAGCGAGGGGGAACGGGAAGCGAAACGGGATGCGAGTTGCATGGTCTTTCTCCTGACGAAAAGGGTTTGCTGTTCAAACCGCACACCGGATTCCTAGATTCGGAAGCCCAGCCTTTCGGCTGTTCTGTGCGGTTGGCACGAGGAACCCGGTTGGCCCTGTTGCCACCGTCTTTCCTGAGTTCATCGCCCGCGGCCAAAGGAGCGCGTGGACGGGGGCCGTCAAGGAGACAAGCGCAGGGTTGGTGCGGCCCGCAGGCGCAGCCGAGGACACGGCCCTGCGCGCCTTGACGGCCCACGGGAGCGGGCTACGGTCGCGGAGAAGGTGATGAAGTCAGGGGAGACGGCTGGACATGGCAACGGCCGTCCCTGTGTGCCGAACCGCACGCAAGCGAAGCGCGCAGGCCCGAAGCTGGAAGCCGGGCCGTAGGCGTCAGCCGAGCGGAGCGAGGGAACGATGGAAGCCCGTCAGGGGCGAAACCCCGAAGGGGGTTCGATGCGCAGCACGACAGCGCGACCGGCCATGTTTCTTGGCCGGGGACGCCCATGCAATCAACGATGGACAGCATGGGCCGGATGCTCAGGATGAAATGCCGATGGTATGCAGGTGTTGCCGCGCCGGCGCAGCCGGGGCGGCGGGCTTTGAGGGGCGCCAAGCGCAGCGCGGCGGGGATGGCCGCATGGCCTTCCCCTGGAGTGCAAGCGAAGCGCGCAGCGCCCCGGAAGGGGCGCGAAGGCATCAAGCCGCGTCGTCAGGGCGCAGGCTGGATTCCGCAACCGGCATCCACGGTGAGGACGAATCCAGAAAATAGCGCCGCCCGAGCGCGTACAGCCCGCAAGGCCCGGCAGGCTGATAAAACCCGGTGACGCGGCTATGGAACTGTGCGCCGAAGTCGTTGGTGTAGATCACCGCGTCGCCGATCTTGAAGCGCAGCGGCTCGCCGTTCTCCGGCGCGAATGGCTTGTGCGCGTCGTGCTGCGCTGAAACTTCGATGACCCAATCTTGATGGCTGCTCATGGCATTGATCTCCTGTGATGGTCGAGAAAACACATGGAGCGCCTTGCGGCGCTCCAAGGGCCGGGTCAGACAACGACACGCCCGGCCAGCCGCGCTTCGCGTGCATAGGCGCTCAACCGCTTCTCGGCGCGGAAAGACAGATCGCGTTCGATCGACAGGCCCAGCCCGCCGCGCACGGTCGCCAGCTCGTTCAAGCTGACCCAACCGATTTCCGGCATTCCCAGGCCCAGGTCGCAAAGACCAAAGGCGTGGTCGTGGTCATCGGGATCAATCTCGGTCAGCAGCCAGGTCGCGCCGGCATCCGGCGTGAACAGCTTGACCACGGGGGCCGGATCGAAGTGCGGGTTTTCCAGCGATGCACGGCCGTTGGCCAGCAGCACGATGCGCCGCTCGTCAGTGATGAGTGCGTGGTTCATGGTGAACTCCTGAAAGGATGCCGGGCGGAATTGCCCGACCCTTCCGGGGCACGGCGCAGCGCAAGCAGTCAGGGGTCTGACCTTGCCCGCGTTCTCCGGATCCCATAGCTGAGACCATCACGCGGCCTGCCTTGCCTGGGCGGCAAGCCAAGCCCGTTCGAACTGCATCGGGCTGACGTAGCCCAGCGACGAGTGAAGTCGTCGGTGGTTGTAGAACGTCAGCCAGTCGACGATCTCGTCCATCGCGGCGCGCCGGGTCTCGAACCGGCACCCGTGCAGCCTGCCGACCTTCAGCGAGCCCCACAGGCTCTCGGTCGGCGCATTGTCCCAACAGTTGCCCTTGCGGCTCATCGAGCTGCGCATGCCGTACTCGGTCAGCGCCCGCTGGAAGTCGTCGCTGCAGTACTGGCTGCCGCGGTCGGAGTGGAAGATCACCCCGGGCTCGGGCCGGCGTCGGAACCAGGCCATGCGCAGAGCATCGATGACCAACTCGCGCTTCATGTGTGGCTTCATCGACCAGCCCACAATCTGACGGCTGAACAGGTCGATGACCACGACCAGGTACAGCCATCCTTCATCGGTCGCAACGTAGGTGATGTCGCTCGTCCACACGCGGTCAGGTGCCGCTGGCGTGAATTGGCGGTCGAGCAGGTTCTCGGCCACCGGCAGCTTGTGGTTGCTGTCGGTGGTCGCCTTGAACTTGCGTTTGCCTCGCGCCTTGATGCCGTGCAGCTTCATCAACTTGCGCACTCGCTCCTTGCCCACGCGGATGCCACCTGCGAGCAGTTCCCTCCATACCCGCGGCCAGCCGTACTCGCCACGTGTCTGGGCGTGCACAGCGCGGATGTGCACCAGCAGCGCGTCGTCGCCGATGTGGCGTCGCGGCTTGGCCGATCGAAGCTTGTGCTCGTGATACCCGCTGGCGCTCACGCCCAGCACCTCGCAGCTCAGCGACACCGGCCAGTGATTGCGGTGCCGCTCGATCCAGGCGTACTTCACCCCCGCTCCTTCGCGAAGTACGCCGTCGCTTTTCCCAGGATGTCGCGCTCCATCTTCACACGGGCCAGTTCAGCTCGCAGCCGCGCGATCTCCATCTGCTCGGGGCTCACCGGCTTGGTGCCAGCTCCGCTCAGCCGACCATCCTTGTCGGCCCTGATCCAGTTGTGCAGCGTCTGCTCGGCGATGCCCAGGATCTTCGCCGTCGCCGCCATGCTCTGCCCGCCCTTGACCAGCCGCACCGCCTCGAGCTTGAACTCCAGCGTGTACTTCGCTCTCGTCGCCTTCTTCACATCCGCTCTCCTTGTCTGAATTCAACCACTCAGCAAGGGATCCGGTTCTCGGGGGCAAGGTCAGTCGCAGACGGCCGCGAGGACGCAAGCGCCATCGGCGCGCAGCCCTTGACGGCGAGAACGCCGTGGCACGATGAAGGGGACAGCAAGACCGCCCCATACCTCCATGCAGGCCGATGAATTTCCGAAACGCTGTCTCGGATTTTCGAGGCAGCGTTTTCGCCCGGCCCGCGCCGGGCGCAGCAAATAGGGGCCGAAGCCCCTTCGTCAGATCAAGCCGCGTTCGGCGAATGATGTGGTGTCGGTGCCCGCGACGATGATGTGATCCAGCACACGCACGTCCACCAGCCCCAGCGCCTCCTTGAGCCGCTGGGTCAATGCCCTGTCGGCACCGCTCGGCTCGGGATTGCCGCTCGGGTGGTTGTGCGAAATGATGACCGCCGCCGCGTTGAGCCGCAGCGCCTCCTTGACCAGCTCGCGCGGATACACCGATGCGCCGTCGATGGTGCCTCGGAACATCTCGGCGTATTCGATCAGCCGATGATGCGTGTCCATGAACAGCACCGCGAACACCTCATGCTCGAAGCCGGCCAGCTTGGCGCGCAGGTACTCCTTGACTGCCGCCGGCGACGTGAACGACGTGCCGCGCTGCATCTTGCGCTCGATGGCCTGGCGCGCGGCCTCCAGAATTTGCTCGGCAGTTGCCAGCAGGTAACGGCCCTGCGCATCACGCACCATCAGCGAGGAATCGAACGAGGAAAAGGACAGTTGCGACATGATCGTGCTCCGGTTGCTCGGGCGGAATTGCCCGGAACCGTCGCCCTCACGGCGCAGCGCAAGCAGTCAACGATCGAAGACGGCCGCCAGGACGCAAGCGTGCGAAGCACGCGCAGTCATTGACGGCGAGAACGCCGTGATACGGTGAAGGGAACAGCAAGACCGCCCACACCCGCCCACTGCCCACACTCGGGTTTCGGCAAGCGGAGCGCGCAGGCCCGCCAGGGCCGAAGGCGTCAGGGGTCAAAGCCGGATGGCCGCGATTCGGCACGAAGCGCGGGGCGCAGCCCGCGAACCCGACGGCGGCACGCCGGGACGCACGAATGCTGTTTGGGCTACTCGGTATCTTGCTTGCGCTGCTCGATCTGCAACCGCGCCCGCTCGGTAGCCTGCTGCAACTTCTCGCCCAGCACCGCACGCGGCGGCAAGCTGGTCAGGTACTCGGCAACGTGGATGCCCGACTTATCCAGCTCCAGCAATTCGATCTGCTCGCGCTTCTTGCCGGTGCAAAGGATGATCCCCAGCGGCGAGGCTTCTTCCGGCTCCCGCTCGTGCTTGTCCAGCCAGCGCAAGTAAAGCTCCATCTGCCCTTTGTAGGCTGCCTTGAACTCGCCGATCTTCAACTCCACCGCCACCAGCCGCCGCAGCTTTCGGTTGTAGAAAAGCAGGTCAAGGTGAAAATCCTCGTCGTCAATCGGGATGCGCTTCTGCCGGGCGACGAAGCAGAAGCCCGCGCCCAGCTCCAGCAGGAAGGCTTCCATTTCGCGGATGATGGCCGCCTCAAGGTCGCTTTCCTGCCAGCTATCCCGCAGGCCCAGGAAGTCGAGGATGTACGGGTCGCGCATGACCAGCGCCGGGGTCATGCGCTGCACATCGCGTAGGGTCGCCAGTTCCTGCGCGATGGTTTCCTCCGGCTTTTGGGACAGGGCCGTGCGTTCGTACAGCATCGAGTCGATGCGCTCGCGCAGCGTCCGCACGCTCCAGCGTTCGGCGCTGGTCATCTGCGCGTAGTAGTCTCGCTGAAGCGGGTCTTTCAGCGGGATCAGTGCCACGAAATGCGACCAGCTCAATTGTCGTGACAGTGAAACGACAATTCGCTCGTCGGGGTAGGCGATGGCGAACTGCACCATCCGGCGCAGGTTCTTGTCCGCGAAGCTGCGCCCGTAGTCGTGGACAAGCTGTGCGGCCAGGGACGGCAGGATTTCTTCGCCGTACCCGGCCCGCTGACCGGCCAGCACTTCCGTATGGATGCGCTGGCCGACGCGCCAGAACAGCAAGGTCAGTTCCGCATTGACCGCCGAGGCGGCGCGCTGGCGCGACGCCTCGATCAGTGCCCGAATGTCGCCCACCAGCGCCTTTGGTGCTGCTGGTGACGCAATGGATGCCTTGCGCCTGCTCATGCCGTTGCCTCCGCAGGGAGCCGCTTGGCGCCGGTGATCGTCTTGCGCCGGTTCGCCACCAGTTCGGCCGCCTTGCGCACCGGGTCATCCTCGGTGTGGACGTAGCGCATGAACATCGCCACGGTCTTGTGCGCGGTCAGCGCCATGCCGACCTTGACCGGGATGCCCGAGTTGGCTATGTCGGTCGCCGAGCGGTGGCGGATGCCGTGCGTGCCTACATGCGCCGCGCCTGCGGCCTTGAGCGCACGGCTCCAGCCGTTGTAATACTCGCCCGTGGTCAGGTGCTGGCCGGGATGGTTCGGGGACGGCAGCACATACGGGCAATCGTCCCGGCGCGGTGCCGTCGAAAGCAGCCGATAGGCTTCCTCGCTCATGGGCTTGGACATGCCGCCGGTCTTGCTGTCGGGCCAGACGACGCGCCGGTTCTCGAAGTCCACCCAATCCCATTGGAGCGTGACGATTTCGCCGCGACGGCCGGCGAACTCGAATTGCAGCCGGATCGCGAGCGGGATGACGTAGCTCTCCAGTCTCTCGGCCTCCAGATGCTCAAGATGACGGAACAGCTTGCCCATGTCCTCGTCGCTAATGAGGTGGGTGGCCTTGCCGTTGGGGAACATCGGGACATGCCGGCACGGATTGGTGCCGTCGGGCCGGTAGCCCCACACCTCGGCCAGATTGAACATGCGGCGCATGACGCTGAACGTGCGGTTCGCGTCGGCCGGCTTGTGCGTCATCTTCTTCATCATCCCGGCCACGTCCGGGCGCTTCACGTCCTGAACCTTCATCCGGCCGATCATCGGGACGATGTTGCGGTCGATGACGCTCTGATAGCCTTCCTGGGTGCTGGGCTTGTTGCGCAGCTTGGAGTAGTCCTCCATGAACTTCGTGCAAAGCTCCTTGACCGTGGGCGCTTTGCGCGCCTGCGCCTTGTCTGCGGCCGGGTCGCCGCCCCGGCGCACCTGGGCCAGCCATTCCTGAGCCAGCGAGCGGGCCTGTTCGACGGTCAGTTCCCCGTACTGACCCAAGGCGGGCTTGCGGCGCTCGCCGGCGTTCGTCCGGTACTGGAGCATGAACACCTTGCGGCCCGATGGGGTAATCTTGCACAAGAAGCCGGGCACCAGGGTATCCCTGAGTTCGACAGCCTGCGCCTGGGGTTGTGCCGCATCGACTGCGGACTTGGTGAGCTTGATCTTTGCCATGATGACTCCTCGGAAAGACCCGATTCCCAAGAGCCTCATAGGGGCCACCAGCAGGGAAGTTGGGTCAGGTTTCGGAAAGAACCGGCATATGTTGAACTCGCCTAAGTTATTGATAAACCTGCTGTATCGGGCTTCGGCGTAGTCCAGCGAAGTTCGGTGCTGGAGTCATGGTGAAATGAAAAAACCGCCCCATGCAGAGCATGGGGCGGCCAAGGTTCAGGGAGGAGACGTCTCCAAAGGGGGGAGACGCCCATACGACACACCCGAAAGGGGGGCAGGTGCACCGTATGATCCGAATTTAGGGGAGAGGCCGATAGGTTTCAACCCCTTACTGATTTTATCTGCGGCGATGCGATGAAGCGTGTCACGCAAACGGCCATGGCACCGGGGGAATCCCCTTGTGCCATGGCCGCTTCCTGACCTTCTCCGGCCGGATCGGGTGCTGCTTTTATCTGGCGCCGATCATTCGATCAGGCGCCGACCCCCGTTCAGGCGTTGGCGGGGGCCGGTTGCTGCAGGACCGGAATGGACGGTCCCTTGCCCTGTTCGACCTGCATCTGGAAAATATCGCGTACCAGCTGCAGCGAGAAGAGATGCGCGTGGAGCAGTGGCAGCATGCCGTTCTGCGCCAGCTTGCGCTGCTGGTCGCCGCGCAGGTCGCGCAGCTTCTGCTCGTTGACCATCTGGAAACCGCGATAGACGAAGGGCTGCTCGGTGCCCGGCACCTGGATGGCGACTTCGCCTTCCATCAGCAGGTCCATGTCCTTCAGGTCGTTCATGAACTGGTTGGTGCGCGCGGCGGCCTGTTCGAACTCCTCGCAGAAGCTGAGGATGCTCTTGGTGACTTCGGTCGGCTGGGCATCGGCCAGCAGGGCCTCGCCTTCCGCAAACTCGCCGACGCCTTCGGACGTGGGATCGAAGCAGAGCGACAGCTCTTCCGAATCGGGGCGCAGCTTGGCGAGCATCCAGGGGTAGCGGCGGATATAGGCGGGCACATAGGTGCGGCCCAGCAGCTTGCCCGCGTCATCGACAAAGACGTTGATGCCTTCGTTCAGGCCCATCAGCGCCAGCGGCACGGGCGCGTCGCCCGAAGAGAAGATGATCGGCAGGAAACGCTGGGCGGGCACGAACTCGTCGATCGTCAGCGGCACGGCATGATGCTGCGCCAGGAAGGGCAGCGCCTCGACCGGGCGGGTATGCCAGGAGGCATGCTCCTGGCTGTTGAGCGGGATCAGGTCGTTGTAGAAGATCGGCAGGGTGCTGGTCGGCGCGGTGGCCATTGAAACTCTCCATCTGGTCGGGTGCGCGGACGATGCCGGGCTGTTCGGTCGGATGGGGTCAGCGCAGTAAAGCGCTCATGCCCCGGACGCAATTGCTTTGTCGGTGAAAGACCCGGTCCCTGCGCCTTTTGGCATGTCGGCCCGGTTTCGGGGTGCCGCTACGCCTCGTCGGGCAGGGGGATGAGCTTGCCGGGATTCATGATGCCCAGCGGATCGAAGGCGGATTTGATCGCGCGCATCGCGCCGATCCGCGCGGGCTCGGCAAGGCGCCCCAGCTCCGCGCGCTTCATCTGGCCGATGCCATGTTCGGCGGAGATGGAGCCGCCCGCGGCCACCACGATATCGTGGACGAAGGCGCTGATGGTCCGGCCCTCCGCCGCGATCCAGGCAGGGCCGTCGCCGGTGCCTTTGGGTGCGCGGACGTGGAAATGGACATTGCCGTCGCCCAGATGGCCGAAGGACGAGGCCGTGCAGCCCGCAAAGGCGCGCTCGGCCGCCGCCGCCGCGCCGGTCATGAAGGCGGGCATGGCGGATACGGGCACGCTGACGTCGAACTGCAGCGCCGGCCCCTGCGCCTTTTCCGATTCCGACAGGGATTCGCGGATGCGCCAGAAGGCGTCGGCCTGCGCCTCGTTCGCGGCGATGGCGGCGTCCATGGCGATGCCGGCGTCGAATGCGTCCGCCAGCGCGGCTTCCAGGCGCTGGGCGGCAGTGGCCCCGCCTGCTGCCGTTCCGTCATGCCGGACGGGCAAGTCCGCCTCCACCAGCACATGCCATGGCGTGCGCGTCCCGATCGGGCAGCGGGTGCCGGGGATATGGGAGAGCACATGGCCAAGGCCGTCGTCGGCGATGATCTCGAACCCCTCCACCAGATCGCCCATGCGCGCTTCCAGCAGCCGCAGCAGTGCCAGCGCCTGTTCGGGCGAGGCGACGCCGACCCAGCCGACCGCCCGGTCGCCGATTGCCGGCACCAGCCGCAGGGAGGCGGCCGTGACGACGCCGATCGTGCCCTCCGCGCCGACCAGCAGCTGCTTGAGGTCATAGCCGCGATTGTCCTTCTTCAGCGCGGCCAGGCCATGGAGGATGCCGCCATCGGGCAGCACCGCCTCCAGCCCCTCGACCAGCGCGCGCATCGTGCCGTGGCGCAGCACCTGCGTGCCCCCGGCATTGGTGGAAACCAGGCCGCCGATGGTCGCCGACCCCTTGGCGCCAAGGCTGAGCGGAAAGCGCATCCCCTCGGCCGTGGCGGCATCGTGCAGGTTGGAAAGGATCACGCCCGCCTCGCACACCGCCAGCGCATCGGCTGCCGACAGGCTGCGAATCCGGTTCATCCGCCGCAGCGAGAGGATGAGGGCGCTGCCGTCTGCGGGGGGCGTCGCGCCGCCGACCATGGAGGTGTTGCCGCCCTGCGGCACCAGCGCGATGCCAAGCCCAGCCGCCAATGCCACGGTCGCGGCGACCTCCTGCGTGCTTGCCGGGGCGAGGATCGCGGCTGCCTCGCCGAAAAAGCGGCCACGCCAGTCATGCGCCCAGGGCGCGACATCCTGCGGATCGTCGATGACACCCCTGGGGCCGAGCAGCGGGCGGAAGCGGTCGATCTGCGCGGATGTCACGCGCGACTTGACGGGGGTGGTAGCCATGGCCTGTTATGTGCGCGAATTCATCGAATGTTCAACCGCTGCTTCTTATCGCCCTTTCTCCCACAAGGGGTTTGTTCTTGCTTCACGCCATCACGTTCCTGCTTCTCGGGGCTCCCGGTGCTGCCGCTGATCGCGGCCCGGTGATTCTCGCCCAGTTGCAGATCGAGCAGCGCGTGATCATCCGGGTGCCGATGGCCCGGCCGCCCGCGCGCCCGCCGGTGCCGGACCCGCCGAAAATGGACTTTGACGAGAAAAAGGGGCCGCGTTGCCTGGCCATTCGGTCCATCCGCTCGGCGGGCATCACGTCGGACGACGGCGTGGACATGATCCTGACCACCGGCCAGCGCTATCGTGCCCGGCTGGAGCGGGGCTGCCGCGCGGTGGATTTCTACATGGGCTTCTATGTCGAGCCCAGCGAGGACGGATCGCTCTGCGCCGAGCGGGACGAATTGAAGGCGCGGGGCGGGCGGGAGTGCAGAATTACCGCCTTCCGGCGCCTTGTACCCGAGAAATAGCGGATTTCCTTGACATCGGGCTGCATTTTGCGCAGAGGGCGCCGGATTAAGACGCGCCTTGGCCGTTGCCGGCCGGGGCCCTATCCCGGACATTTGAATGACTTTTGCCGATCTCGGCCTTTCCGACGAATTGCTGAAGGCCGTAACCGAGGCCGGATATGACACGCCGACGCCGATCCAGGCGCAGGCGATCCCGCCCGTTCTGATGATGAAGGACATCATCGGCATCGCCCAGACGGGCACAGGCAAGACGGCCAGTTTCGTGTTGCCGATGATCGACATCCTGGCCCATGGCCGCAGCCGTGCCCGCATGCCGCGCTCGCTGATCCTGGAGCCGACGCGCGAACTCGCCGCGCAGGTGGCCGAGAATTTCGAGAAATACGGGAAGTATCACAAGCTCTCCATGGCGCTCCTCATCGGCGGCGTGAACATGGGCGATCAGGTGGCGGCGCTCGAAAAGGGCGTGGACGTGCTGATCGCGACGCCCGGCCGCCTGATGGACCTGTTCCAGCGTGGCAAGATCATGCTCAACGGCTGTTCGCTGCTGGTGATCGACGAAGCCGACCGCATGCTCGACATGGGCTTCATCCCCGACATCGAGGAAATCTGCACGAAGCTGCCGGCAACCCGCCAGACGCTGCTGTTTTCCGCGACCATGCCGGCGCCGATCAAGAAGCTGGCCGACAAGTTCCTCTCCAATCCCAAGTCGATCGAGGTCGCGCGGCCCGCGACCGCCTCGATCAACATCGCCCAGTGGCTGGTGCCGGTCGAATCGCGCAAGAAGCGCGACATGCTGCTCACCCTGCTGGATCGGGAAGAGGTCCACACCGCGATCGTCTTCTGCAACCGCAAGACGACGGTGCGCGAACTGAACAAGAGCCTGCAGCGCCACGGCCTGCGCTCGGGCGAGATCCATGGCGATATCGACCAGTCCTCGCGCATTGCCGAACTGGACCGGTTCAAGAACGGCACCGTCAACATCCTGGTCGCGTCGGACGTCGCGGCGCGCGGGCTGGACATCAAGGGCGTGAGCCATGTGTTCAACTTCGACGCGCCCTGGCACCCGGACGATTATGTCCACCGCATCGGCCGCACCGGCCGCGCGGGGGCCAAGGGCGTGGCCTATACCTTCGTCACCCCGGAAGATGCCGAGGCGCTCGACAATATCCAGAAGCTGATCGGCACGAAGATCCCGAAAATGGGCGGCGAAGGCGCTGCGCCGGCAAAGGCCGCCGACGTGCCGGAAGCCGGGAAGGCGGACGACAAGCCCGCCGCCAAGCCGCGTCGCCGTGGCGGCAAGGCCCGTACCGGCCGCGAGGCCCCTGACGAGGCAGCGGCACCGGCACCCATCGAGGCTCGTGCGCCCGCCGAAACGCACGCACCCGTCGAAACGCGAGCCCCGGTCGAAGCTCGCGCGCCCGTCGCGCCGCGGGCAGAGCGTCCTGCGGCACCCGCCCCGCAACAGCCCCGCGCGCCGCGCCCGGCGGATCGCAGGGACGATCAGCGCCGCGAAGCGCCGCGTGGCCGCCGTCACGAGCCCGATGACGGCCCGGACGATGGCTGGAACGGCCCGATGCCGGACTTCCTCTCCTTCGGCTTCAACAACTGACGCCAGCATAAAAAGGCCCGACCGTCACCGGCCGGGCTTTTTTACGTTCTGCCGTAGATCGGCCGGATGACGGATCAGTCATCGGCACCGCCACGCGACGGGCCGCCGCGCAGGGTCTCGTCGCTGCAATCCCGGTCGCCGAACATGGCCTGCTGTTCCTGCTCGGCGTGCCATGCCTCATAAGCCTGCGCGGCGGTCTTCTCCAGCGTCACCCTGTCGTCGCCGACCATGTCGATCCACCCGCAGGGGATCGCATGATGGATGCCGCCGGCATCCCTGTCCGTCCTGGTCAGGATGATGCGGTCGCCGCAGACCTTGTCGACGGTGCCGACATGATCGCCATCGCTGCCTACCACCGCCATATGCTCGCGCACCTGCGCCAGGGCCGCGCGCTGTTCCTTCCGCCGCGAGCGCCAGTTGCCGAAATCATTGTCGAAGCGGGCGCGATTCTCCCGCCGATATTCGGCATAGTCACGGTCCAGTTCCGCGATCCGGTCCTGCCGCCAGCTGTGATAATGGCTGTCGTGCGGCGCGCCATAGCCGACGTCGGCGGAGGGCCGGTAGTGATAGCCCTGATCGGGCATCTGGCCGCTGTCCTGCCCCGTAAAGGGGGCATAGCCCTGATTCGGGCGATAGCTGGCGCTGTTCGCGGAAGCAAAGCCCAGGCGGCTGGACTGGTCGCGCGGGTCGCCATAGCGGCGGTTGAACCATGCATCATAGGCACGCCTGCGCTCGGCCTCCTCGTCGCCGAACCAGCGGCGCACTTCATCGCCCGCACGGTTGAAGAAACCGCGACCTTCCGGCTCATAATCGTCGGGCGGCGGGGCGCCGTAGCGCTGGGCATCGCCATAATGGCCCTGCCAGTAGCCGTCCGAAGAGCGGTCCTCCGAAAAACGGTCGCGGCCGCGACCGTAGGTTCGCCCATGGTGGCGTCCATCTTGATGTCCCATGATGGTTCCTCTCGATTTTTCTGGACGGCGCGGGGCTGCGCCATCGTGGAGATCAATGATGGGCGGGGCAGGATGTTCCCGCCATCATGGCGGGATATTGCCGGGCCCGGACGCGGCGGCGATCGTGAAGGCCGATCATGGCAGCCGGGCGGGTGGCGACGGCCGGCGACGCCGGGAACAAAAGCGCGCAAGCCGCTGCCGAAAGAGGATTGCATGGCGCGAATGGCTCGCCTATAGGCGACCGCCTTGGGGCCGTAGCTCAGTTGGGAGAGCGCGTCGTTCGCAATGACGAGGTCAGCGGTTCGATCCCGCTCGGCTCCACCATTTTCCCTCCATCGTCGGTGACGCCCGACAGGCGCCATCCTGTCGGTGGTGGGGCGGTCGCGCGTCGCCCTGGGGAGGATTCCCGCTATTGCGCGACGATCGTCACCACCGCCCTGCGGTTCGCCGCCTCCGGCACGTTGTCGGCCGTTGTCAGCGCCTGGCCGTGCTCGCCGGCACCCGATATGCGCAGCCGTGAAGTCGCGATGCCGGCCCCCCCCAGATAGCGGGCGACCGCATCGGCGCGTGCGAGGCTCAGGCGGTCATTATAGGCGTCGGGGCCGGCGCTGTCGGTATGGCCGACGACGCTGATCGTGCGTCCGCTCGCGGACATCGCGGCGACAAAGGCGCCCAGAATCTGCTCGGCATCGGGCGACAGATCGGCGCTGTCGAAGGCGAAATGGATCGTGACCGGTTGCGGCGCCGGCGTTTCCACCGGGGTCGCGACGATAGGGCTGCTGTCTTCCCTGGCCACGCTGTCCTGATGGAAGGCGGCCCGGCATTCCTCGCTGTTCCAGGCGATGCCGTCCAGGCGCATGCCGCGCCCCCAGTGGAGCTGCAGGCGACAGACGCGATAGGCCGTGCCCGCCCCCGTATAGGCATTGACGATATAGTCCCAGCGACGTTCGCCGAATAACCCCTCATGGAAATGGGGGACGCCCAGGAGCGGATAGACCTGGCGCTTCGTCATGCCGGGCGCGATCAGGCGGACCGTTGCCGGCGCGACGAAGACGCCCTCCTTGCGGGTCGCCCGGCGCGCGTCGGGGAAGGTGGAGGCCGGCGCGATGTCCGGCGTGAATTGCGGTTCGGCTGCGGTTGCGGCCTGGGGGAGGGTGGCGAGCAACGCCAGGACGATCAGGGCGCTCATATTAGAACGCGACACCAAAGCCGGCATTGGCACCTCCCTGATTACGGCTGTTGTAAGTGGCGGCGGCGCGGATGACGAGCCTGCCATTGTCGGATGCCTTGGAAACGCCCATCGCGACCGCATGTTCGCCCTGCCATGTGCTGACGCCCATGCCGAACATGCCGCTGCCCGGTTCCGTGGATTGCGGGATGCCGGACATCGCCATCGCGGCGGCCGTGCCGCCCTCGGCATCGGCGCGCAGGTCCCGAAGGCCGGAGTCGAACTGGCTGAAGCGCAGGTCGGTATAAGCGTTCGCATCGGCCGTCGCCTGGCTCATGCCGCTTTGCAGTTGGCGCAGGTTGACCGCGTCGGTGGCGGATACGCCGTCCGCCACATAGGCGATCTGCCGTTCCGCGCCCAGGCTGCCGACCGATACCGTGCCGGCCCGGTCGGCAACCGAGCCATAGCCGATGGCGATGCTGTTGTCGGCCAGCGCCTGTGCGTTGGTGCCGATCGCCGTGCTGCGCGTGCCCGAGGCGACGGCGCCCGCGCCACCGGCAAGGGAATCCGCCCCGGTGGCTTTGGGCGTGGCATAGCCGGCGCTGTTGTTGACCTGGAAATAGCCGGCGGTGCCGTTCTGAAGCTCGGTGATGGCGGTCGTGTTATAGGCGAGCTGGACATTGGTGGCGTAAAGCTGCGCGCCGTTCACCGCGTCGCTGGAGGTGGCGCTGAGGTCGCCCGCGGCAACGCCGGTAATATGCTGGTCCACCCCGCCGCGGCTGGCATCATAGGCCTGTTTGACCGGGTCGTACAAAAGCGCGTCCTGACTGGTCGGCGTGCCGCCGCCTCCACCGCCGCCGCCCGTGCCGCCGCCGGACGTGGACAGTTGCGCCACATTCACCGCATCGTTGCTCGCGACTCCCGGCGCGACATTGGTGATCGTCGTGCCGCCGGCGCCTTCCAGCACCACGGTCGACTTGGTCATATCCTGATATTTGACCGCCAGCGCGTTCAATATCGCAAAATCATAGGAAAGCTGGGTAATCGCCGTGCTGTTCTGGGCGACGATGCTGTTGGTCGCCTGCAGTTGGGCGCCGTTGACCGCATCCGTGCTGGTCGCGCTGATCGTGCCGGGGGCGACGTTGGTGATCCGGGTGCCCGATGCGCCCGCCAGCGTGACAACGTCCATGGCCGCACTGTCATATTGCACCGCCCGGGCGGAAAGGCCGTCGACCGAATTGGTGACGTCCGTCAGCTGCTGCACGTTGACCGCGTCGGTCGGGTTCACGCCGGCGGCGACATTGGTGATGGTCGTGCCGCCTGCGCCGGCCAGGGTGACGATGGTCTTCGTGCTGTCGTCATAATGCACGACGGCGTCGGAAAGGTCGGCAAGGGCGTCGTTGACGACCGTCAGCTGCTGCACGTTCACGGCATCGGTGGGATTGGCGCCTGCGGTGACGCCGGTGATGCGCCGGTTCCCGATATTGAGTTCCGCGGTTGCGGTGCCGCCCACCAGATAGCCCAGATTGCCCAGGGTCGCGCCATCGGCGAGCGAATTGGCGCCCAGCGCGATGCTGCCGCTATGCGTCGCCACCGCGCCCGAGCCGATGGCGATCGCATTGAAGGCGCCGGTGGAGGTGGACGCCAGATTGCCGATGGCGATCGCATCCATCTCGCCCGCGCTCGCCTCAAGGCCGGGCGCGCCGAGCCCGGTGATCTTGTTGCCGCCGAACGAGATCCCTTTTGGATTGGAGAGGGTGTAGCTGTCCGCTGTCGTGTCGCACACCGGATCGGTCAGCAGATTGACCGCGTTGCCGTTGATATCGAGCACGTTGAGGCTGATCGGCGCGCCCGATGCCACGCTCGCCAGGGTGCTGCTGATGCCGAGGTTGACGGTGCCGAGCGTCAATGCGCTCAGGATGGATTCGACCGGGTTGAGCACCGGCGTGATGACGTCGCCGATCGCCTGGGTGAGCACGGATTTGGGCAGGCTGACCCCCGAACAGGCGCTGACCACATTCGCCCGGGCCGGCATGACCTGCCCAAGCACAGGCAGGATCGACGCCGCGGCGAGCAGGCGAAGGCCCATGGATGGCCTTTTTGAACGCTGGCCCGAATGTTGGGCGATAACGCATGCGGGCGTCAGCAGCGATGGGTCGGCATAACTGGCATGTGTCGAAGGCCCGATGCCCGGCCGCAACGGGAACGCATGACGCGCACCGGTCTTTTTCTGTCCTGTTTTCATGCCCTTGCCCTGCGATATTGAATTCAGGGATGCCCTGTTGTCGGGCCGGATCTCCTGCGAGATCCGGATCGGCCAACCTGTCTCCTCGAACGGCAAGGTGCATTGCGCGCGCTAAGATCGCGCCAACCGGGCGGTTTCCCGAAATTACAGAAAATATGGAAAATACCGGTTAGCCATCGCTACAATCGATTGTGATCGAAACAGGGTGTTTTCGCTATATTTTTAACGCCTTAGGAAGATTATTTCGCTACAACAATGAGTGGGATCAAAAGGGTTAGCAGTTCGTTTCCATGGGTTTCGAATGCGCATCAGGATTTTCTGTAGGGTCGCCATCCTCAAAAAGGGGAGGAGGAAGGAAATCGGGGGAAACAGAGGAGAAGGCGATGCAGGGGAATCTGCCAGGACAAGTCGTCAGTGCGACGTCGTTCGTCCGTAATTTTGCATCCTATGCCCGGAGCGCGCTGGGGAGCCCGGTCCATATCCTGAACCATGGCCAGGTGGGGTTGTCACTGATCGCCACCGATCTGTTCCTTCGCTATTCGGCGGCCCGGCCCGGCAGCGACGATGAAGGCCGGATGGCGGCAAAGTTGGACATCGTCCTGGATGTCGTGCCGACGCTGGTGGTCATCACCGACGACAGGGGGGATATCGTGCGGGTCAATCCGGCCGCGCGGCGATATCTTCAGCTGAGCGCCGAAGCGGTGCAGGGGATCGCGCTGTCGGAAATCCTGTCCGACCAGAGCGGGCACCTCGTCACCCGCGCGCTGGAGCGGGTCCGCGACACGGGTATGGCCGAAGTCTTCGAGATCGACCTGACCGAGCAGCGCGTCAATACATTCCGTGTCACCGTGACGCGTTTCCCCGGCGGCTTCGCCGTGCTGGCGGACGAAATCGCGCACCGGCTGGCCGTGCGCGAGCTGGAGGCGCGGGCCATGGCCTATGAGACATTGATCGACGGATTGCCCGATATGGCCAGGGGCACGATCAACATCCGCGGCATGGTGACGGCGGCCTCGCCGGCGCTGGCCGCGCTTGTCCAGGCCGATGAAAGCAGGATTGTCGGCCTCAGGTTCGCGGCCCTGTTCGACGCGGCGAGCCGCAGCGACATCACCGACGCGGTCGAAACCCTGCTCACCGGCGGCCGGCCTTTTGCGATGTCCGCCGACCTTCTGGGGCGCGGCGCCAGGACGACGCCGGTGTGCGTGAGCGCCGCCCCGCTGGTCACGCATGACAAGGGGAGCGGCGCGATCTTCCTGTTGGGCAAGGCCGGCGATCCCGATCCCGCCATGTTCTGAGGGCGTGTGTGAGCGGGCTGGAATCGCCATGGAATAGCGCCCGGCCGCGCGCCGCCCCTCATGTCGCGCGCCGATCATCGATTGTCATTTCGTCTTTCCAGCCAGTCCCGCGCGTGCCAAATGACCTTGGAAAAGGCATGAAGACATGATGGCGACAACCGGCAATCCCACTCCACATCCTGGCGCACGCGATGCCGCGACGCTTGTCGTCTTTCGGGATCGCGCCGACGGGCCGGCGGAACTGCTGATGCTGGAGCGCTCGTCTCGCATGGTCTTTGCGGCGGGTGCGATGGTGTTTCCGGGCGGCGCGGTGGATGACGGGGACCGTGCGCTGGGCGCGGGGCTGGCCGGGATGTTCGGGCTGGAAGAGGATGAAGCCGCCGCCCGGATCGCCGCCATTCGCGAAACGATGGAGGAAGCGGGGCTGGCGGCGGGCCTGACGCCGCTGCCCGATGCCGCGACGACCGGCGCGATCCGGGCCGGGCTGGCAAATGGCGAAGATTTTGCCGCGCTGCTCGCCCGTTTCGGGCTCTCCCTCGATCTGGCGGCACTGGTGCCCTTTGCACGCTGGCATCCCAATCGGGTGGAGCATGCAAAGCGCGTGTTCGACACCCGCTTCTATCTGTTCTGCCTGACGGGCGAGGACCACCGGCCCGTTGTCGACGCGACGGAGAATGTGCGCCTGCTCTGGGCGAGCGCGGCCGAGGTGTTGGCGCGCAGCGACAATGGCGAGGCGCATGTCATCTTCCCCACGCGCCGCAATCTGGAGCGGCTGGCGCTGTTCGAGGGCTTTGCGGCGGCCGCCACCCATGCCTGCGCGACCCCCGTGGAGAAGGTGACGCCCTGGGTCGAGGATCGGGACGGGGCGCCGCATCTGTGCATTCCGGCGCATCTGGGCTATCCGGTCACGGCGGAGCGGCTGGAGACGGCCAGGCGGGGCTGAGCGGACAAGCGGCCTTTATCGGCCATGGGCAATCGGCCGTGGGCATGCAGGCGCGCCACGGCCGGGAGCATCCGGTTCAGGTCGTCCGGCTCAGACCGTCCAGCTTAGGCCGCCGGCGTCAGCTTCAGCAGCCGGCCCTGCACGCCGCCGCGCCCATCCTCGATCACCCAGAGCGCGCCATCCGGCCCCTGTTCGACGTCGCGGATGCGGGCGCCCATGTCCCACTGGTCGGCCTTGCTGGCTTGCTCGCCGTTCAGTTTCACCCGGATCAGCGCCTTGCTGGACAGGCCGCCGATGAACAGCGATCCCTTCCATTGCGGGAACATGGCGCCGCTGTAGTAAAGCAAGCCGCCCGGCGAGATGGACGGGTTCCACCAGAGTTTCGGCGCCTCGAAGCCGTCGCCCGGCTTGTGATCGGGAATGTCGCGCCCGTCATAATGGCTGCCGTTGGAGGCGAGGGGCCAGCCATAGTTGAGGCCTGGCTTGATGAGGTTCACCTCGTCGCCCCCCTGCGGCCCCATTTCCTGTTCCCACAAGCGTCCCTCGCCGTCGAAGGCGATGCCCAGCAGGTTGCGATGGCCATAGGACCAGATGGCAGGGTGGAAGCCCTTGGCCGCCAGCGGATTGCCCGCCGCCGGCGTGCCGTCCAGGTTCAGGCGCAGCACCTTGCCCAGCGTTACCTTGGGGTCTTGCGCGGGATCGAATTTCTGCCGCTCGCCATTGGTGAAGAACAGATATCTGCCATCGGGCGAAAAGGCGATGCGGCCGGAATAATGGCCGTTCCCCTCGACAAAGGGTGTCGCGCGGAAGATCGTCCTGAAACCCTGCAGGCTGGTGTTGCCGTCGCTCGCCTGCACGAACTTGCCCATGCCCAGCGCCACGCCCTTGCCACCTTCGCCGCTTTCCGACCAGCTGAGATAGACCATGCCGTTCCGGGCGAATTGCGGATGCGGCACCACGTCCATCAGCGCGCCTTGCCCGGCGTTGTCGGCCTTCGGCACATTGCTGATCGGGATTTTCGTGCCGTTCGCCGGATCGAACAGCAGCAGCGCGCCCGCCTTCTCCGTCACCAGCATGCGTCCGTCGGGCAGGAAGGTCATGGCCCAGGGAGACTCGAAGTCCGCGATCACCGATGTCTTGAACGGCCTGTCCGCCACCATGGTCTGCCCATTGGCGCCCGAGCCCCCGCTGCAGGCGATCAGCAGCGCGGACAGAGCCGTAAACATCAGGTGACGCATGTGTTTCCTCCCATATTTCCTGCAGCCAGACGCATGATCGCGAATAAGGTTGCAGCGCATCATAGTCCTGCCTATATGACGCCTGCTTCCTTACATCGTCAAACATGTCAGGGTCGGCACCAGCGGGTGCCGGCGGCAACAAGCCCATGTCCATAATATCGGAGCATTCATGGCGGATATCGCCGAACTGACCCAGATGATCGAACCGGAGGTGAAGGCCCTCGGTTTCGACCTCGTGCGCGTCAAGCTCTTTGGCTCGGGGGACGAGCGCACGCTGCAGATCATGGCCGAGCGCCCCGATACCAAGCAGCTGATCATCGACGATTGCATGGCCATTTCGCGCCGCCTGTCGGACCTGCTGGACGAGACCGACCCGATCGAGGAAGCCTATCGGCTGGAAGTCAGCTCGCCCGGCATCGACCGCCCGCTGACCCGGCTGCACGACTTTGCCGACTGGGCCGGCCATGAAGCGCGGATCACCACGCTGGAAGGGATCGAGGGGCGCAAGACGTTCAAGGGCCTGCTGGTCGGGCTGGATGGCGAGACCGTCAATCTGAAGGACGCCAAGGTCGGCGATGTCGCCATCGCCTTCGAGAATATCAACAGCGCGAAGCTGGTGCTGACCGACGCGCTGATTGCTGCTACAATGCCGCTCTCTTCCGAGGGTGCGGACGAAATCGAAACGGAAGGATGAAAGTCTAGATCATGGCCAACGCCATTTCCGCCAACAAGGCCGAACTGCTCGCGATCGCGAATTCCGTCGCCAGCGAGAAGATGATCGACAAGGCCATCGTCATCGAGGCGATGGAAGACGCGATCCAGCGTGCCGCCCGCGCGCGCTACGGCGCCGAGAACGACATCCGTGCCAAGCTGGACCCGGACACCGGCGACCTGCGCCTGTGGCGCGTCGTGGAAGTGGTCGAGCTGGTCGAGGATTATTTCAAGCAGGTGGACCTGAAGCAGGCCACAAAGCTGCAGAAGGATGCCGTCGTCGGCGACTTCATCGTCGATCCGCTGCCCCCGATCGATCTGGGGCGCATCGACGCACAGTCCGCCAAGCAGGTGATCTTCCAGAAGGTCCGCGACGCCGAGCGCGAGCGCCAGCATGAGGAATTCAAGGACCGCGTGGGTGAGATCATCACCGGCGTCGTCAAGTCTGTCGAGTTCGGCCATGTCGTGGTGAACCTGGGCCGGGCCGAGGGCGTCATCCGCCGCGACCAGCAGATCCCGCGCGAAGTCGTCCGCGTCGGCGATCGCATCCGCTCGATCATCCTCAACGTCCGCCGCGAAAATCGCGGGCCGCAGATATTCCTCAGCCGCGCGCATCCCGACTTCATGAAGAAGCTGTTCGCGCAGGAAGTGCCCGAAATCTACGACGGCATCATCGAGATCAAGGCCGCCGCCCGCGATCCGGGCAGCCGCGCCAAGATCGGCGTCATCAGCCGGGACAGCGGCATCGACCCGGTCGGCGCCTGCGTCGGCATGAAGGGCAGCCGCGTGCAGGCCGTCGTGCAGGAAATGCAGGGCGAGAAGATCGACATCATCCCCTGGAGCGAAGACACCGCGACCTTCGTCGTCAACGCGCTGCAGCCCGCGACCGTCAGCCGCGTCGTCATCGACGAGGATGAAGGCCGCATCGAGGTGGTCGTTCCCGACGACCAGCTGTCGCTCGCCATCGGCCGTCGCGGCCAGAATGTCCGCCTCGCCAGCCAGCTGACCGGCAAGGCCATCGACATCATGACCGACGCCGACGCCAGCGAGAAGCGCCAGAAGGAATTCGTGGAACGCTCCGAACTGTTCCAGAACGAGCTGGATGTGGACGAGACGCTGTCGCAGCTGCTGGTCGCCGAAGGTTTCGGCGAGCTGGAAGAGGTTGCCTATGTCTCCATCGACGAGCTGGCCTCGATCGAAGGCTTTGACGACGATCTGGCCGCCGAGTTGCAGAACCGCGCGCAGGAAGCGCTGGACCGCCGCGAAGCCGCCGCCCGCGAGGAACGCCGCGGTCTGGGCGTGGAAGACGCGCTGGCCGATATCCCGCACCTCACCGAAGCCATGCTGGTGACGCTGGGCAAGGCGGGCATCAAGACGCTGGACGATCTGGCCGACCTCGCCACCGACGAGCTGATCGCGCGCAAGCGTGTCGATCCGCGTCGCCGGACCAAGGAAACGTCCGAGGACAAGGGCGGTGTCCTGGCCGAATATGGCCTGAACGAAGACCAGGGCAATGAGATCATCATGGCCGCGCGCGCCCACTGGTTCGCGGACGAAGAAACCTCGGAGGCGAGCGAAGCCTGATGCCTTTTGTCGACATCCGCCTGGCCGGACCCGCCACCCGCGAGCAGAAAGCGGGGATCGTTGCCGACGTGACCCGGTCGCTCGTGGAGCGGCTGGGCAAGCCGGCGGCTGCCGTACAGGTGAACATCACCGAACTCAGCCTGGAAAATTATGGCGCGGGCGGCATATTGATTGCCGACCGTGCCCCAGTACCATCGCAGGAGGACGCTCTTGCGGATGGAAAACGATGAGACCGCACACGACCTGAAGGTCGACGCAAAAGAGGCTGCCCCCGCCACCGGTGAGGGCAAGCGCGGACGCGCCTCCAAAAATCGTCATGCCCAGGCGGCACGGGACAAGGCGGAACGCACCGACCCCGAGCGCCGCTGCATCCTGACGGGCGAACGAGAAAATCCGGACCATCTGATTCGCCTGGCGCTTGGTCCGGACGGACAGGTGCTGCCCGACATCCGCGCCAAGGCGCCGGGGCGGGGCGCCTGGATCGGTGTCGATCATGCCGCGCTGGAAAAGGCGCTGGGCAATGGCAAGCTGCGCGGTGCGCTCGCGCGGGCGTTCAAGACCGGCGACCTTGCGATTCCCGACGATCTGCCGGCGCGGATCGATTCGGCGTTGCGCGCGGCCTTGCTCGACCGGCTGGGGCTGGAAGCGAAAAGCTCCATGCTGCTCACCGGCTCCGAAAAAATCGACGTCGCGGCGCGGCGCGGGCAGGTCGTCCTGCTGCTGCACGCGGCCGACGGCGCCGCCGACGGCAATCGTAAACTCGACCAGGCGCTGCGTGTCGGGCAGGAGGCGGAAGGCAGCGATCTTGCCGGTCTCGTCTTGCCTGTGGACCGCGACGCCTTATCTATGGCAATGGGACGCGAGAATGTCGTCCACATCGCCGTGACGGACGATCGGGCGGCCGCGCGGCTTCGTGCCGCGCTTGGCCGCTGGCAAAGCTATCTGGGATGCGCTAACGAGGCGCCTTCGCGCGTGGACCCCCGGTCCGCCGAGGAAGTGCCCCTACAGAACGTTCCGGCATCGGATTGACGGCAAGGGGTCGGGTGCCTGTGGCGCCCCGGTCCGCGCGTATGGAAGTGAAGGGTTAAGTTTAGTCGATGAGTGACAGCAAGGAAGACAAGCCGACTCTGGGCCGCAAGCCGCTGGGCATCAAGCGGACCGTGGAGGCTGGGCAGGTACAGCAGAGCTTCAGCCATGGCCGTAAGAATACGGTCGTGGTCGAGGTGAAGCGGCGCCGCCTCATCGGCAAGCCGGGCGAAGGCCCGGTGGCCGATCCTGTGCCCGCCGCGGCGGAGCCCGCTGCGCCGCCGCCGCCGGTGGCCCGCGCGCCGCAACCGGCACCGCGCCCTGCGCCCGCGCCGGTTCGTCCGTCCGCTGGCGACAGCCTGATGTCGCGTCAGGAATTGCAGGCCAAGCTGCTGCGCGAGGCCGAGGAGGCCCGCATGACCGCGCTGGAGGAAGCGCGCCGTCGTGAGGACGCCCAGCGCCTGGCGCAGATCGAGGAAGAAAAGCGCCGCGTCGAAGAAAATCGTCGCGCCGAGGAGGTGGCTGCCGCGCAGCCCGCCGATGGGTCTGAACCCGAAGCGGCCCCGGTTGCCGAAGCGCCTGCTGCGCCCGTCGCTGCTGCCAGCGCGGCGCCGGAAGTGGCGGAGGCCCCTGCGGCTGCCCCTGCGACCGCGGAAGGCACGACCGCCGAGCGGACCGCCGCCCATCCGCCGCCACGCCGCTTCACGCCGGTCCAGCCCGTGCGTCGCCCCGAGCCGGCCAAGCCGGAGCGTGCGAAGCGCGGTGTCGACGATCGCCGCCAGTCGGGCAAGCTTACCGTCAGCCGTGCGTTGGCCGATGACGACAGCGCCCGTGCCCGCAGCCTCGCCGCGCTGAAGCGTGCGCGTGAAAAGGAGCGCCGCGCGCATTTCGGCGGCTCGTCGCAGCCGCGCGAAAAGCAGGTCCGCGACGTGGTCGTGCCGGAAGCCATCACCATCCAGGAACTGGCGAACCGCATGGCCGAAAAGGGCGCGGACCTGGTCAAGGCGCTGTTCAAGATGGGCACGCCCGTCACGATGAACGACGTGATCGACCAGGACACGGCGGAACTGCTGGTCGAGGAATTCGGCCACCGCATCCAGCGCGTGTCGGATTCCGACGTCGAAATCGGCGTGACCGGTGATGAAGACGCGGTCGAAACGCTCAAGCCGCGTGCGCCGGTCGTCACCATCATGGGCCATGTCGACCATGGCAAGACCTCGCTGCTCGACGCGCTGCGCGGCACCAATGTGGTGTCGGGCGAGTCCGGTGGCATCACCCAGCATATCGGCGCCTATCAGGTGAAGACGAAGGGGGGCGATATCATCACCTTCCTCGACACGCCGGGCCATGAAGCATTCACCGAAATGCGTGCGCGCGGCGCCAATGTGACGGATATCGTCATCCTGGTGGTCGCGGCCGACGACGGGCTGATGCCGCAGACGATCGAGGCGATCAACCACACCAAGGCGGCCGGCGTGCCGATGATCGTGGCGATCAACAAGATCGACAAGCCCGAAGCCAATGCCCAGAAGGTGCGGGAGCGCCTGCTGGAGCATGAGATCGTGGTCGAGGACATGGGCGGCGACGTCCAGGATGTCGAGGTTTCCGCGCTCAAGGGCCTGGGCCTCGATGACCTGATCGAGAAGATCCTGCTCCAGGCCGAAATCCTGGAACTCACCGCCAACCCCGATCGCGCCGCCGAAGGCAATGTGATCGAGGCGAAGCTCGACAAGGGCCGCGGCCCCGTCGCCACCGTCCTGGTTCGCAAGGGCACGCTGAAGATCGGCGACACCTTCGTCGTCGGTGCCGAGAGCGGCAAGGTGCGCGCGATGGTGAACGACAAGGGGCAGCAGGTGAAGACCGCCGGTCCCTCGACCCCGGTCGAGGTGCTTGGTCTTTCCGGCGTGCCGATGGCGGGCGATCAGCTCTCCGTCGTGGAGAATGAGGCCCGTGCCCGCGAAGTCGCGACCTATCGCGCCGAGCAGGCGACCAAGAAGCGGACCACCGCCGCGCCGACCAGCGTCGAACATATGTTCTCCGCGCTCAACACCACCGTCATCGAATATCCGGTGGTGGTGAAGGGCGACGTGCAGGGGTCCGTGGAAGCGATCGTCAGCTCGCTCAACCGTGCCTCGACCGACGAGATCAAGGTGCGCGTGCTGCATTCCGGCGTCGGTGCGATCACCGAATCCGACGTGACGCTCGCCGCTGCGTCGGGCGCGCCGCTGATCGGCTTCAACGTCCGCCCCAATGCCAAGGCCCGGCAGCTTGCCGAGCGGGACAAGGTGTCGCTGCGCTATTATGACGTGATTTACGACCTCATCGAGGAAGTGAAGAACGAAATGGCCGGCCAGCTGGCGCCCGAGCGGATCGAGACGATCGTCGGTCGTGCCGAAATCCGCGAGGTGTTCTCGGCCGGCAAGCATGGCAAGGCTGCCGGTCTGCTGGTGGTCGAAGGCTTCATCCGCAAGGCGCTCAAGGCCCGCATCACCCGCGACGACGTCATCGTCTACAATGGCGAGATCGCGTCGCTGCGGCGCTTCAAGGACGATGTGGCCGAAGTGCGCGCCGGCCTTGAATGCGGTGTGACCTTCCTCAGCCACACCGACATCAAGCCGGGCGACTTCCTTGAAACATATGAAGTCGAGGAGCGTGCGCGCACGCTCTGAGGCGCGGTCGACGCGCGAGCGAATGCTGCAGGAAGAGATGCGTGACCCCGGCGAAAGCCGGGGGCTCGTCTCCCTTCTGCTTGTGCCCGCTCGCTTGGAGACCCCGGCCTGGCCCGGGGTGACGAGGATATGTGATGGTCAGTCCCGTTGAAGGTCCCTCTGTCCGCCTGCTGCGCGTGGGTGAACAGGTGCGCCATGTGCTTTCCGAAATCCTGATGCGCGGCGACGTGCATGACGACATCCTCGCCAGCCATCTGGTGAGCGTGACGGAGGTGCGCATGTCGCCGGATCTTCGCCATGCCACGGCCTTCATCAAGCCGCTGCTGGGCAAGGATGAGGAAGCGGTGCTGAAGGCGCTGCGCACCAACACCGCCTATCTCCAGCGTGAGGTCGCGAAGCGGATCAAGCTCAAATATGCCGCGAAGCTGAAATTCATCGCGGATGAGAGCTTTGACGAGGGCAGCCATATCGACACGCTGCTGCGCGATCCCAAGGTGGCGCGCGATCTGGCCGAGGAAGACGAAGAATAGAGCGGTTTCCAGGCGGTCGGGATCGATCCGCCGGTCAAGGGATTGCGGTCGGCCAAGGGGCATGGAGCGGTTTGCGGATGCCCTCGGCCCAGGAGCGTGTCACAGCGGCAGCGCCGAACCTTCGGAAACGCGCCGGATCATTCCCGTTCGGCAACGGGGGGCACCGCCTGACGGCATGGGCTCTCGCTCGTCCTGCCCCAGTGCAGGCGTAAAATGCCATCCTTCGTCGCACGCCACCCTGCCGGCGGCCTCCATATATGGCCCCTGTCCCTCAACGGATCGCGATGATGGACTTGCTGAACCCCAGGATACGCTCATGTTCGATGCGGGCATCGGGGAAGAGGTGGGCCATCTGGCGGGTGGAGAGCAGGTTGATCGCCTGTATTTCCAGCATGGCGCCGTTCATGTCCGCCTGCTTCTTGATGAAGCCGCGGGCGCGGCGCAGTAGCATGGCGGCCCGAATCGGTTCGGGATACCAGTGGATGAACAGCGATCGGAAATGCGGTTCATAGGGGAAGGCGATGTTGGGCGTCTGCAGATAATAATGCGGGGCGAGGCGGCGGACCTCGCGCGCCATGGCCTCGACCTCCGGCCACTGGCCGACATGCTCGATCACGCTGTTGGAATGGACGATGTCGAAGCTGTTGTCGGCAAATTGCGACAGGTCGCAGGCGTCGCCCGGCCGGATGAAATAGGGTGCATCGTCAATGGCTTGCGTGCCGATGTTGACGATGGTGATCTCCAGCGGGAGATGCGCCCAGAGCGGTTTCAAACCCGCCCAATAGTTGCGCGCGCCGCCGATATCGACAACGCGGATCGGCGATTTTCCCACGAAATTCTGTTCCACCAGCGCGCGGAACAGAGAAAAACGCTTCTGGCGAAAGCGATTTTCCGAAACATTGGGGGCGATTTCATCGGCGGGGTCAGTAACGCCTGGTCGTTTTGCCCTGTCCTGCGAAACCATTTTGGCCCTTTCATCTTGAAGCACGCGCGCTCGGCATTGTGTTCGGCGGAATTGCGCGAGCGCCGGCGTGCCGTCAAGCATGCTGATAAAAGCCCGTCATGGGTTTCCCCAAGGCAATGCCCGGCCTGCCCCATGATGGAGCAGACCGGGCATCATCATGGACCGGGGTTACATTTCAGAGAATGAAGTCGCTCATGAACATCGTCGGCACATTGTCGACATGGATGGCGAAATCCGCGATCTTGTCGCCATTGACGTCGCCATAGATCACGGCATGGCCGTCGACCGTCTGGTAGCGCAACTGGCCCGCCGCGCCGGTGAAGGCCGCCGACCCCATATAGGCGAAGCTGTCATTCGCCGTGGTGCCGATGTTGGCGTCTATGGCGCTCAGGTCGATCTTGTCATTCTCCGCTCGCCAGAAGGTGAGAATGTGGTCGCTGGCGCTGGTCGTGCTGTCGCCGATCGCGGTGAAGACATAGCGGTCCGCGCCGTCCCCGCCGGTTAGCCTGTCCGCGCCGGCGCCGCCGACAAGGATATCGTCGCCATAGCCGCCGTTCAGCAGGTCGTTGCCGTCGCCGCCATAAAGGGTGTCGTTGTTGCCGCCGCCGAACAGGCTGTCATCGCCCGCAAGGCCGCAGATCTTGTCGCTGGCCGATCCGCCGATGATCGTGTTGTCCAGCGCGTTGCCGGTGCCGGCAAAGCTGCTGGCGCCCGAATAGGTGAGATTTTCGACATTGTCGCCCAGCGTGTAGGCACGCAGGATGGTAAGGATCGTATCCGTGCCTGTGCCCAGGCCCGCCTGTTCCACGACGACATCGCCGGCTTCATAGACATAATAGATGTCGTCGCCGGCGCCGCCTTCCATATGGTCGTTGCCCGCGCCGCCATAGAGCGTGTCGTTGCCGGCCCCGCCATAGAGCATGTCGTCGCCGGCATTGCCGTTGAGATAATCGTCGCCATCGTCGCCATAGAGCGTGTCGTTGCCGTCATCGCCGCTGATCGTGTCATTGCCGGCATCGCCATGCAGCACGTCGTTGCCCGCGCCGCCATAGATCATGTCGTTGCCGCCGCCGCCCGAAATATGGTCGATCCACTGGCCGCCGTTCAGCCATTCGCGGTTGCTGTTGCCCACCAGCGTGTCGATGCGCTGGTCGATGGTGACGGTCACGGCCTGTTCGGCCAGGCCGCCATGGCCGTCGGACACCTGGATGACGAAGGCGTCGGTGCCGGTCGCGTCATCGGCCGCATGGTAGGTATAGGTGCCATGCGCGGCATCGAACACCACCTCTCCCTTGGCCGGGGCCGCGCCGCTCTTGAGTGCATAGGACAGCGTGTCGCCATCGACATCCGTCGCGCCGATGGCGATGGCCGCTGTGGTGCGGCTCTGAACGACGCCCAGGGTGGAGGAGGTCGCGGTGACGACCGGCGCTTCGTTGACGTTGGTGACGTTGACGGCGACGGCCAGGTCCTTGTTCAGCGACCCGTCATCGACGCGCACCACCAGGTCATAGACATTGTCCGTGCCGCTGTCGGCCGCCGCTTCATAATCGGGCGCGGCCTTGAAGCTGAGCGCGCCGGTGTCGGCGTCGATGGTGAACAGCGCCGCATCCGCGCCGCCGGCGATCGCATAGTGCAGCACGGAACCGCTGTCGGCATCCGTCGCGGTCAGGGTGGCGACCGCCTGGCTGCCCTCCGCCACCGAGAAGGCGGCATGATCGGTATAGCCGATAAATTCCGGGGCATGTTCGACGGGCGCGGGCGGGGACTGCGGCTGCTCGGCCGGGATCTCCGTTACCGTGGTGCCGGAGCCGGTGACGAGCTTCTGGATGATGGCGCCATCGACGCCCTTGGACTGCACGTTGAGGTCGAGATTGTTGATCGTGAGCGAGCCCGTGCCGCTGGTCACTTCCGCGCCCAGCTCGATCGAGGCGAGAAATTCGCTGTCCGACACGATGCCCATGTCTTCAAGGGCGCTCAGCAGATGCGCGACATCCAGCGTGCCGGCGTTCCAGTCCTGATCGGCGACGACGGCGGTATAGGTGCCGGTATGGTACACCGTCGCGTGGAAATTCCCGTCGGTATAGGTGCCGATGACATCGCCGAAGGGCGGGAAATCGCCCTTGTGGACCCAGACCATCACTTCGTTGGTCACGGTGCTCTCGTCGCCATGCGCCACGTTGGTCAGCCAGATGTCATAGGCGACATTATAGCCGCCGCTGTTGCCCGAATGGGTCACGTCAAAGTCCGCCGTCAGCGAGACGATGTCGGAGACCTGCAGCGGGAAGACATTGGCCTTGTCGGTCGTGTTGTACACATTGCCATAGGGCGACACGCCGAAGATCACTTCGGGATAGGCGCGGATCGGCTGATAATTTTCGGTCGTCAGCGGGAAGGACCAGTTGAAGGTCGTGCCGCCGGTCAGGTCCAGCTTGTTGTAGGCGCTGTTGATGGTGAAGTCGGTGCCTTCGGTCAGGCCGGTCGCGCCCCAGGCGTTGTTGAGCACATACCAGCCATTGGCGACCCATGCCTGCCCGGCCTTTGATATGGTCGTGAAGCCCGCGGGCGCCGTATAGGGCGCCGCCATGTCGAAATCATAGCTGTGCAGGCTGGAGAGCTGCGTGTCGCGCAGCACCAGCTTTTCGCCGTTGGAGAAGGTGAAGGTGGCGTCCGCGCCGGTCTGCGCGCCCAGCGAGAGCAACTGGCTGAAACTGGTGATGCCATAGCCGTTCAGGCGGATCGCGTCGAAGCCGGTCTGGAAGCCCATGATCGCGTCGGAGCCATTGCCGGCCGACAGGTTGAACACGTCCGCGCCCTTGCCGCTGACCAGCACGTCATTGCCGCCAAGGCCATCCAGCGTGGCATGCACATCCCCCGCGACGATGATGTTGCCCAGTGCATTGCCGGTGCCCGCGGTCGACCCGCCGCTCATCAGGAACAGGTTCTCGACATTCGCCGACAGGGTCGCCGGGCCCCAATAATAAGCGTAGACCGTGTCTATGCCGCTGCCGGCGCTTTCCGACACCTTCGACACATTGTCCCACAGATTGTAGATGTCGTCGCCCGCGCCCCCGACCAGCGTGTCGCCATAGCTGGAATAGAACACATCGTTATTGCCCGTGCCGTAACGGGTTTGATAGCTGCCCGATGGGGCCGCAACCCAGTTCTGCGAAGCCCCTGAAAGACGAAGTTCGGTGCCGTCTGCTGAAATGTACACGATGCGTTGCTCCTTTGCCCGAGAAGAAACATCCTCGCATCCCGACAATTTACGGTTTTCGCAGTTAGTTAACGCCATATTTGGAATGTTATCAATGGCTGGAATCCGCGACTTTTCAACCGATGCGGATTGATCGGGCGCTTCGGGACCATTTGTTGCGTAAACGAAAAAATAAGCCTGTTCAGCCGCTTGCCCGACCATCGATAGGGGTGGCGCGGGTGCGGCGGGCGCGATGGAGCGTGCGAAGGTTAAGGTGGAGGAAAGCCTCCGCTCCGGAAGCGATATCGTGTCCGGCGCGGGCAAGCGCGCGGGAAAAGCGGCGGGATGAGCGGATGGCCCGCCATGGCCGGCCCGCGAATCGGGCTGCAGGGCGGCGGCGGATGCCGGCGAAGGCGCGAGCAGCAGCAACGGCAGCAGGCAGGCGCCGATCATGGACAGGGTTTGACGGAGCACCGGAAGCATCGCCGCAATGGATCAGCTTTTTCGCTGCAATGCAAAAACCGCAAGCCAGGGCGCCCGCCCCGGTCGATGGGCGGGCCGTGCGGCTATGCTCAGGCGGTCTTTACCGCGTCGCCCGCCACCATCGGCGCTTCCGCGGCGAAGGCGCAGGAAATGATGTCCCGCTCCGTCCCCTCCAGATAGAGGGCGGTGAGCACATTGGTCTTGTAGGCGCCGGTATCGATGCCGATGCGGTTCGCGCGCAGTTCCACTTCGCTGGACACGCTGTGCCCATGGACGACGACGACGCCATGATCGTCCTCGTTCGACAGGAATTCCTCGCGAATCCAGAGCAGGTCGTTGCGGTTCTGCTTCTTGATCGCCACGCCCGGGCGGACGCCGGCATGGCAGAAGAAATAATCGCCCGACCGCGCGCTCAAGGGCAGGGTCTGCAGCCAGCTCACCCATTCGCGGGGGATGGCATCGGCCACCCTCTGCGTGAATTCGCGCAGATCATAGGCGCCGGTGGGCACGTCTATGCCGAAGCTGCGCAGGGTCGGGCCGCCGCCCAGCTTGATCCAGGCGTTGAGCATGCCCGGCTCGCCGGACAGCGCGCGCACCATCAATTCTTCATGATTGCCCAGCAGCGCGGTCATGTTCCGCGTCTGCCGCTGCACATTATAGACGAGTTTCAGGACCTGCGCGGAATCCGGGCCGCGATCGATCAGGTCGCCGACCAGGATGACATGGGTGGTCTTGCCGGCGGGCAGGGAGGCGGCATGTTGCTCGATCTTGTCGAGCAGCGCGCGAAACAGGTCGTGGCGGCCGTGAATGTCGCCGATCGCGTAGATCCGGTCGCCCGCATCCGTCGACGGCGCCTTCGCGCTGCGGGAAGAACCGAAAAACTTTGAAAACTTGCCCATTAAGCTCCCCGAACCGGACCTGCATGCGCCGGGTTCTTCGCTGTTGCACAATGCCCTGTAATGGCATGGTTCATCAAGCTTTTTAGATGCAGTGTCTTGACGGGCGATGAACTTGCCGCCCGATCCATGCCGTCGGGCCGTGCCGCCGTCATGTTCCGGCCCCTGGCGCGCGCGCATTGAGGGCGGGGGCGGGCGGTGGCTGGACGGGCGGCAATGCCTGCGCGCCGGCTCGCAGGACGCCGCCGGTCACGCTGCGCGGTGGCGCAGGGACGAGGGCCGGGGCGGCGAGGGCCGAGGTAGGCGTAGTGGCAGGCGGGGCCGCCCTGGAGGAGAGATAGGCGCGCGCCGGGGCGGGCGCGGTTGTGCCGCCTGCCGCCGCCGCCAGCGCGGCGTCCGGCACGGCAATGGGCGCGCCGCTATGCAGGACGGGGCGTTCGGCGGGCAGGGTCGAGGGGAGCAGCAGCGGCAGGCCATCGGCGCCGATCAGCCCTTCCTGCTCGGCTCCCGCCGTTTCGACGCCGTGATCGTCGGGAAAGGGCTGTTCATTGCCGACATAGGGGGAGACGAAGGCGGCCAGCTTGCCCCACAGGCCGGGCCAGCGGTAGAAGATGTGCCGGCCCAGCGTCTTCACCTTGGTCAGGCTGGACGCCCAATAGGGCACGACATAGTCGGCATGATAATGGGTCGACAGGCCCACCGGCGCATAGACGAGGCCGCTGAGCGCCGCGCTGGCGACGCCACGTGCGCGCAGCCAGCCCTGGCGGGAGGGGATGCGCGCCATCGACCCGTCGCAGGTGAAGGAGAACTGGCAGCCGGTGCGCCGTTCCGACCCCTGGAACACCACGCCGCAGACGCTATGGGGATAGGCGACATGGCGCACACGGTTGAGGATGACCTGGGCGACGGCGCGCTGGCCGTCCAGCGGCTCGTTCGCGGCCTCATAATAGATGGCGGCGGTCATGCAGTCGAGCGAGCGCAGGAAGTTGACGCCGTCGCCCAACGGCACCGAAAGCGGCCGTGCCGGCTGGACTAGGCCGGCGATGGCGGGGATGCGGGCGTTATAGGCCTCCGCGTCTTCCGGCGACATGCGCTGCAGCATGGCCGTGTCGGAAACGGTGGTTTCCTCGATAATGCTGGCGTCTTCGCGGGTCGGCAGCGCATTGAAGTCTATGTTGACGATCTTGTGCCGGAAGGCGGCGGGGGCCACCGCCCTTTCCGGTTCGCGCAGCGCGAAATAGACGCCGGCCGCCGCCGCGCCGATCGCCAGCGCGAACAGCAGCAGGACGACGATGAGCATCGCGGTCCGCCGCTGTGCGGGCCTTGGCCGATCCGGCGTCAGCGGCTGGGCGCCATGGACGACGATCATGCGCGAATCGCCCCGCGCGCCGGTGCATGCCGCCTGCCGGAACGCCGCGGCGCATCCGGCCGGGCCAGGGGCGACGGCCGGATCACCCGCATGGATAGGTCTGCTTCAGGGCGTTGATGACGACGGAGGCCGCCTGGCCCGATGAGTCCGACGGATAGGCCGACACATAGGTCATGAAGGCGCTGCGCACTTCGGACTGGGCAATGCCGGCGGGCAGGCAGAATTCGCGGGCGCTCAGCCAGATTTCATAGGCGCGCGCGGAATCGGTGACGGCGGCGATATAGGCAAAGCAATAGGAGACTTCCGCCGATGCGCTGCTCCTGCACTTGGCGGACAGCTGTTGCGCGGTGAGATAGCCGATATCGGATGCCGAAGATGCCGGCGCGGCGGCTGCCGGCCGGGGCGCGGATACGGCTTGCGGAGCGGGGGCCGCAGCGCCTGCCACGGCCGCCAGAAGAGCAGCGAACATCTCAAAACCTCAATGCGCCGGGCATCGGCGGGAAAGTCGGCATCACGATACCCCTAGTCGTTGCAGTGCAATATGGCAATTGTACACAGGCTTCGGCCCATCCCATATTGAGAAGAGTTGGTGCCATTATGGCACTGATGTGAATGAACGGTGGATGTGGACCCATTTTCCGGCCCGGGCCTTACAGATTTATTTCATCAACGACGATAGGGTCGGTAACGGCGAGTCTCGTCTGTGGGTGTGGACTGGACAGGAAATGAGTGTCGAATGCGGGAAAAGCGTCTCCATGGCTGAACGGACCATCATTGACGGGAGGAGCAATGCCGACATGCCGTGCCTGCGATGCGCCGGCCCGAGGAGGCGCCGCGCGTGAATGAGGAGATCGCCATTGCGCGCCGATCGGCCAGGGGCCGGGCCGGGCCGGGCGAGCGCCCCGATGCGGCGGCGCTGGCCCGGCGGTTCCGGCAATGGCTGGAGCCCGTCTGGCAATCTCCGGCGCTGACGGCGCTGGTGATCGGTGCGGGGCTGTTCCTGAACGGATTTGACGGTGCGGTGGGACAGATCCTGTCCTGCCTTGGCAACAGCCTGCTGCTGGTGGCGCTCATCCTTTCGCGCCCGCCGTCCATGCGGTTCTGGCGGCGGACCGCGTCCGTGCTGCTGCTGGCCGGCGGGGCGATGCTGTGGCTCGTCATCGTGCGGTTCAGCGCGGTCTGGATGCCGGGCGATTCGGGTGTGCCGCTGGCGCCGGATATGTTCCTGCCGAAATTCCTCAGCATCCTGTCGGGGCTTGCCGCGCTTGTCATCGGCGCGCGGGCCGGCTGGCGCGGACGGCGGCGGCAGGAATTGATCGATGCCCTGCTGATCGTCATCGGCATCCACCTGATCTTCGCCGTCATCCTGCGTGCGCTGCCCCATGGCGGGGTGTGGGACAGTTGGGCGCTGGTGCGCGATCATCGCTTTGCCGGCCTGATCGGCAATCCCAATGTCACCGCGGCGGTATGCGGCGCGGCGGCCATCCTGGCGCTTGCCAGCGCGCTGGACATGATCGGGCGCCGGGCAGGCGGCGAGCGGCGGCATAGCGATGGCGCCAGGGGGATGTTCTATGGCGGCATCGTGCTGCTGTCGCTGGCCTGCCAGTTGCTGACGGCCGCGCGCTTCCCCGTGCTGATGACGCTTGGCCTGATGGCGGCGATGCTGCTGGGCGAGCGCCACGGCATTCGCCGGCGCGCGCGCCAGTTCGTGCCGGCGCTGGCCACGGCGGGGACGATCGTGGTCGCCACGCTGCTGCTCTATTCCGACCTCTGGCTTGAGCGGCTCGCCAATCTGGGCGGGGAGGCCGGGATGCGGATGCAGCTGTGGAGCCAGTTTGCCGGGGCGGCGTGGCAATCGCCGATCCTGGGCTATGGCGCGGGCTCCTTTTCCGCGCTCAACGAACATATCCTGTCGGACAATGTCGGCGCGCCCGCGACCTGGACGGTCAATTCGGCCCATAATCTGCTGTTGCAGCTGTTGCTGAACGGCGGCCTGCCTTATGCGGCGCTGATGATCCTGGCCGGGGGGCGGCTGGCCAGGGACATCAACCAGCGATGGCCGTGGCGGGCATGGAGCGCGCTGCAGCGTGGGCTGGTCTTTGCCGTCATCCTGTTCCTGGCCTGCGCGATGGTCGACATCGTGCTCGATTTTCCGGCGACCGCCTGCCTGATGCTGTTCCTGGCCGGCATGGCCTGGGGCCAGGCGCTATCCCGCCAGCCCGCGCTCATGCAGCTGGAACAGGCGCCAGCGCAGAAAAATGCGCTGATAGGCCGGAGAGCTGCGCGCAAGGTCAAATAGCACGCGGCGGGAGGCCGGTGGGCTAACCTGCAGCAACCAGACCGTTTCGGCGACGATCCTGTCCTGTGTTGCCGGATCGAAGGCCTGCCAGTTGGCCAGCGCCATGCGCACGCGCCATGGCCCGGCATCGCGCTGCAGCGGCCCATCCCCATAGCTGTGCGCCAGATCGGCCAGCATCGCCGGCGAGGGCGCATTGTCGCGGCCATAGGCGATGAAGGCCCTGACCACCCAGGCTTCGCCCCAATGCGGCCGGCTGGCGATGGCCTCGTCCACTTCCCGCTGGGCGATGTCGAGGATGCGCTGCTTGTCCTTGCTGTCGGGCAGCGGCGCGACCCCGCGCGCAAGATAAAGGGCGTGAGTCAGTTGCGCGCGCGGCGGCGGATCGCCGGGAAGCAGTTGGAACTGATGGAATGCGCGGGAATCGCCCCAGCTCAGTTGCCGATCGAGCAACTGCTTGGCCTGCGCAACCTGATCCTCGCGATGGAGGGCGACGATGCAGAGCGCCACCACCGCCGAAAGCACGCCGGCGGCGATGATCGAAGCCGTTCGGCGGGATGCTTCGGCTGAGCCTGTCTCGCGATGTTGTATGGAAGCGGGCACGATCAGCGCTCCATGAGGGCCGAGATGCGGAACGCGGCGGGCAATGGGGGCAACATTGACATATATCCCCCCTTTCAAACGCGCGCTTCATCCTTGCCGGCCCCTGCCGGAATGAACCACGCTGGAATCAGCCGCGCCAGAACGAACCATGCCGGAAACGAACCGCCGCCCGCGGGATGCGCGGGCGGCGGCGCTGTCAGCGATCCTGATAGTAGCTTGAATATTTCTTCGAATAGTAAAGACCGCCAATGGCCTCGGCCTGGGTGTCCGCCATGGTGAACATCGCGCCGATGGGGTTGGCCCCGTCCGAACGCAGCCAGTTGATTGCGGAGACGACCGCGTTGGTCGGCGTTTCGTCCCACTTGACCACCATCACCGTCGCATCGGCCAGCACGGCGAGGAAACGACCGTCGGCAAGGCCGATCAGCGGCGGAAGATCGAGCACGATCTTGTCGTAGCGGGTTGCCAGACGCTTCAGCAATTCGCGCATCTTGTCGCCGCCGAACAGATCTTCCGAGCTGAAATAGGGCGTCGTGACGAACAGCTGGTCCAGATTGGCGACGCTGCTGCTCGGGCGGATCGCCTGTTCCAGCGTGGCGTCGCCATGCAGCACCTCCACGATGCCGGAGGCGCCCTCATTGTCGTTGCCGGTCATGCCGCGCATCACCGCGCGGCGAACGTCGCATTCCAGCAGCAGCGTCTTTGCGTTGCCGATGGCCAGCGTCCGCGCAAAGGCGAGGGCGGTGGTCGTCTTGCCTTCGCTGGGCAGCGCCGAGGTGATGGCGATGACCTGAGAGGGCTTGTCGCTTCGCACGCCGAGGATGGACGCCCTGGCGATCCGCAGCGATTCGGAGAATAGCGAGGTGGGCTTCTCCACGACCAGATCGGCCGGGGCGACATCCTTGCCGACCTTGGGAACGGCGGCGAGGAGGGGGATGCCAAGCTGGGTCTCGATGTCGCTCGCCGAGCGCAGCCCGGTGACCATCATTTCCTGCACGGCGATGGTGCCGCCGCCGGCCGCGAGGCCGACGATCAGCGAGAGTGCGAACAGCAGGGGCTTGTTGGGCGAGGCAGGGGCCGTGGGCACTTCGGCGCGACCGACGATTTCCGCCTGGGCGATCGAGTTCTGCGCGGCCTGCGTGCTTTCCAGCAGCATCTGCGACAGGCGGTCATATTCAGCCCGCTTGGCGGTCGATTCGCGCTCCAGGCTGTCGGCCAGCACGGCGGCACGGGTGTTCTGCGCACGTTCCACTTCCAGGCCGCCCATCGAGCGACGCAGGCTGGAAACCTGGGCCTCCTTGGCCGCGGCGTCCGCCTGCAGCGAGCCGAGGACGCGATTGCCTTCGTCCTTGATCTGCGCATCCACGGTTTCGAGCTGACCGCGTATACGCAGGCTCTCGGGATGCTTGTCGCCATAACGCGCCTGCACTTCACCGATATCGCGCAGCAGTTGCGCGCGCTGGCGCCGCAGTTCCGCAACAACCGGCGAACTGCGGACCATAGACACGGAATCGAGGCCGCCTCTGGCCGCCTGCGACTGCGCCGCAGCGAGTTGGGACTGAGCTGCCGCCGCTTCGGATTCGGCGGTGGCGATCTGGCCGGAAAGCGGGCCGACGCGTTCGTCGGCGATGGTGCCGGCGCCAACCTGGCCCGGGCCGCCCGACACGATGCCGGCGGACGCGCGATATTGCGCGACCTTGGCATCGGCCTCACGGACTTCGCTGCCCAGCTTGTCCAGCCGGCTGCGGAACCATTCCACCTGATTGCGGGCGGTGCCGGCCTTCGAATCGATCTTGGTTTCCAGATAGCCCTCGGCAAAGGCATTGGCGACGCGCGCCGCCTTGATCGGATCGCGCGAGCGGAAGCGGATCTGGATGATGTAGGTCAGCTTGTCGCGGCTGACCGAAAGCTTGTTCAGCAGCGCGCCGGCAATGGCGGCATCGCGCTCCGTCTCGCTCATCGCGACGCCGGACTGCTCGTTCACCAGCTTGGAAAATTCCGGGTCGCTGGCAAGGTTCAGCTTCTTCACGACCTTCTGCGCAAGGTCGAGCGAACTGATCACGCTGACTTCGGTTTCGATCGCCTCGGGGGTCAGCGTGGCGGTGGAGTCCGCCGTCTTGGCCAGCGGATTGCGCGAGGGATCGATCTGGACCCGCGCCGTCGCTTCGAACTGAGGCGTCATCATCATCACCAGCGCCACCCCGGCCACGAAAATGGCCAGGGTGATCGCTGCCATGGTCTTCCATCTACGACGTACCGTGTCGCGAACCATGATAACCAGGTCGGCCAGCCGGCCTTCATATCCTTCAGCCTCGCGAGATACTTCCATAAGGGACCATGTTCCGTTGATGAGAGAGAGATGGAAAGGGTAAAAAATAACCGACGGGAGCTTACCGCTTAAAGGTTACTCCAACCTGACCGCGGAACTCATTGAAATCCTGCCCCAGGGCAATGTCGTTCGCCGAGCGACCGGTATAGGCGAGGTTGAGCGAGAAGCTCATCCAGTTGGACGCCAGATATGTGCCCGAGCCGGTGATGCGATAGACGTCCACCTTCTGCTTCGAGCCGATATAATCCTGCTTCGCATATTCGCCCATGGCGGAGAGGATGAGGTTCCTCAGCAATTCATGATCGATGCGGAGCGAGGCGCGGTTGTCGAAATAGCCGCTGGTCGTGGTGATGAACGAATCCTCGATCGTGCGCCGCGCAGCCAGGGTGACGGTCGTCAATTCCGTCGGGAAATATTCGACCTTGGCTTCGGCCGAGAAGCCGTCGACATTCCTGTACAGCGGACTGTCATAGCTGCGACGGATATAGCCGACGCCGATCGTGCCGCGCATCAGTGCCGAAAGGTCGAAATTGACGCCGCCGATGATGACCCAGCTGTCCGAATCGCGATTGGCATCGCCGTTGAGCAGCAGGTGCGGATAGTCGGTCTTGCGATAGCCCAGCTGGGCAAAGGCGGCCATGCTGGGTGTGAACGCATATTGCGCCTGGCCGGTCACGCGGAAGATGTTGCGATCGCGGTCGGACTGGTCGCGGATCGTGCCGGAGCGCAGTTCGATAGTGCTGAAATCATAATTGGTGTCGTCCACCGACAGCGTCAGCTTGGTCTGGCCGGAACTATATTCGGTCCGAAGTGAACCATAAGCACGCAGATAGTTGGACAGCGCCGACTGGTCGGCGGTCGTTTCGCCCGAAAAGGGGTTCTCGAATTCGCGCGCCAGCTGCACTTCGGGGATGAAGCGCAGCGTATCCCCCACGTCTACGCGCCCCAGGGCGCCCAGGTTCCAGGGGTTCTGGTTGCGGAGCGTCTCGTCGAAATAGCGCGTCAGCCGGGCATTGCCGCGCAGCCGCAGCTGATGCCGCGACCAGTCCGACACCACCTGCACGCTGGGCGCGACCGTGATCGAACCGTCGCTGACCGTGTTGTTGTCGGAATAATAGACGTTGTCCGAATAGGCGAGCGAGGTTTCCACCTGCGGGAAGATGTTGAACGCGCCCGATCGAATCCCGATGGGATCATAATCGGGGCGCGCGCGCTGCTGCACGCTGATGTTGCGGCCGCGATCGAAATCGTCCGGCAGCGAGGGCTGGACCAGCAGGGTTTCGGACTGGGCATGGGCGCTGGATGCATAGCAGCACGCCAGGGAACCCAGCAGGAATGAGAGGTTCCGCTTTTTCATGCGATGTGAACTCCGGGTTTGGGCGAGGCTGCCCGTCTCGTTTTCAACAGGGCGGACGTTGCGCGGCGCATGCCGGCTCATTGGCTGTAATTCGAGCCGCCGCCGCCTACCCCGATCACAGGACCGGAAAAGCCGACGCCTGAAAAAGAGCCGTCACCGCCGCCAAGGGCGCCCGTACCACGGGCAAGCCGGCCCAGCCTGCGGCGGATATTCTCGATCGCCTGCTTCACATTGTCCGGCGTGCCCGGCGTTGCGACGACCTGGTCGAACGCGGCATTGACCACGGCGTCGTCATATTCCTGCTGGTTCAGCACGAAGATGATCGATGCCTCGACGTCCTCCACGGTGGATTCCGGCGTGAACCGGGACAGTTCCGACCGCAGCGTGGACACCAGCGCGGCGATCAGCGCCGTATTGTCCACCGGCGCGGTGGCGCCCGGCGTGCCGGTGCTGTCCTGTGCCGCCAGGAAGGCGCCGGGAACCAGCAGGGTGAAGGCAAGGGCAAAGCTGGCCTTGCGCATGATGGTTTGCCGCTGGAAACCCCAGCGGCTGTGATTGGCGGTGGTCATATGGCTCATCAGAAGTATCGCTCCCCAAGTCGAATGGTGTCGCCCGGAAAGACCCGAAGTGACGGTGTCAGCTTCAGCGGTTCCTCACGGGTGGCGCCGGCGCGCCGGATATATGCGACCTTCTTATCTGCTCTTGGTGTAAAACCCTGGGCCGTGGCGATGGCGTTCATCACCGTCAGGCCGTTGGCATAGGGATACTGGCCGGGCGCGCTCACTTCGCCAAGGATGAAGAAGGGGCGGTATGTCGCGACTTCGATGCCCACCTTGGGCTCCCGAAGATAGCCGTCGGCCAGTTTCGTCTGGACTTCGGCTGCCAGTTTCTGCGGTGTCTTGTCCTTGGCGACCACCTCACCCACCAGCGGCAGGGAGACAGTGCCTTCGGACCCTACGGCGAATTCGCCGGACAGGGTCGGCTCGTTGAACACGTTGAGGCGAATCTTGTCGCCGGTGTCCAGCCGATATTCCTCATTGGCCATCGGTGCGGCGTAGCGCTCCCCGGTGGAGATGACTTCGCCGCCACCGCCGGCGGCACATGCGGTAGCGAGAAAAACCATGAAAAGGGAAAGAACAATTCTGGAAATCACATCATACCCCTTTGATTTAGTCTCAGCACTTACCGCGCATCTTGTCGGCGGCCTTATCGCACAGTTGCAGTGCAAGGTGTATCGCTTTAACCTTTTTTTCGCTGTCGCATCAAAATTGTGACGTCGATATGCCGCGTGGATTGCACGGAATGCCGCACATGAGGCCAGGGGCCGCATGGTGTCGCACATGAATGGTCGCCCCCGATGCTGCATCGCAGCACCCTGGTCCGTTCCGCGTTTAACCAATATGCGAAAGGCCGCCAAGGATTGCTTGGTCCATAATCACATCAAATATAATCTTCTCCCCAGGCCCCTGATCGGCGCCCTGGTCCGCAGGGCCAGGCCGATGAGCATCGCCAGGAAAAAGGTCTGGCTTTCAAGGAAGATGGCGGGGCTGATGATGCCATAGGTGCCGCACAGCACGCAGTTCAGCCGCAGCGCGCGCAGCCCCGGCGTCGAAAGATGCCTGAGGCGCGGAACGATGCAGAACCAGGTCGCGAGGATATAGATGAGAAGCCCCGGCAGGCCGAGCACGATATAGGGGCCAAGGATGCCCAGGTCCGACGGAAAGAGCGGGTTGTATTTCGGCGTGCGCAGATATTCCTGGAAGGTGCCGAAGTCGTTCCACAGGCCGACGCCCGTGAACCAGTGCCGCTGCAGCGCCTGAATGGCATAGCCATATTCGGTGGCGCGGGCGAGGCCGGAATTGTCGCCCGAGAAGAGCGCCATCGGGTTCCACGCAATGAACATCCCCGACAGGATGGTCGCGCCGACGCCGCAGAAAAGCATGAAGAGGAATGTGCGCGCGCCCACCCCCAGCAATTTGAACATGGCGAGCAGATAGACGAGGACGAAAAGCGCCTGGAATGTGCGCGATCCGCTGAGCCAGAGCGCCGCGATGCCCAGCCCCAGCGCGAGCAGCCGATAGAGGATGTTCATCCGGCGCGCGAGCGTGGCATAGAAGACGATGAACGAGGCGAGTTCCAGCACGAGTCGCAGGCGCGCGCCCCGGATATCGTCGCCTACCAGCAAGGCGGGGTTTTCCGCCGGCGTCAGATGCACCAGATAGTCGTACAGGAAGACATAGGTCGCCAGATACAGCACGGTGAAGAAGGCCAGCGACCGCATGAGGAAATGGATCGACACGACACGCTGGCGAATCAGGACGAAGCTGACCAGCGGCAGATAGCCGATCAGGGCGTTGAGGTTCATCCGCGCGCCGCTATGCACCGAGAACACGAAGTTCTGCAGCGCGAAGAAGCCGATGATCATCAATGCCCACAATGCCGTCACCGGCGTGCGGTTGACGACACACAGGAACAGGCCCGCCGTGATCGCGATGCTCATGCCCAGCAGGCCGAAAAAGGCCGCGCCGGGCCAGAACACCTCGAAAATGCCCGCGGAATGCAGGATCATCGACGCGTAGAGCAGCAGGATCATCGGCTTGGCGAGGAACCTAAGATAATAGGCGCGAACCGCCCGTGACAGCGCCATGGATGATGTGCCTCAACTCGCCGGCGTTTGAATAAACCTCTTGGTCGTCATGTGATTCGGTTGGAATGGACATGCGATTGCTGCCGGATGTGCCTAGCTTGCGCCATCCTCATGGAGCAATGACAAAATGGATCGGCGTCGAATTCATCCGTTCGATCCTGAATGGGGACGACGGCCGGCGGCGCCGTGCCGATGCAGCGCCTCTATGGACTTGCGCTCTTCCGGTGCGTAAGCCAGAAACCGGACAGCAAGAGGGCTTGCGTTCCACCGACAGGGCATCTGTGCAAAACAAGAAAGCAGCCGTCCCGATAGTGACCCTTTTCCGATCGCCGCGCTTTTGCGAGGGGGCAACCCTCGCAATCCGTCCGAGGGTGGGCCGTCTCAGGATGGACCGTCCGGGGATGAGCTGTCCGGAGATCGGGCGTCCACGGGTGGGCCGGGCGATGGCGTCGCATGCGGGGGAAGCCCTTTCCAGCATTTCAGGGCCGCCATGCTGAAACAGGGTCCGCAGGGCCTTGCGGAAGCCGCTTATCCCATCTGCGTGGTTGGCAGCGGGCCTGTGGGCCTTGCCCTGGCGACCGATCTGGCGCGGCAGGGCATCGACACGCTGTTGCTGGAATCGGGCGGCACCAGCTTCAACGAGCCGGTGCAGGCCCTGTCCGCCGCCGAACTGGTCGACCCGACCCGGCATGACGAGATGATCGTCGCCGTCGCGCGGCAGCTGGGCGGTTCGTCGAACCTGTGGGGCGGGCGCTGCCTTCCCTATGATCCCGTCGATTTCGTGGATCGTCCCTATGTCGATGCCGGCTGGCCCATCGGTTATGACGCGATCGCGCCCTATATGGCGCGCGCGGTCGCCGCGACCTGTTCCGGTGCGCCGGTGTACAAGGCCGATGCGCCGCTGTTCGACGAGGAGGGCGGCCCGTTTGCCACCGATGCGCTGGAGCGCTGGGTGAATGTCCAGGCGTCCCAGACGATCTTCAAGCATGCGATCGCGAGCGACCCCCGGCTGCATGTCCACACGCTGAGCACGGTGGTCGGCATGGATTTTGCCGAATCGGGCGCCGTCACCGCGATCGACGTCGCGCATTCCCTGAGCGGCGAGCGGGTGAAGGTGCCGATCCGGCGGCTGGTGATCGCCGCGGGCGGCATCGAGACGGCGCGGTTGCTGCTGGCGACGCAGCGCCAGGCGCCGCAGCGCTTCGGTGGCGGGGATGGACCGCTGGGCCGCTATTATATGGGCCATCTGATGGGCGAGATCGCCGACATCGTGTTCAGGGATGCGGGCATCGCCCGTGCCTTCGACTTCTTTGTCGACCGCCATGGTTCCTATGTGCGGCGGCGCATCGTGCCGACGATGGCGGCGCAGCTGGAAAACGGCCTGCTCAACAGTGCCTTCTGGCCGGTGGTGCCGCCTGTCGCCGACCCCCGGCATGGCAGCGCGATCCTGTCGGCCGCCTATCTGGCGCTCAGCATCCCGCCGCTGGGGCGGATGATCGTGGCGGAGGCGATCCGGCGGCGGCATGTGGGCAACCGGCCGGGCAATCTGGGCACGCACATCCTGAATGTCGCGCGCGGCCTGCCTTCGGCCATGGCCTTTGCCGTGTCCTTCCTGCGTCGCCGCCATGACCGGCGCTATCGCCTGCCGGGCTTCTTCATCCTTAACGATCGCAACCGCTTCGGCCTGTCCTATCATGGCGAACAGGTGCCCCGGCGCGACAGCCGGGTGTGGCTTTCGGGCGAGACGGACCGGCTGGGCCTGCCGTCGCTGACGATCGACCTGCGTTTCTCCACCCAGGATGCCGAATCGGTGGTGAAGACGCACGACCTGCTGGAAGCATGGCTCACCCGGCATGATGTGGGGCATCTGGAGCATCGCTGCGCGCGGGACGAGCGGGCGGCGATGGTGCTTTCCCAGGCATCGCACGGCACGCACCAGATCGGCGTCACCCGTATGGGGACCAGCCGGCACCGGGGTATCGTGGATGGCGACCTGCGCTGCTTCGACAGCCCCAATCTGTTCCTGGCGAGCTGCGGGGTGCTGCCGACATCGGGGCAGGCGAACCCGACCTTCACCGTCGTCGCGCTGGCGCTGCGCCTGGCCGATGCGCTTGCCCGCGACCAATAGCCCTTATTGGCGGATATAATGTGGCGCGATAAGCACAGCGTCGCATTGGACTATATGTTTTGGCATGGAACAATGTAATTAACGGTTCGTGCGCTATACAAATCCGTCACGTCAACCGAATCGAACTGTGTAGTGCGCGCTGTCTTGTCCCGTTCCGATGAAAATCCTCATGACATTCGGCTGCTGGGATTTCGGCTGCATCCGATGACGGTCAGCGATGTGCTCGATCATATCGACAGGGCGATAACCGCGCATCATCGTTTGATCATGGCCAATCTGAATGTTCATGGCATGGCCGTGATGTTCGACAGTCCGGTGATGGCGCGGCTGTTCAACCAGTCCGATACGCTGGTGATGATCGACAGCATGCCGCTGGTCTTCCTGGCCAATATGATGGGGCACAAGGTTTCGCGCGGGATGCGCACGACGTCGCTGGACTTTTACGACGACATGTTCGCGCTGGCCGTCCGCAAGGGGTGGAAGATCGGCTATGTCGGCGCCGATCCGGCGACGCTGGCGGCGGGCATGGACCTGCTGCACGGCCGGTTCCCGGGGCTCCAGCTGGAAGGGCGCAACGGTTTTTTCGACATGGCGGACCTGTCGCCCGGATCGACCCAGGCGGAGATCATCGACTGGTTGAAGGCATGGTCGCCCGATCTGGTGATCGTGGGCATGGGCATGCCCCGCCAGGAAGAATGGATTCACGCCATCCAGCAGATGGTCGATGTGCCGGTGTTCCTGCCCACCGGCGCCTATCTGGATTTTCAGGTGGGCACCCAGAAGATGGCGCCGCGCTGGATGGGGCAATATGGCCTGGAATGGATTTATCGCCTGCTGGTATCGCCCCGGCGGCTTGGCTACCGCTATCTGATCGAGCCCCTGGTGCTGACCCGATATCTGATGTTCCGTCGCCATCCGCAGGATGCGGCGGCGGCTGTCCAGGGTTCCTGATTGCCGGACCGAACGAACTAACCCGCCGGGCGCCCGATCCTGCGGGACGCCAGGCGGTGGGCGATCACGCCGCTGACCTCCTGCCACAGCGGATGGCGGAGTGCATAAAGTCCGGCGGCCCACAGTATGATGCCGAGCAGGACGGCGGGCGCCAGCGCGGCAACAGGCGTCCGCGCCGCCCATCCATAAGCGAGCATGACCGCCGCCGCCGGGCCGCAGGCCAGCGCCGTCACCCCCAGCGCGCGCAGATAGGCCCCGGCAAAGTCGCGGGTGCGCGTGTCGGTCATGTCGTTGATATGCTTGCGATAGAGGATGACGGCGAAGACCGCGTCCAATATCCGCGCGGCGGCCGCCGCGTTCAGGCTGATCAGGCAGCCGGCGGTGAAGGCGGCCAGCGCGACGATGCTGCGGACGATCTCGATCCGGGTCTGCGCGCGCATGCGGTCTGTGGCTGCGAACAGCTCCCAGGTCATGGTGATGGACGCCAGGATCACCGATGAGAAGGACAGCAGCGCCAGCGGCGTCGCCGCCAGCAGCCAGCGTTCGCCCAGCAGCGTCACGACGATCGGCCCCGCCAGGATCGTCAGGCCCATGAACAGCGGCCACAGCAGCGCCGTGATCATTTCCACCGTGCGGATGTACCGATCCCGCAGCGACTGGCCGTCGCGCACCAGCGCGGCATAGTCGACCAGCATCACCCGGCCGATGAACAGGTGGATATTGTTCCACAAAAGGCCGTTGATGGCGCTGGCGCGATTGAACAGGCCCAGCGCGCTCAACCCGGTGAAATAGCCGAGCAGCACGTCCGACAGCCGTGTCGACAGATTGTTGACGCCGGTGACGGCCAGCATCTGCAGCGCGAAATCGGCGACCCTGCGCCAGGCGCGCAGGCTGGGCTGGAGCGCGACATGATGGCGCCCCGCGATGTTCATGCCGATGGTGACGGTCGCGACATTGGCCCACTGGCCGAACACGATGCTCATATAGCTCATGCCCGCGACGGCGGATGCGATGACGACCGAGGTTCCGGCGATCGACCCGGCGGTGCCGACCAGCGCGATGCCCTTGAAATCGCCATCCCGCTCCAGCATCGCGGCGGGCAGGAAGGAGAAGATGGCGAACAGCGGCGTGGGCGCCAGACCGAGCAGGGCATAGCGCACGCCGACATCGCCCAGCATCGCTTCCCCGCCGAAGCTGAGCGCGACGATCGCCACGCTGAGCAGCATGGAGACCAGCGCGTTGACGGTGAAGGCCGATGCCTTGACCTCGTCCGTCAATGTCTCCTCGCGCACGATCAGGGCGGGCAGGCCCATGGTCTGGATGAGCGCGAGGATGCCGACCAGCGCCAGCGCGGCGGCATAGATGCCCGATTCATGGGCCGACAGGTAACGGGCGACGACGATGGTCGAGGCAAATTGCAGCGCAAAGGACAAGAGCTGCGCCAGCCCCATCCACGCGAGCGATTTCTTTATCGACATAGGCGCCCCGGTGAAGCTGAAGATGTGCGCGAAATAACGGTCCTCGACAATGTTACGCTAAAAAAACGCGCGGCGGCGGGCATGTTGCAGCAATGAACGCCAGTGGAAATATAAAAATTCGCAACCTCGCTTCGCCGGGGCAAGAAACAGTCTGTGCAATCCTGCAACGGCCCCATAAGGGCAGGGTCGACAAGGTTAACATGCTTTTCTTCTTCGCGGATAACAGGCATTTGTCGCGATGGGCCAGACAGTCGGAACAGGGTGGATGAGATGCACCATAGAGACGGTGAAGCCCATTCTGGCGCACTGACGTTGACCGCGCCGGAAAGTTTTTCGACAAAGGCTGCAACGCCCGACGATGGCGTGCGATCCCATGAACAAGGTGCCCGATCCATCACAGCGGTAAAGACCAAGGCCATCTTCATTGTCGCGCCGGATGGGCAGGCCGGCGGCGGCATGGGGCAGGTGAAGGATTATATCCTGCGCGCGGGCGCCGATGGGGCGGGCCGCTACGCCTTCGTGCCGCTCATCACGCGCGACGGGAGGGGCGCTGTCTATTCCCTGTGGCTGCTCGCGCTGTGCATCCTGCGCATCTGGAAAAGCGCGCTGACCGGCCGCGCCGCGCTGGTGCATGTGCATATGGGCGATTTCGGCAGTGCCGGGCGCAAGGGGCTGATCGTGCTGGCCGCGCGGCTTGCGGGTGTGCCCACGGTGCTGCACCTCCATGCCGTGAGCATGGCGCCATGGTATGCGCGGTCCAGCCGGTTCGTCCGCTGGGCCTTGCGCCGGCCTTTCCGGGCCGCGACGGTCGTGGTGGTGCTGGGCGAGCGGTTCCGCCGCTGGATCGTGGACGAACTGCATGTCGACCCGGCCAGGATCGACATCCTGCACAATGGCGTCGCCAATCGCGCCGGGCGTGCGGTCGCGCGCGGATCTTCCGGCGGATCGTCCGGCGGGCCGGTGGATATCCTGTTCCTGGGCAACCTGATCGAGCGCAAGGGCGTGTCGGACCTGATCGCCGCGCTGGCCAGGGTGCCGGCGGCGGCCGGGGACTGGCGGGTGGCCTTTGCCGGCGGTGGCGACCTTGACCATTATCGGGCCCTGGCCGCGCGCGAGGGCATTGCCGACCGCGCGGATTTCCTCGGTTGGGTGGATCGCGAGGGTGCGCTGGACCTGCTGGAGCGGGCCGATATCCTTGCGCTGCCATCCTATGAAGAGGGCTTGCCGCTGGTGATCCTGGAGGCGCTGGGTGCGGGGGTTCCGGTATTATGCACGCCGGTCGGCTCGATCGCCGAAGTGCTGGCCGACGGGACGAACGCGCTGTTCTGCGATCCGGGCGACCGGGCGGGCTTGGCCGCCGGTCTGGCGCGGCTGATCGGCGATCCCGCCCTGCGTCTGGCGCTGTCTTCGGAAGGCAGCGCGCTGTTCGCGCGGCGTTTCTCGCTGGAGGCCTTTCAGGATGCGCTGTTCGACATCTATGATCGCCGCTGCGGCATCCGCTTCGTGCCTGTGCGTGCGCCTGAGCCTGAGCCTGAGCCTGAGCCTGAGCCTGAGCCTGAGCCTGAGCCCGGCGCGGACGGCGCTGGGCGCTGATGCGGATTCTGGTTCTGGGCGCCAGCGGCTTTGTCGGGCGCCGCATCGTTGCGCAGATGGTGGCGCGGCATGGCCCGCAGTCCGTCATCGCCGGCGTGCGCCGCGCGGGCGCTGCCCCGGCTGGCGTCGAGGCGCGCGTGGTCGATGCCTGTAACAGCGGCGCGGTGGAAGCGGCGGCGCGGGGCACGACCCATATTGTCAACTGCGTCATGGGCAGCAACCGGGCGATCGTGGCGTCCGCGCGCACGGCGATAGCGGCGGCGGAACGGCTGGAACTGGCCGGGCTGGTCCATTTCAGCAGCGTTGCCGTCTATGGCGACCGGGAAGGCGAGATTCGCGAGGATGCGCCGCAGGGCGTGGGCGTAGATGGCTATGGCGCGGCGAAGGTGGAGGCAGAGGCGATCCTGCGCGCTTCGCCCTATGGCCGGATCACGATCTTGCGGCCCGGTCTTGTCCATGGCCCCGGCTCGGTGCTCTGGACGGCACGAATCGCGCGTTTGCTGATGGCGGGGCGGCTGGGCGATCTGGGCGCGTGCGGGCAGGGTATCTGCAACCTCGTGCATGTGGACGATGTCGCCGCTTTCGCGATCCATTGCCTGGGCGAGGGGCAGGGTGGCGTCTATAATCTCGTCGCGCCGGAGCCGCCGAGCTGGAACGGCTATCTGACCGATTTCGCCCGCGCGCTGGGCCTGCCGCCCCGCCGCATCTCGCCCGCGCGGCTGCGGACGGAGCGCTACGCCGCCTATCCGCTCAAGATCGCGGAGATGCTGGGCGGACGGCTGGGGATGGTGACGCCGCCGCCGATGACGCCCGGCCTCACCGGCCTGTTCAACCGCCGGGCGCATTATGTGTCCGATGCGGCACATGCGGCTTTGCCCGGATGGGCCGGCCATGCCACTGCTATCGCCGATAGCGCAGCATGGGCAAGGACCGCATCTGGATGACCGATTCGGCGGGGGTGAAGCTCAACGTCTATTCTTCCGTCTCCCGCAGCGGGGCGATGCGCTATGTCAGCGCGCTGGTGGACGGGCTGGCCGGCGCGGGCGCGCAGGTGCGGCTGATCGCACCGCATTTCGATCCGCGTGAGCGGGAGCCCGGCCACCCGTCCGTCACCCGCGATATCCTGCCGGCGGGCGGCGGCGGCGCGGGGGCGGGCACCATCGTGGCGCGCGGGCTGCGCACGGCAAGCCGGATCGCCGTGACATTTCCCAAGCTGCTGCGTGCGCGCCGGCATGCGCGGGACTATATCGTCACCTTCTACGACTGGATTCCGATCCAGGTCGCGCAGTTCCTCTGGATCAAGGCGATCGGCGGGCGGATCACCCATATCGTGCATGATGTGACGCCCCATGCCTGGCGCTTTCCCCGCCGGTTCCAGCGGCTGGAACGCTGGCTGCAGGGCCTGTCCTACCGCCTGCCGGACCGGGTCGTCGTGTTGACGCAGGCCGCGCGGGAGGAACTGGCGGCCGACTGGGGGCGCAGCGCCCGCGTCTGGGTGTTGCCGCATGGCGCCTATGACTCCGGCGATCCTGTGCCCGCGCCGGGGGATCGCCGGCTGCTTCTGTTCGGCAGCCTGCGCCGCAACAAGCGGATCAGGGAAGCGATAGAGGCGATGCGGCTGCTGCGCGGCCAGGTGCCCGACATGGCGCCCGGTCTCAGGCTGACCATCGCCGGCGCGCCGCATCTTGAGGATAGCGCCTATTGGGAGGAATGCGCGGCGGCGGCCAGCGGGCTGGAGGATGTCATCACGATGGACATCGGCTTCGTGCCGGAAGAGCGGCTGCATGCCCTGCTGGCGCAAAGCGATGCGGTGCTGTTGCCCTATGAGGAATTCCGCTCGGCCTCGGGCGTGGCCATCCTGTCCGCCTTTGCCGAGCGCCTGCTGATCACGACCAGCGCGGGCGGCATATCCGAGCTGATCGAGGGCGGTCTGGAGCCGGTGACGATTGCGCAGCCGGTGACGGCGGAAGGAATCGCCGACGCGGTGCGCCGCTTTCATGCGTTGCCGGTCGAAAGCTGTCGCGGCATGGCTTTCCGCTCCCGCGCGCGGCTGGCCGCATTGCTGTCATGGGACAGGATCGGGCGCGCCTGCCTGGATATCGTGACGGCATAGATGGCGACGACGCAGATCATCCTCGTCAACTGGAACGGGCGCGATCACATGATCGAGTGCCTCGAATCGTTGATGCGCCTCGACAATGGCGATTTCGGTGTGGTGATCGTGGACAATGGATCGACCGACGGGTCCATCGCCGCGATCGCGGCATGGGCGGCCATGCCGGCGCCCATGGACGTGCCGGAGGGGCCGCCCTGGCCGCTGCTGCCTATTGAGCGGCGGCACTGCCCGACCGTCCGTGTCATCGACAGGGCCGAGGCGGAGAGCATGGCGCCGGGGGATGCGCGCATCACGGTCATCGCCGCCAACGCCAATCTGGGCTTTGCGGCTGCGAACAATCTGGGTCTTGCCCATGCGGCGCGCGATCCGGGCTGCCGCTCTTTCTGGCTGCTCAACAATGATACCGTGGTCGCCCCGGATAGCCTCGACCGGCTGCTGGACAAGGCCGCCGCGCGGCCCGATGCCGGGATCATCGGCGCGACCCTGCTTTATTATGACCGGCCCGACATGGTGCAGGGGCTGGGCGGCATCATGGATGTGCGGTGGGCGCGCGCCGATCATATCGGCTTCGGCCTGCCTGCCGATTCGCTGCCGCAAGAGGCGGCGGTGGAGGCGCAGCTGAGCTATGTGATGGGCGCCTCCATGTTCGTGCGGCGGACCGTCTATGAAGCGATCGGCGGCATGTCGGAGGATTATTTCCTCTATTTCGAGGAGCCGGACTGGGCTCGCCGCCTGCCCCCCGGCGTGCGGCAGACGACATGCCTTGCCGCGCGCGTCTATCACAAGGAAGGCGGGTCGATCGGCAGTAGCAATGTGACGCGGCCCAGCGACACCAGCCTCTATTATCTGACCGTGAACAGCCTGCGCTTCTATGCGCGCTATCATCGCGGATCGCTGCCCGTGATGGCGGCGCGCCTCGCCAAAACCGGGTTCGACCATGGCCGGCGGGGGGACAGGCGGGCGCGGGCCGTGATCGCGCGGGCCTTTGTCGACGCGGTGACGGGCCGGCGGCGCAAGGGCCCCTATGGCAGCGCGCTGTTCACTGATGGCAGGGAAATTGGCGGCAGGGGAACGGGCGACAGGGAGCAGGGGCGATGAAGGAAACGGCGGATCATGCGCGGACCCATGACCTGACGTCGATCCAGTGCCTGCGCGGCATCGCGGCGCTGATGATCGTGCTGTACCATTGTTTCCCGCAACTGATGCGCATGGGCTATGCCGGCAGCGATTTCATGCCGTTGTCCTCCGGCGTCGACATCTTCTTCGTCATCAGCGGCTTCATCATGCTCTATTCGGCGGCGCGCTCGCCGGGGCGCGGACCGGGCGCTTTCCTGATGAACCGCGCCATCCGCATCCTGCCGCTGTACTGGCTGCTGACGGTGCTGGTCGCGGGTCTTGCGCTGTTCCTGCCGCAGGTGCTGCAATCCAGCCGGTTCGAGATCGGCCATGTCGTCGCCTCCTTCCTGATGATCGCGGCGGCGCATCCGGTCAGCCATGAATGGCGGCCGCTGGTCATTCCGGGGTGGAGCCTCAATTACGAGATGTTTTTCTATCTGGTCTTCGCGGCTGGCCTGTGGCTGGCGCGGGGACGGATCGACCGGCTGCTGCCGATGGTGGGCGGCGCGATCCTGCTGGTCGCGGCGGTGCCGCTGGCGGTCGCCGTGCGGGGGCCGGCGGTCTTCTATACCGACGGCATCATCCTGGAATTCGTCTATGGCATGGTCGCGTGCCGGCTGTTCCTGCATGGGTGGAAGATGGGGCCGGGCCTGTGCTGGGCGCTGATCCTGCTGGGCGCGCTGGCGGTTGCCTGCGTGACCTATGTGCCCTTCATCCCGCGCCCGTTCAGCCTTGGCCTGCCGTGCCTGATGATCTTTGCAGGCGTGCTGCACCTGCCGTTCCGGGAAACGCGCTGGGGCGTGGGCGGGCTGAAGCTGCTGGGCGACGCCTCCTATTCGCTCTACCTGTCGCACTGGATGACGCTGTCGGCGCTGGGGCAGGTCTGGCGCCGGCTGGGGCTGGCCGATGTGCCGGGGCGCGACATGCTGTTCGTGATCGCCGGGGTGGCGGCATCGATCCTCGTCGCGCTGATCATCTATCGCTGGATCGAGATGCCGATCACCGAAGGGTTGAAGCGCGGCCTGTCGGCACGGCGCCCGGCAACCGGGAAAGCCGCGCCCGTCGCGCCCTAAGGTTTGTGGGGATTCATCGGGAATTGATGACGGCAGCGGTGAGATAGATCATGGCTTCAAAGCTCTGATCGG
>NZ_JBANFL010000025.1:0-56180 GCF_037154135.1 Sphingobium aquiterrae
CGGCACCATGAACCCGCCGCGACAATCTGTTCTCATCCTGATAGTCGCTGACCTCTCACCCAGATCGTCGCGCTATAGTTCCGAAGCGGGCGCGCACGTCCGCCCCGGTCGGATAGAGGTTTTGCAAGCCATGCCGGCGCAGGATCGTCGACCTTACCGTTGCGATCTGTGCGGCTTCGTCAGATGTGGGAACACACGGCGGCCATCCTTTTACGAACCGCAGGTGAGGCGGCATGCTACTCTCAAGGCGTCGGCGCTCACCGGCATCGACTTTGGATTGGTGGATCGAGCGTAGCAGTGACGGTTGCAGGAGCTGCGGTGCCACATCGGCGAGCCAGCGCCCCGGCTGGAAAGAAAATGTAGAATCCGCCTCAATCGCGACAAGATGACGATAAAGGTCCAGATTGCCGGGTGCGCAGGTTGACGCGGCTATGTCGGAGAGCGACGCCAGAACGCAGAAGGCACAGGACAGTCGGCCAGCACCATAGTGGGCATAGGCTTCATGGAGCGGAAGATTGTGCGCAACATGGGCTGCAAAAACCTGGGCGGCAGTCCAGTGGACCAGTGGATGCCAACTGATCATGTGCGTGCCGGCCCGGTTACCGGGCTTGGCAAAGCGGTGATCCTCTCGCGAGACCGGCGTAAATCGCCGCGTGACACTTTCTTCGCGGCGTAGTCCGATGACGGAAACGATGGTCTCGCCTCTAAACCGTCTGACGAGTTCCGGGCCGATCTGGGTTGCCTTCATTTCACTCTGGCAAAAACGGAGACTTGCGCTCGACCAGGGACCGATGAGATTATAGGTTTCGAGCGCTTCGTAGCGTGCTTTGCCGCTTTCGAAGCGCTGCTCCCAGCGCGCCACCATATCGCCGGCTGGTCGGCGAACGACCGCGAGGGGCACGTCTAGCCGGGCTGCGATCTCTTCGACCATAGCCGGGGTTGAACGCCACTCAGCGCGACCGAGGTCGGCGTGGATGGCAATACGACGATCGCGGGGGTGACCGAGCCGGTCGAGCAAGGACATCGCGGCCCATGCGGAGAGTGTCGAGTCCTTCCCACCTGACAGGCTGAAGGCAAACCAAGCCTTTTGTTCTACCGCGGAGAGGATGACGGCGTCGAAAGCAACGGGAAGATCCTGCCTGGTGATGAGTTGTGAAGCGGAATTTGGAAGGGACATGGGAAGCTCCTGACCGCTCCACCAAATGAAGCGCTTCCCCGCTCCCTCTTCCCTTTCCAAAAAGGCATTTTCACCCAAGTCCCGAATGACGCTCGTCGAGAGCGCCCGTTACGGCTGCTGCATATAGAAGCTCTTGACTAGGCAGTTCGCCCCTTGCACTTCATATTCGATACCGACCCGATGATTTGAGAGCTTCCCGGTCAGTACCAGCGACCATAGCTTATCCTGCTCCGGTTGGCTCAGATGCGTGGCCTCCAAGCGGCCATTGCAACTGGCTGGCGTATTCCAGAATACAAATCCAATACCGGCATAGATTTGCATACGCCAGTTCACCGGGACCTCTTCAATTGTTTGTATTCCCTGAGCGTGGGCCTGCTTCGGCACGAAGTTCGAACCAAGCACAAGCGACGCAAGGATGAGGGTTATCCGTCCTGACAGTTCGGCCTTGAAGGGTCGAGAAAATTGCGCACGCTCCCCGCTCGCCAGTCGCGCTCGAGCACCAGGATGTCTCATCGCGGTGTCACCGGAATAACCGTGTAGCCGTTCAAGGGCAAAACGAGAACGGGTTTGATCGGTGGGCGATTTCTCCCGCCTGTGACCGAATAGCGCTGCCGGTTTCCCGTTGAATCGTAGGCGAGCTTGGTCTGATTTCCATTTGCTGGCCCACCAGTTACCTTGACCTCAATTAGTCTACCTAACTGGTCGTACTGAAATGTTGTATCCTCCTGGGCAAGAGCGGGCGGAGAAGAGCTGATTAATACCATTCCCGCTGCTGCGAAGAGGAGGTAGCTGAGAACCCGGTGTTTAGCTGCTCTCTTGATCATGCTCATTGTTCCATTGTTAGCCACTTGATGCTTTCGGTATCGGCCCAGACGTCACAGACCCCCTTGCCATCAATCCTGATTTTGATCTGTGAGGTGTAAGCGGTCAGGAGCTGGGACATCAGCGCCTGTCCACCCGGTGACGAAACGTCGATGACCCATCTCTGAAGAGTCGCGCATGTCGGCCGAGCCGTTCTCGGCCCATCGGTGGTGAAAAATACGATCCCGTTTGGTCCAGCTGAAATTACTCTCACATAACCCAACTGGGCTTCGCTGGCCTCGGCGATCTTTGGCAGAGCAAGGAGGCATAGTGCCAAGATTTTAGCGACAATTTTGCCTCGGCCCAAAAAGCGATATATCTGAATCGGTATCACCTTATTTCTCCCATGCATTTAACGTCTCTCATTCGATGAAGGCGGCGTATGGGAAAGGGACAGGTGTGCTGGAGCCAGGCGGAAGCGTAGAGCAATCGGTGGTCGTGCCATATTGATTGAAGAACAGCCTGACGCTTGCTCCCGTACTGAAAGCTGTCAAGAATAGCCCATAATATGACTTACATGTCTCTGGCCTTATCGGATTACCTCCTGAACCAGCAATGGGCATGTCCCCGTTTATATAACAATAATTATAGCTTACCGCGCCCGCTTGACCACTAGGCCGAAATATTACCTGGACAAGCCCATCAGTCGTAATCGAGAGGCTGGAAACGCTCGCGGTGCAAGAAAATATTGCGGCAAAGGCATTGGATGATGTCAGAAGAAGCGACAAAAATACTAAGAGAGAAAATTTTCTCATCCCGATACACTCCTCAAATGTGGAAGTGATATTAATGCCGTTGATCGAACATCGCGCCGATTTCCCGCATCACTATCTTTTTTCATTTTATGCCTCACGGTTTTTCCCCGAGTGCGGCTTCCATCCAACAAGGGGATGTCGAGGTCCGGGCGCTTCCGCTGAAGCACAGTCAGGAAATGTCTCAGGTCGGCTGGGCGGTGCGCTTCGAGAACGATAGAAATCTTCTCCTCCGTTTCTCTGATCCGATAGTAGATGGAAAGACCCTCAAATTCTCGGCCGTAGAAGTCGCGCTCTTGCTTGAGCCTGGTTATACTGAATATAGGGATGATCTTTTTGATCGGAATAAAGCCATATTTCATTCCGCGTTTGAAGATCAGATTAGCACCGTCAATTATATGCTGATGCCAATATATTGAAAACATCAAATATACCCAGCTAAACAGCCCAAATCCAAATATGTAGTACGACCAACTTGGATCACCATCTATTCCTATCAATTGTATCGGGGGCATCGTTGCCAACCCCACAAAGGTTATGCCGCCAGCCATAATGGAAAAGGCGACATAAGGCTGGAACGTGACGCGCAGTTCAGCTTCCGGGCGATGGTGGTCATTCATGGAGTGACGGGCCCCCATATATAGACTTCGATGTTAACACGCGGCCGGAGAAACTGATTTATATGCTGTTGCGCCGCCTGAATTTGGGCCCGCAGCGCCGCTGCACCGATGGCGCGGGCGACCGCAATCGGATTGGGCAGGCTCGGTGCGATCTGGTTGGCAATGTCTGGTATGGCGCTGACCGCGGTGCCTGCAGCGCTCCCCGGCAGATCATGCACATAGCGGCCGACAGCCCCCTTGAATGCCGTCTTTGCACTGACACGCGATATCGAGCCATTGTGGAATTTGGTGATGAAACTCCTCCCGATCGCCAGCCAGCTATTACGACCGGCGGAGATCGAAAGGTACGACACCCGAAGTCCTTGACTGGACACAACTCCGGGAGGGATAAACCGTGCGGTGAGGCCTCCTATTGTCGCATCCAATGCTAGCTTACTAGGATCAACTCTGCCGGTATCAATTGTTTGTTCGACCGCGCTCCCGAACCCTGTGGCAACGCCACCTGCCAAAAGTGCAGTGCCAGTAGCCGGTAGGTACAAGATCGCAGCGCCTGCCAGCCCACCTGTCACCGCAGCCCCAGCAACCCGACTCCACGATGTTTCACCCTTGACTATCAGGTCGGTGGTGACCGTGAGGCCAACATTCAAAAGTGCCCCACCACCTATGAATGCCAGATCGTCCCATCCGCCCCAAAGGCCTAAAGGATCGACCATGTTGACCGGATCATTGAGGCCATAGGCATAGAGGTTCATGCCGCCCTCTTCCCCGATCGGGTCGGGCTGAAGGAAGCGACCTAGCTCCGGCGAGTAGCTGCGGGCTCGAACATGATAGAGTTCAGCCTCAGGCATCCACATCATGCCCGCGAAGCCAAAGCGCCCACCGTTCGTCAATGCCGGCACCCCCCAACTATCGTAGGAATTAATCCGGCTGACGACGCCATTGTCCCCCGCCTCGGCGATGATGGAACCGCGTTCGTCACCGTAAAGCCAGTGCTGGCGTCCACGATCATAGACCATGACCGGTTCGTCGATGCCCGGGCCAGTGACGATCCGGCGAAGGAGTTCCCCCGTTCCCGCATCATACTCACCAATCAGATCCTGGCCGTCGTAGAGAAGCTGGGACACGGTCGATCCACGTCCGATCGTCGCAAGGCGTCCTATGGCGTCATACGCAAGACTAGTGCCGTTCGCGTAAGTCAGGCGCCCCTCGCTATCGTAGTGGAAGGTTTCGGCGCCGATTGAGGACGTGTTGGCTGTCAAATTGCCTGCCGCATCATAGGAGAGGGCATTCGACGCAGGTTGAGGCTGCGTGATCTGGCCATATTGGTTGAGCCCGTTGCCGCCGAGCGGCCCGCCCGACGCTGCGCGGTACTCCCGTGAAACGTTCATCGCATCGCGATAAGCATAGGCGTCATTATCACGCCGCCGCGAGACGATCTCACCTGCTTCATTATAGCCAAATGAAAGAGTAACGTCGCGAGCGGTCCCCGCGAGGTCATGGGTGAGGCTCGATAGGCGGGTTTGCGCATTATAGCCGTAACGGGTCTGCGTCCCGTTTCCGAGGGTGGTTGCAGTGCGACGGGACAATTCGTCATAGCTGAACGAGGCGACGGCTGGCCCGGCAGAGATTCCGGTTGTTCGGCCGAGCACATCGGAAGCATAGCTGGTGGAATATGCGTCTGGCCATCGCATCGTCATATTCGCGAGGCTGGGGTCATAAGTGTATCGAACTTCGCGGTTGAAGGGGCCGTTAGCCGTCACCACACGATTCATCCTGTCGTAGGTCCACGAGACGGACAAAGCGGCGTTTGGCCCCGGCAAGCTGGAAGCGGTGCGGCGTCCAAGCAAATCATAGTGATAGGTCAAGTCGCGATTTGCGTCAGGGACGTCTTTGCTGATGATCCGACCAAGTCCGTCATAGCGGTAAGCGATGGACTGGCCGTCACGCATAACGACGGAAGCCAGGTCACCATTGGCCGCGTAGACATAGCGCTCGCGCGTAACGCCTGCTGGCAATGTTCCGCCGACGCCAATCGACGTGCAATCCGGGGCCTGACCAGTAGAGGGACTTGGATAACGTCGCTCAATGAGTCGACTGAAGCCATCATAGCAGAAGGTTGTCAGGTGGCCGGATGCGTCGGCTTGTGTGAGCATGAGCCCGGCTGGCGAATAGGTGTAGGTGACTGTCGCCTGCTCAAGCGGACTTCCGACACCTTCGCGGACCGCTGTCAAATTGCTGAATGCATCGTAGATGTTGCGCGATCGACGTTCGGCACCACCAACCACCTCGGTAGTTTGGGATGGCCGGCCTAGTGCGTCATATACGAACGAGATTGCAGACCCATCGGATGCAACGGCCGCGGTGGGAAATCCGCGTGCATCGTAACTTACAGAGCTGGTAACCCAACCCGCTCCTAGCTTCTGTTGTGTCTGATAAGGTCGACCATCGGCGTCATACTTGTGGCGAATGACAGGGCTACCGCCTGCGACCGTCGGCGCAGTGATCTCGGTCGTCTGCCGCTTGCGATCGTAGCTGTAGGATGTGAGGTCATTGTCTTGCCGTGGTCCATCTTCGCCTATCAGATTACCGATCTTATCGTAGAAAAGTCGTGTGGTGGCATTCGTACCGAGAGAGTCGAGCGAAACGCTCTCGAGTTCAAAGCTCGACGGCGAGGTCGAAGTTGAAGGTGTGTAGGAGAGCGCCGTCCTCACGGTGTTCGCTGCAGGGCACACGAAGCTGGTGGTCGCGTTTGGCTGCGAGGAGAGACACTGATCGACGGTGAGGGCAAGCGCCACCGGAACCTGAGCGAGGGGATCGCTGCCAGGTATGGGGGTCGGCACGGTTCCGGCCGCAGGTGCGAAGCTTCCATAGCTAATGCGGGTGACTGCGCGGAGGCCCTCCTGATCCGGAGGTACAACGATAGCGGTCACGCCGCCATGGGTGACGTCATAGGCATAGTCCGTTCGTTGACCTCGTGGGTCAACTGTGTGCGTTGGCTGGTTGCATATCCGGTAGTTTGACGCGTCGCATGGTGGAAAGCTCGCGGTTGAAACCAGATCCGCCAGTCCTGAACCGGGCGCTGCTTTGCGACGCACCGTGGTTGAGTTGTTGCGGTCGTCTAATTCGATCGCAATGCTCGAGCCTGTCGGCAACTTGATATCGACGGTGCGATAGTAGCTATCGTATGTGAAAGAGGTACGGGTGGTGGAGCCACTGTCACCGACTTTCTCTATAAAGTCCGGTAGTGGTTTTCCTTCACTAAATCCGTAACGGGCAACGTTAGACAACGGGTCGGTGATCGTCGTTAACGTTGGCGCATAGGCGTATGTCGTTTGTTGCGCTGCAGCGTCAATTTGCGCGACTACACGACCGGTGGAATCATAACTGTTCCGAAACGCATCCACACCGGGGTTCGCGGGATATCGGACTCTTTCGAGGAGCAGGGTTTGCGAGTGGATATACTCAGTCGCGTTTCCCTCGGCGTCGGTGAGCCGATTCACAACGCATGCATAGCGAAAAAGCGTCGGGAGCGTGCATCGAAGGCCGTAGGTGACGCTGGCAAGATTTCCCGTTGAGCAATTGACTGCAGCTGAGTTTACGCAACTCGTCCGGATTGCAGTAGCTCGGACAACTGAGCGTCTCGTAGCGTCCGTGTTGCCATATTCGAACTCGACGCCATAGCCTCGGTTATTCACCACTTTGGAGATGTAGGCGAGAGGCCAAATAACGTTGCTTCCGGTGGATCGCGTTACATATTCATATGAAAGACTCTCACCGTTAGGAAATTCAACAACGCGGAGCCGGACGCATGTACCTTGGGCCCAGATGAGGCTGGGTGTGCTGCCATAAATATAGCCGCATGCATGGGTTAGAGCAAAATCAAAGGTCGCTCGCACACCTCCGCTAGTTACGAGCTGTAGTCGGTTGTCTGCGGTGTTGCGCGTAAGAACCGCTCCATCTCTTTTGAGATTGTCGTAACTTCCGCCGGCGTTCTGAACGAAGCTGTGGGTCTGTCCGAATAAAACGACGTCGACACCCGCCCACCAACTTGGGTGAAAATTATCAGCTAGCTTCGTGTTGTTATAGGGCGAGCAGGTAGTGCAAATCACTCGACCTTCGATGAGATACGCCTCCCCACGGAAGGTCGAAGTTCGGCGCACGAGATCGATGCGGGATGGGAAGGATCCGCTGCCAACCGAAAGGTCGACCGTATCGAGGACGAATTCTCCGGTCTTCGGATCGACACTACCATTCGTAAGTATCTGATATTTCGGTGGGGAGTCATCCGCCCCGACAGCGCCTTGCTGCGCATACGCCAGAGATGTGCCAAACGGCAGCAATAACACCATGAGAACGAGTAAAACGGTCAGTTGCGCTCCACTCCGGACATTTCGTCTGGCGATCATCCATTCCCCTGACTGGGCCATGCCCCATTTGGCGAGTTAGCCTCCTGCTGCTAGCCCCACCCTCGTTAGGTAGACACTTTGGAAGGGGGAAAGTGGCAAAGGCGGCATGAGGATTTCGGTAGGACGGCACTCACTGGTCAGCACAGCAAGGTTGAACTGAGGAGCGACCCGTAGACGGAAATGCGGTGCGGCTTCATGACCTGGCGCCTTCAGGTTCGTGGTCGGGCCCGTAGCTACGGGAGCGGACGAAATCGGTGTCTCCAGCTTCATCGACCAGATAGCCTGTGATCTCGTCGGCATAGTCGGCGTCCAATATGGTCGGCGATGTCGCTGTCAGCCGAAGGGGAAGGCCATGTGTGAACAGCAGTTTGTCGGCCGCCTCCATCGCCGATCGATGGTCGTCAGCATCGACTTCCACTTTGATGCGGATCACGGCGTAGACGTGAACGAAGTGGCGTTGATCGGCGGCGCCAGGCGTTTCGTTGACTTTCTGTCTATCGGTTTTGGTCATGCTTCGTCCTTTCCGCTGCCCTGCGGGAGCGACGCGGGTTCGGGGTGGACTTGGAGTGCGGAGTGCATGGATGATCTTTTCAAAAGCACGAAACCCGGCGCGATGGCCGGGCTCCGTGCGGATGATCGATAGGATGGGAAGCAGATCAGTCGCGCAGTTCTCCTGCCGCTATATCGGCAATCCAGGAGGCAGCTTCCTCGAAGTCCGCATCCTGATCATCGACGAGTGCAGCGACCTCGACCGCGGCCGTGCGGCCAAGCTGACCAAGACGTTGGATGGCGGCAAGCAGGACTGGTGCGAGTTCCTTCGGTTCGGCGGTGCTGAGGTCAGGAATCATCATACAATTTACTCCAGATTAGAAAGAGGTCGGTAATCGGCCGGCAATATCGGCCAGCGCTCCGATGCGCCCGACCACGCGCAACGGAAACCAATGACAGCAGCCATGGGGCGCTCGGTCGCCCGTCCCCGACCGCGGCGCGCCCTCGTTTTCTGGTTGAATGAAGGCTCTCGCGGCCGCTTGAGGATCTGCTTCGCTCATCGCCGGAATAGTCAAAATACTCCCGTAACCGGAATTATACGGCGGCGTTAAGCTGAAGGGCCGTCAAGGTGCGGCAAGCAGCATGTCGAGCGCCCTTGCAAACACCTCGTCGCTCGCGCCGTTGACTATAACTGCGTCGGGATTGGTAGCGCGCACCGCACGGGCGATGGTCTCGAGGGGGCGCTTGCGTAGCGGATATTTGAGGATGCTGTTTTGCTCAATCGTGATCAGGTTTGTGCGGAGCAAGCGCACGAGCCGCCGTCGCTCGAGTTCTCGCGCAAGCAGGTCACTCACCTCAATCTCGAGATCGTGATCGCAGGCTATATCTCCCAGGGAGCGCAGCGGGCGGTTCGCCTTGAGCCAGCCATCGACCTCAGCTTCTGTCCACCGTCCAACACGGTGATAGAAATCAGCCCCACCCGTCCCCTGGTTGCGGGCGTGAAAGGCCAATTTGCCATCAATCCAGATTTCGGCGGTATAGGCCGCAGTTTCCTGTGACAAAGCGGCGTTATAGCTGATCCTGCGTAGTTCGATTTTCATGGGAGAACTCCTGACTGCTCCAAAATGGCAGCACTCTCCCCCGTCCCTTCTCTCCTCCTCTCGTTGGGCCGAATTCGGATCGTCCGGGCCTGATAACGCGCAACCCTATGTCCTCAATCGAGCTTTCGGCGTCGACCAATCTGGTTGATCGTCGATCGGGCGCGGAGGAGAAAGTCGGCTCAAAGCTCATCGGCCTCTCCGCATGGTGAAGCGGAGGTTGCACGCCTTAAACATGCTCGTGACGCCAGACATTTTGTTGTTCGGGTCGTAGGCCCATGCGTCGATCCAGCCTTCCCAATCAATCACGACCGGCAGGTGCTCATCGTGAACTGAACCGCCCCGGGATTGCCGGAGGCCCTAACTCCTGAGAGGAAGGGTCTACGATGAGCAAGACGACGAACAAGTTTGCACCGGAGGTTCGTGAGCGGGCAGTCCGCATGGTGTTGGACCACGAAGGTGACCATCCGTCGCGCTGGGCGGCGATCACATCGATTGCCGAGAAGATCGGCTGTTCGGGGCACACGCTGCTGGAGTGGGTAAAGAAGGCCGAGGTGAACAGCGGCAAGCGCGCCGGCGTTCCTAGCGAGCTGGCGGAGCGCCTCAAGGCGCTGGAGCGCGAGAACCGCGAGCTGCGCCAGGCCAACGAGATCCTGCGCAAGGCTTCTGCATATTTTGCCCAGGCGGAGCTCGACCGCCCGTTCAAGCGATGATCAACTTCATTGATGAGCATCGGGATGATTATGGGGTCGAGCCGATCTGCCGTGTCCTGCCGATCGCCCCATCCACCTACCATGAGCGCGTGGCGCAGCGTCGTGATCCCTCGCGCCTGTCACCGCGTGCCCAGCGGGATGAGGCCTTGAAGCCCGAGGTTCGGCGCGTGTTCGACGCCAACTTCAGAGTCTACGGCGTACGCAAAGTGTGGCGGCAGATGCGGCGCGAAGGCTTCGACATCGCACGATGCACAGTGGAACGGCTGATGCGTGATCTTGGCCTGCAGGGCGTGGTCCGCGGCAAGCCGGTGAAGACGACGATGAGCGACAAGGCTGCGCCGTGTCCGCTCGACCAGGTAAACCGGCAGTTCCATGCGCCGGCGCCGAACATGCTGTGGGTGTCAGACTTCACCTATGTCGCGACTTGGTCAGGGTTCGTCTACGTGGCCTTCGTGATCGACGTTTACGCCCGCTATATCGTGGGCTGGCGGGTGAGCAGGACGGCGCATGCCAGCTTCGTGCTGGATGCCCTGGAACAGGCGATCCATGATCGACGCCCAGTCCATCGCGGTGGCCTGATCCATCATAGCGACCGCGGCAGCCAGTATGTCTCGATCAAGTATACCGAGCGCCTGGCCGAGGCCGGGATCGAGCCATCGGTGGGCAGTGTTGGCGACAGCTACGACAATGCGTTGGCCGAAACTATCAACGGCCTTTACAAGGCCGAGGTGATCCACCGGCGCGGACCGTGGCGATCCTTTGAAACCGTTGAATACGCCACGCTCGAATGGGTGGACTGGTTCAACAATCGCCGGCTCCTCGCGCCCATCGGCAATATCCCACCCGCCGAAGCCGAGGAGCGCTACTACGCCATGCTGGACGACACCCCCATGGCTGCATAATTTAATCCAATAGGCCTCCGGCAATCCCGGGGCGGTTCAAACATCCCAGATTTCTATCTCCCAATCAGGCAGGCGGCGGCGTTCACTCTCGACGCAGACCTCAGCCTCCACCTCGCCCCTGATCATTTGCTTCTTGCCGGAGGACGACCAGCTATCCCGAGATAGAAAGAAGTTTGCGTACTCGGCATGCCATTCCATGTCGCCCACCGAGAAGTTGTTCTCGGCAAAGCCTTGATGGGAGTTGCTACCCGTCTTGCGTCCTAGAATTATGCATCCCTCCGATGCCATCAGCGCTTCACGGCGCGCTGGGCCTACGGGTTCGATAGGCATATGTTCAGCTACTACGGTTCTCCGCGTGTAAAGCCAGCGCCAGCAGTCAGCGAGGGTCAATATCCCATCCTTTATTAGCGCGTTGAGCGAGAAAGAGGGCCAGACATGTCGAGCGGTCCAGCGTATCGGCTTCCAATGCCGATGCTTGTGCAAGACGTTCCCGTGTTCCTACGTCGAACTGGCTTCCAGCTACCCGAAGAGTGAGGTCATGCGGTTCGATAGGATGTGCGAACATCGCGGTGGGTAGCGCAGCCTCGGGATCGAATGCCAGGATAGCCGAAGCATCATACTCCTCCTCGGTGAGGGATATGACGGTGTCCGGGAGACGCGTGAGGATTTGAAAGCCGTGCTCGATGAGCGCGTCTCGGCTGGCTGGAGAAGCGTGCATAGTCTCATTCCTTGTGGTTGAGTTCATGGGAATGCGTCGGCAGCGCCACGATGACGGCGTCTGCTCGTGTTGCGACCGGGTCAGAGGCGGATAAGGTGTACGCTGAGGGAAGCCGTGCCTTGCTCTGGGCTTGCTTCCAGTGGGATCTTATCAGTCGCGTATGTCGTTGGCGTCGGTTTACACCGGCACCGCCCGGGCAACGGCGGCGCGGCTGAGAGCCGGAATCTCAGGACGATAATAAGTGCTGTCGTCGGACAGGGCGATCGCCGCTTGCTCAGCACGGTGCCAATTCAAGGCATTGATCCTATAGATTTCGCTGGCATAACGGTCTCCGCCACTGAAGAATTCGACGGTCACGACGAAAGTGCGAAGCGGAATGTAAACGTCAGTGCTCATGAGACAGTGCTCCTTCTGATCAAGGGAATTGGGCCCGCACAAACGCACACGAGAATGAGCGTGATAGGCGGCGTGGTTGATCGCCGGGGCCAGTAAGACCCCGGCGACTCAGCCTCAGTTGACTCGTACGAGAAGCCCGCGTGCCTTGCCTTCAAGATCGAGACGCGCATCTTGATGTGTTTTGGTGCGCGCAAGGGCCGTGATGCCGTTCACGAAATCGAACACGCTCTCCGGCGGATGGCCTTCTTCTGCGAGAACCATCTCGATTACCTTCGTGGTTTCCGATTTGGAGAATCCCCGCTTGCGCAGAAATTCCTCCCGGTCTTCATCCTTGCGGGCCACGATCCGCGTTCGCGCCGTCTGGATGCCGTCCACGAAGCAGCGCGGCGAGGCGTTGGCGAAGTGCTCAAGCGCAGGTTCAGCCTGTTGGGCAAAGCGCCCGGCGGCGAACTTGCTGTGCCGGATCTTGATCTCCTGGAAGTTTTCGACGCCCCACAAAATCCGATTTGCACACACCGCCCGCAGGTAAAATGTCGCAATTCCAAGAGTTTTTGCACCAACTTCGGAATTCCAGGCGTAAAAACCGCGAAAGAACAAATCCGGTTCGCCATTGGGCAGTTTGCCAGCCTCGATCGGGTGAGTGTCGTCGACCAAAAAGAGGAATACGTCACGGTCGGACGCAAAGAGTGTCGTCGTGTCTTTTGAGACGTCGACAAAAGGATTGTAGTGCATTGTGCGCCAGTCGAGCAGGCCCGGCACCTTCCAACGCGTGTCACCCGTCCCATTGCCGGCGAAGCGCATGACGGCGGATACTAACTCATGGTCCCAGATCCTACCGTACTCAGGGCCAGTTACGGCGCGGAGTTCCGGGCGACCGTTGTCGGTCTGGAGAAGTTTGACCTGTTCGCCACGATGATTCTGTAGGCCAAATTGGAGGTTGATGGCGGCGAGCGCTCCGGGCAGATCACGCAGGTAGGACGCCGGAGCGCCGACAAGGCTGCACATTTGCCCGAAAGACCAATTGGTCGGCGCGACCGGCATATCGTTGTCGGGCAAGACCAGAGCCAGGCGTTCGGGTGCATCGCGACGAGCCTCGACCTTGATCGCACGGCTCTCGATAATTCGGGTGTGGGCACGCTCAGCTCGAGCATGAACGCTTTCGTAGAGGTCACCGAGCGACAGGAAACGTTCGTCGTCGGGGCGCGCAAACCATTCGGAGGAAACGCGCGTGTTGGATGTGCCGCGCGAGATATCGACGCCATAGGCACCTGAAACAGCGCGCGTGGGACTGGGAACAAGCGTTGCCATGGAAGTTTCTCCAGGAGATATTTGGATGGAAGCCGGGTGCAGCGCGCATTCACACTGCCCAGCACCATCCCTTTCCCCCTTCCCTTTCCTGCCATCGGTAAGCAAAAGCGGACGCAGTCGCGGAGAGCATTGACAGAATCGTCACGATAGCGGGCGTAATGTTGTGGCCGGGCCCTATAGCGCTTGCTATCGTGGCTGCTTGCCCAGAGGCTCAGTGAACATCAGACCGAAGTTCCAAACAAAAGTGGGAAGAAAGATCGTATGACCGACAGCGCCGATATGTCCGAAACGCTCATCACGCTGACTGCGGACATCGTTGGGGCGCATGTCGCCAATAACAGTGTGGCGGTGGGCGATCTGCCGGCGCTAATACAGAATGTTCACGGTGCGTTGAGTGGGCTTGGCCAGAAAAAGGACGAGAGTCAGACCAAACCCGAACCGGCTGTGTCGATCCGCGCCTCCGTGAAGCCCGACTATATCGTTTGTCTGGAGGACGGAAAAAAACTCAAGATGCTCAAACGTCATCTGATGACGCACTATCAGATGACGCCGGATCAATATCGGGACAAGTGGGGCCTTCCCAACGATTATCCTATGGTCGCGCCTAACTATGCCGAACAGCGCCGTACGCTAGCGAAGGCAATCGGCCTTGGCCGGAAACGCAGTTCCAAGTCGGTCGAACCGGAAACGCCCGTAAAACCGGCCAAAGTACCGGCGACCCGGCGCCCCCGTAAGAAGACAGCTGAGTCCCCCGAACCCGCATGAGGGGCGGCCTTTGAAGTTGCATTTTGTATAAAGCTGAATAACCTTTGCAATTCGCAACTTGGCATCGCTCCATTGGCGCGATGCGATGTTCGAAAAGCGAGGGTTCTATGATCGCGGATGCCCGTCTGTACCGCCTGGATTGCTCGGAGTATTTCTCCAGGCTTATCAATCTGTGCAAGCGGATCCACTCAAGCCGGACCGGACATGACAGATCGTTATCAGACGTCATCGCCTACCGCGCTGGGCGAGCTGACGACACACTCGACCACGGCATTTCGGTGCTCCGCGAACATCTCGCAACGATCCCCCCGACCGGCGGTCACGAGGTCGCTTTTGCGATATCGTCTGCTACCCTTGATCTTCTGGAACGGGCCAGAATCCGCTTTTCCGCAGCGCTCGATAGCGAGCTGATGATTGGCGACACAATTTCACTACTGTTGTTCGATTATGTCGTCGAGGACAAGACTGAAGCCGTTATGGCAAAGCTGAGACATCGAGGCGTCTTCTGACGGCACGCCATCCCAAGATCGCTCGTTCGGGCTGGCGTGCCGCAATAAGTCGTTGTCGTTAGGAGGTGCCTCCTATCCTAGTTCGGCCAAAATCCGTTCAGCATCTTCAGGCGGCAGGAAAACGCGAGTGCGGAAACTGATTATTTCCGTGAAAGCGCCCAGTGACTTCAGCCAATCGAGCCGATCATAGGGATAGTCCCGGATCTCGAACCTCTGCTGGCCATTGACGCGCACCCTGATCAGTCGCGTGCCGGGCAAGCCGTCGATCTGCGCACCATCGATCCCGCTCGCGGCCGCGATGATTTCAGCCGGTGAGAGCTTGACTGCGTCGGTGACATTGAAGCTGGCAGCGGTTTCCGAGAGCATTTCGGCGGAGATGATGCGACCGAGCCGCGACTGGCCACTGGCCTCGTCAACGATCCGCCAGACACGCACGTCATCTTCCGGCAGTTTGTTCCAGACCGGCAATAGCAGACCGGTGGCGATATGGACGATTTCAATATCGACTTGTTCGCGGGCCTGATCGGCTTCCTCCCGCCAAAGACGTTCGAATTCGCCTTTATCGATGCGTTGCCAGAAGCTGCGGGCCAGGCTTTCGAAACGCGTTCTATCCTGTCCTGTAGGCCGCACCAGCTGGCACATCGCGATGGGCTGGCCGTCCTCATCCATCGTCGACCAGGAAGGTACGCGCAAGGCGACCCGGCCTGAGCGATTGTTGCGGAGGTATGCGATGTCGTCGGTGCCACCCCACACACTCATCAGTCGCTCAAACCCGGTCACGTTGCGCTTGAGGTGAAGCTGGAGTTTCTGAAGGCGGGTTTCTGCGCCGGAGACCTCGTCATTGTGGATCACGATGTCTGAGAGCAACTCGACCTTGCGCGCGAGGATGGTCTCAACGCCGAGATCAAGCGTACCCGCTTCGCGCGCCGCATCGATGCGCGCCTGGATCAACGCGAAGAATTCCTCGAAGATCGCGTTTTGTGTAGAGATCCGAAGAGCTAGCAGCCGGTTGAGCCAGCGCTGGATCGGTGGCAACTTTTCCAACAGCTCGCCGGATTCCCCTTGAGTCAGCTTAAGCGCGGTCATCGTTTCGAATGCCTCGAGCGTCGTGCTTGTGAGTTTTCCGGCGTGCAGCAAATGATACCATTGATGCAGAGCATCCTTGGCGTAATCGCTCTCGAGATTGTCGGCTGGATCGAACAGGTTCTGACTGCCCGCCTGCCGTTGCCCACGCGTCAAAGCTCCAAGAGCGTCAAGCCGACGAGCGATGGTGCTGATGAACCGCCGCTCACCCTTGCAGTCCGTCGTGACGGGCCTGAAGATCGGTGGGGTCATCTGGTTGGTGCGATGGGTGCGGCCAAGGCCCTGGACCGCCGCTGGCGCGCGCCAACCAAATTCAAGACCAAAATGCACGCGCCTGCGGTGCGCGCTCCTGGAATTGCGATCCGAATGATACGAACGGCCTGTCCCGCCGGCTGCCGAAAAGGCCAGGATGTCCTTGTCGCCATTCTGGAATGCCTGCGTGTCTGCGATGCGGGCAAGCGGACTCAAGCGTTCGATCTTCTGCCGCCCGGCCCCATCAGTCACGATGCGGCGTGAACGGCCGGTGACCTCGGCAACCCGATCTGTGCCGAAGTGGCGGATCAGTTCGTCGAGTGCGGTCGCGACAGGCGGCATCGCGCAAAGCTTCTCGATTAGTCCGTCGCGAGCACGGACCGCTTCCTGGCTGAGGACGGGATTGCCTTCTTCATCGCTGGCCGGACGTGAGCGAACCTCGCCGCTATTGTCCTTGTAGACTTCCATTTGGCGTGTTGGGAACGCGTCGGTCAAATACCGGACCAGTATGTCGCGAGGAGACAAATCGATATCCAAATTGGCACGCTCATCGGGCGAGAGCGTCGCCAGCCGCCGTTCGAGGGTCGCCTCGGAAGTCGAGACCAGTTGCACGACCGCGACATGGCCCTGAGCAAGTTCAGCCTCGATCGCCTTCAGGAGCGTTGGCATCTTCATTGCCACCAGAAGGGCCGAAAAGAAGCGTTGCCGTGAACTTTCGAATCTGGAGAGCGCCGCGCCCTTGGCCTGCGCGTTGAGCGTGTCGCCTCCAACCTGATCGATGACATTCGTCGCCTTGAGCACGGTATCGAGCCCGGCATGCACGACCTGCCAGGCGTCGGCATAGGCATCGTAGATCGCTATCTGAGCCGGGGTGAGCTTGTGCTCGAGTGGCTCATATTCGATGCCGGCATAGGAGAGCGAGCGGGCGGTATAGAGGCCGGTGGCTTTCAGGTCGCGGGACACGACCTCCATCGCGGCAATGCCGCCCTTTTCCATCGCAGCGGTGAAGCTGGCGCGGGAGGTAAATGCGGTGCCAGCCCCCCAGAGTCCGAGCCGCATCGCATAGCCAAGATTGGCGGGGGTGGTCGCGCCCGTCGCCGAGACATAGAGGATACGGGCGCGTGGCAAGGCATTCTGGAGGCGCAAACCGGTGATCCCCTGCTGTGAAGCCACGGCATCGCCGAAGTCGCTGGCAGCTGGCGCAGCATTGGCTAGGGCATGGGATTCATCGAAGATGATCAACCCCTCGTAATCATCGCCCAGCCAGGCAAGGATCTGATCGAGGCGCGAGAGGCCTTTATCGCGGACGGAACGCAATGTGCTGTAGGTGAGGAACAAGATGCCTGCTGACATCGTGATAGGCTTCCCAAGCGGGATCGCGTCGAGCGGCTGGATGTCGGCAGCCATGCCGTCCAACGCTTCCCAATCTCTCCTCGCATCGCCGAGCAGAGGCCCGCTCAGGGAAATCCAGACATGGCGCCGGTTACCGCGGCACCATTGATCCATAAGGCAGGCAGCCGCTTCGCGGCCTTTGCCGACGCCCGTGCCATCACCCACAAAGAAACCCTGCCGATAGACATGGCCTCCTTCGTTCTCGAACAGCTGATCGCCGGCCTCGTTGGGCATATAGCGACCGGGAAGATCACGCTCGAACGCACTGCCGGCAAGCAGGATTGTTTCGAGCTGCGCGCTCGATAGCGCCTTGAAGGTGCCGGGTGGCAATTCGGGCCGATAGCTCGGCAGCGGAGCCAACACCGACGCCATTGCCAGCGTTTCGACCAGCTCATCGGGATGCTCCGCCGCACTGGGTATCTCGATGCGCGACAGTCTCCAGGGTGCGAAGATTCCGGCTGTCTCACCCATCGGCAGCGGTTTTTCCCGCACGATGAATTCGACTGGCTTTGGAGTGGTTTCGACGGCCGCAACAAAAGGTGGTGTGAGCGGACGTGGCGCGGCCTCCCTGGCGAACATGGAAAAAGCCGATCTGCGGGTGCAGACCGGCTTGAGGATTGGCGCGGGGGCCGAGGTCGTAGGCGGTGTTGGAGGGCCCAATCGATCAGGGAGAGCCAGGACATGCGGCAGAGCTTCAGCCAAGGTCTCGACGTGAATATAGTGGGTTTCGCCGGTCCAGCCCTTGTCGAAGATGAGCAATCGGATACGCGCACTGGTGCCATGTTTGGCATAGACGTCGCCAAGGATATCGATCTCGACGCGCGGGCGCACCACCTCACGGACCGCTGCATAGCCGGTTCTCCCCGGACCGTCAGCGGTGAAACTCGATGGCATGATCGCAATGCAGCGTCCGGCTTCCCGAAGTCGCAGCAGCGCCGAGCGCAGATGGCGGGCGCCGGCATGGCGATCGCGACCACGGCCTTCGCTGCGCGAGAACGGCGGATTGATGAGCACGACGTCGGGCGCAAAGCTTGCGGGTAACCAGTCATCGATCGACGCGCCATCATAGCGTGTGACGGGTTGGCCGGTGACATGGGCGAGCAGGTCTGCACGTTGAGTATCGCGTTCGTTGAGATGTAGAACCGCGCCTGCGCGTGCCGTGAGAATGGTGAGCATACCGGTGCCAGCCGAAGGTTCGAGCACAACATCGGACGAACTCACCCGGGCGCAAAGGGCCGTGAGCCATGCCAGCGCGATAGGCGTGCTGAACTGCTGGAAATCGACCTGATGCTCGGAGCGATAGGTCTGGGTCGGCAGGCTGCGTTCGATGTCGATGAGCGCCTCCAGGATCGCAGCGGGCTCGGATAATGTCAGCGGTGAGGACTCATGGTTTCGCAGGAACAGCACCTGGCCGGCTTCAAGCGCGTCATAGGCGTCACGCATCGACCAGACGCCCGAAGCGTCGTTGGCTCCGAACGTCTCGCGCATCAGCCGCGAGAGATGTTGGCGCGACATCGTGCCGGCACTGGCGAGATGCTCGGCGATGGTCAGCGCGACACTGTAGAGGCCCGCTGCCTTACGAGCGGCATCGGCGGCGTGGACATCGAGGCCTGCGGCAGACTGGATATTCATGATGATGATCTCCGGGAAATTTGCGCACGGCATCTGTCCGCAGAAACGGACGCGAAGACGCAGCGGGGATAAAGGAACGGGCCGGAACGCAAGCGCCCCGGCCCGAGTGAGAGGGAAGGATCAGATCAAGCGGCTTCAGCCAGATCGTCCCCGTCCGCATCATTCGCGGCCTCGACCGGTTCCTCGATGGCCGGCTCAGCCTGGGTTGCGCCGATGGCGGCCGCCAGCTCCGCACGGCTCGGACCGCTGGCTTCCACGACCGGCGGTTCCTCGATCCGCATGGGCTGGGGAAGCCAGGCAAGCACCTTGTCCTTGATCTCGGCTTCGATGATCGACTGCCCGGCAAACAGCTTCTCGGCAGAGGCTGAGAGGTCCGCCTTCTTCGCTGCGCCATAGCGGGACTTCAGATCCTCCCCGCCAATGTCCTCGAACAGATCGAGGATCCAGTTGCGCGTAACGGCATCGAAGAAGTTTCGAGTGGTGGGACGCCACCAACGCGCAACATCGATGTCGAGGCTGCGCCCCAGATGCCGCAAGAACGGCGCTCCCGAACCGCTGTCGGCGACCGGCTCGATGGTCCGCGCGATCGCCCAGGCAAACCAGTTGGCGCGCATTTCATCGTCCAGCGCCCGGAAGGCATCAAAGCGTGCAACAGGATCGCCGGCGTCCCGCCAAGAGTGATCAAGCTCCCCTTCAAGCTTGACCCAGGCTTCAGCAGCGGCCGTCTCGCTGACGAAATTGCCAACCCGTCGCTCAGGCAGCGGCGCCTTAAGCCCCGATGCAAGATCATAGGCTCCGCCAAACTTACGATGGGCGGCATCGACCATGACGAAGGTGCCGAGATCCATCGCGAAGTGGGGATCGTTCGCGACATGGAGCGCCACAAGTTCAGTCCGCATCACGGCCAGCCTATCGAGAAGTTTCTGACTGAGCTTTGACTTGCGCGGGGTCGCCGTGCTTTCTGCATCCGAGCCGGCGTCGTCGCCATCCTCCTCGGCATCCGGATCGATATCCTGATCGTCCTCGTCGGTCTCAGCGAGAAACAAGGTCTCTTCCACGACAGGCTGACCATTCTCGCCGATCACGATATAGGCAAGCGCCTTTGCTTTCTGCTCGGGCTCGAACACCTCCTGCCGGTCCATGATAGAGCCGAGTTCGGTTTCCAGCGCTTCGATCTTTTCGAGCTGCTCGTCGCTATACTCCTCGGCTTCAGCCGCTGTTTCCTCGATTTCCTCGATCTCCGCCTGGATTTCGGTCCGTCGAGTCTCCTGGGTCTCGCTGAGTGGCGGAACAACCCCCTGGAGGCGCCGCAATCCCATGGTTGCGGTGTATGGAACGTGGTTGGCTGCGATCGTACGGACTTCAGCGAACCCTTCACGCTCGCGGATGGCTTGGGCTGCTTCCGTGAGAGCCTCTTCAGCGAGTTGGTCGAGCAGTTCTCGGTTGGTCCAGAGTTCACTTTCGGCATCGGAATAGAGGTCTCTGTCGATGTTGCCGCCCGCCGCGAGATAGGCCTCACGGCCGACCAGCAACGCTTTCGGATGACCGCCGGTGTAACTCCCCGCTGTCACCTGGCGTTCGATCTCGGCAGCATTGTTCGCATAGTAGGTGCCGGCCAGGCTTTCGAACACCGATGCCTGCCGGACGGTATCGGTCGTCTTGGCGTAGGCCTTGGCGATGTCGAGTGTGATCTGCCCCTTCGCCAGTGCCTCAAATACCGGCGTAGCCAGGTTGGCGAGGCGTAGACGGCCCTCAACGAAACGTTCCGTCAGGCTGAACCGCTTTGCAATGTCGGCGGTCGTTTTCTTCTCCTTGTCGATGATCGTGCGAAAGGCCGTGCAGGCGTCCGCCGGGTTCATCGCAAGCTGGAAGAAGTTCTCAGCGAGGCTCATTGATATCGCGTCTTCGGCGGTCGGGACCACCATGACCGGAACCTGAAAATCCTTGGGCAACACGCCCTTCTCGATATTGCTGAGCGTCCGGGACAGACGACGGCCGCCAGCATAGATGTCATACTGGTCTTTCCGGCGCTTGATCGGGACGCCGATCAGGTTCTGGAGGACGATGCCAGTTTCGCCGAGATGCGCTTCGAACTGAGCATCCGCATCAGCGTTGGAATGCTTGCGCACATTGTCTTCCGCCACACGGCAGTTGACCGCGGGCACATAGATGATCGGAAATGTCATCGGTGTTACTCCTGTGCGGTGCATCCACCTGACCATCAGGCTGCTTTCCGCACATTCTCACCTCCCCCTCCCCTTTCTGACTGATACCGATCATTCCAATCGTTGAAGCCCGATCCGGGGAACCGTGTCTCAATGCGACGTCCCGGTCCTTGGTGAGCAGCTGCCGCACGTTGCGCTCCACGACGGCCCGCAGCGTCATCGTCTGGAAGCAGGATCAGATGCTCAATCCGTTCGGGTATGGCGACCAACGGAAACCGTTCAGATCCGAAGGCGGCCCAGACAGGGATTCCGAGAAAAATGTGGGCCGACCAAGCCGTTTCCCACCCTTCCGCCAGCCCGAGCACCCGGGTCGCGGCACCAAAGCGGACGGCGCCATGGTGAGGTCGGCCGAGCATGCGCTTTGGCGGAGCAAGATCGTTGACTGGCAACCCGGTACAAGGGTCGAGGAACAGCCGTTCGAGCGCGATGACACCCAAATCACCTTCGGCAGCCGCCAGCAGTGCGGGGCGAAAACGGACGTCGGTTCCCCTGCCCAGTGGAACGCGATCATGATAGCGCAGTGCCGGGTGCGGCCCGGCAAACCCGCGCGTGGACAGATAGTTGTCTGCAGGCGTGCCCGTCACTGGACGTGCCTCTTTCCAGAGAGAGCTAATCCGCCCGTTCAGCCGCCGTTCGCGTGCTTCATCGCCCCACCCAGCCTGTGTTTCGGCGGAGGGAATAGAGAGTTTGTCCGTTCGAAGCGCACGCATGACATCGATGGTCGAACACCCCGCAAAGCATTTGAATAGAATGCTGCGCTCGCCGACGCGGACTGAAAGGCTTGGTGTGTTATCCTTGTGAGCTGGGCAGCGGCACATTACGCCCGATGGCCTCCATTCAACGCCGAGTGATTTGACGATCCGTGCAGCGGCGGCATGGAGACGGGGGTCAGCGCTGGTGCGTGAAAGAGCCATTGAGGGACACTCCGGTTTGAGCTTGCTTCCTCAAACCAAAGCCCCCTTCTCTTCCGGCGACTTTTTACCGGAGCGCTTATCGACGGGATTGTGTAGCCTCGTCAGGCAATGGCAATTCGCCAGCGTCGTCCATCTGGTTCATTCAACGTTGTACGACCAGCAACCTTATCCCGGAAAATCGGGTTCATGGCACATTCGCCGATCGTGACCCGCAGGCCCGGATGTCCATTCAAGCCCGTCGATTTGCTTGGCTCGACGTTGGTCTTTTACCTGAACGAGAACGGTGGCGGGCAGCCACTGACGAGGCTGCAAAGGCGCCAGCGCTCCAGGGACAATAGTCCTGAGGCCGAGCGGTGTCAGCGCAGCTGGCAGTGCAATCCTGGAAGGCTTGGACGAATCCGGCCAGGATGGTTTGGAAACAGGTATCCATCTTCTCTCGACCAGAGATGGTCAGCTGCACATAGGTGCGACGCTTGTCGAGAGGGTCAGGCAGACGTTCGACAATGGCCTGTGCCTCCATTACAGCCAGACAATGCCGGGCTGTCATTTCCGAGGCCTTTGAAGCACGCCATAAACTGGTAAGCGAGGTCTTCAGGCCTTGGCTGTCACGCCAATAAAGATCAAGGAGCATCTCGCTGCCGGGGTCCGAGCAAAGTGAGCCGAACAATTCCGCCAGCTGCGTCCTGCTAGTGATGATTGACTTGCAAAGTGGTGCAAAGACGGCCAGTTGGCCGCCCTCTTCCAACATGGATTCAATTCGACGTTGGTACTGCATGGGTGATAATCTCCGTCCCATTTCGCAGGTCACCGCAGAAATTGACGCGGATACCGCTCGGTTGTTTGCCCCCCGGCATCGTCGAAACGGAATTTAATCACCTGATCATGGTTCGAATTATTATTCGGTCAATCTGACTTTTGGCGGGGAAACCGCATTGCCGAAGAGCGCGCACTGGCTATTCCTGGGACGCAGCGCGGATATTCCATATACCAGCGAAGGCCATTGAACATTGGCTCTCATGTTCGTCGCGCGCCCGCAACAGTAATCGAGTAAATTGCTCAAGCGAAGGGAGAAAAACCATGAAGCTTGCTGTCTATAACGTCGAAAACCTGTTCGATCGTGCCAAGGCAATGAACCTCGACAGCTGGGAAGAAGGCCGCCCGGTATTGGAGAAGTTCGCCACGCTCAACGGGCTTCTTGGTCAGGTCACCTATGCTCCCGCCGACAAAACCCGGATGGTCGAGCTGATGCGTGACCTCGGCCTTGAGAAATCCGACACAGGCCCGTTTGTTATCTTGCGACGCAACCGCGGCGGCTTGTTGCGACGCCCCAAGGACGGTGGCGTCGTGATCGAGGCGGACGGACGCGCCGATTGGGTGGGCTCGCTGGAACTCCGCGACGAACCAGTCAACGAACATGCGATGCGGAACACCGCGCGGGTTATGATGGACCTGGAAGCCGACGTGCTCGGTGTCATCGAGGCCGAAAGCCGCCCGGTGCTGTCAGCGTTCAACACGGAGATCCTGCCGGCACTCGGCGGCACGCCGTTTCGCCATGTCATGCTGATCGACGGCAATGACGAGCGGGGCATTGACGTCGGATTGATGAGCCGCACGGGCTATCCGATCGGCACAATGTGCAGCCGCGTCGACGACCAGCTGCCGAACGGCCAACCTGTCTTTTCACGCGATTGCCCGCAATTCGAGGTAACGACTCCGAACGGTGAGACACTTCTGGTGCTGGTCAACCATCTCAAGAGTAAGGGCTATGGCGGCAAGGCAGCGTCCGACGCCAAACGCAAGGCGCAAGCCGAGCGGATCGCCGAAATCTATAGAGGGCTGATCGACAATGGTGCGCGCTACGTCGCTATCATCGGCGACTTCAACGACACGCCATCGAGCGCACCACTCGCTCCACTGCTCCATGACACAGATTTGGCGGACATCTTCACCCACCCGGCGTTCGACGATGGCGGCTATCCTGGCACCTATGGTCTGTGCAACGCGGCCAATAAGATCGACTATATACTGCTGTCGCCTTCGCTGTTTGAACGCGTGCGGTCAGGCGGCGTGTACCGCACCGGCATGTGGCCAGGATCGCGACCGAAGCGCTGGGAGGCCTATCCCGAAGTCAGCAGGGCAGCCGATGCAGGGTCCGACCATGCTGCCTTGTGGGCTGATATCGACCTTTGACGGAGTCAGCTATGCGAGTGCTCATCCTTGACGGACATCCTGACTCTGGCCGCTTCGTCAGCCATCTGCTCGATACCTATCAGGCTGCGCTTGGCGACCAGGTAGAGGTTGAGCGCATCGCGGTGCGGGATCTCGATTTCGAGCCGAACCTGCGGCGCGGCTACAAAGAAGTCCAGGGTTGGGAGCTCGATCTGGAACGGATCGGCGGCGCCATCGCGGCTGCCGATCATCTCGTGGTCGGGTTTCCGATGTGGTGGGGCAGCGAGCCTGCGCAGCTCAAAGGTTTGATCGATCGGGTTCTGCTGCCCGGCTTTGCGTTTCGCTATCACAAGGACGATCCCTTCTGGGACCGGCTTCTGGCAGGACGCTCGGCCGATGTCCTCATTACGACGGATACACCAGCCTTCTATCTTTGGCTCGCCTACGGCAACGCTGTCGTGCGCCGCTGGCGCGGCCAGATTCTGGGCTTCTGCGGATTCAAGCCCGTTCGCATCACCAAATTTGGGCCGGTCCGCCACGGCGGCGTGCAGAAGAATATCGCTGCCTGGCGGGGAAAGGTTGAACGGCTCGCGGCATCGGCCTCGGCCCTGAAACGCGCTACAAAGCTAACGGCCGATCTTCCAAGCTGGCCGGGGCAAGCAAACTGACTCGCCCCGGCAGGCTCGCCAGGCTCGGCGTGGCGCGACATGAAGGCACTCTGCTAGCGCAACTCGTGGTCGACACCTGTCGCAAAACCGGATTGTGCACACCTAGGGATCAACGATCTAGGTCTAGCGTCCGACGTGGTTCGACGGCAGCCCAGCTGGTTGCCGCACCTTCCGCTGGAGGCCAGCTGCGGCGCGGCAGGATTGTTATCCGCGCGGTGGAATCCCCTTCCAGTTGTCGATCACCGATGTCGAGCGTCAGGATCAATGCCTGGTGGGCGGAGGCAGCGCTGCGCTCTCCTCGAAACGCAACGCCAAGGGCCAGAGCCCTGTCTTCTTAAAGAGGCGTTCCGATTGGCTTTGGCGTGTCTCGTGTAGCAGCCCCAGCCAACTTAGCGGACGAAGGACATGCACATAGATGAGCGATTTGGAATGATAATCCTGTTCGTCAGCCCCCATCAGCCGCGAGGCGAAGCGCCGGTCAGTGACTCCTTCATGGGCCTCGACGTTCAACGCATGCAGAACCGAAACCCATTCGATCTCCAGCATGTCGTCGTGTCCGGCGGTAAGAAGGAGGTGCTGCGATAGGGTGATCCACAGGCTTCCTCCATGGTCCAGCAGGTCCCTTCCTGATTTGGTGATGTGCAGAAAGCCCTTCCGGTGGCGGGCAAGCTTTGCCGCCAGTAGCAGATCATGGAGCAAAACCAGCGGCGGAAAGTCATGCTCGTTCAGAACTTTATTGATCGCGTACAGCTCATCGGCAGTGTAGCCGGGCCAGCAGAAAGCTCCGGCCGCCCAGGTGACAAAGTAGCGCTTCAGTGCCTTGTTCGGCGTAAGTCCGATCGGACCGACATCAATCAGGTGTCGCAAGGTTAGGACAGCGGCGCGATACAAGGGTGACAACCCCAGCTCCGGAGTCTCTGCGGCAGGGGCATGGAACTCTATCATGATGAGAGTAGCCCTGCCCGACAGGCGATCCGAACACAAGGAAGGGCGCTTGCCCCAAATTTTCGCCGTTCGACAGTGTTTTTCGCGCTCGGGAGCAGACATTCAATTTTGGTCGAGATTGCGGACATTGCCGCCACTCAGGAGACTGGCGGCGAACGTCGGGTTGCAGGCGAACCGGACGTTCGATGATCATGGGACAAGGGCCAATAAACGAGAAAGCCCTCTGCGGTTCACAGAAACTGCTACCCAGTCGGATCGCTTCCCTTCTCCCGGAAGGGCTTCAGGCTTGCTATTTGTCTAGGGCTGCCCTTCGAATGACTTGGCCGCCCCGGTCATTCTTACTGGCAGGTGTCTGGATTCACTGTTTTCGGGACGCCATCGCTCACGATGGCGAGCGTCGTGAACGGTGGCGAGTAGTCGGCAGTTAACGCCGCCTTGTTCGCGGCTGCTTGCAGTTGGCGAGTGGCTCCGGACTGCGATATTCGGTCTGAAATTTTGCTCGCCGCATCTAGCGCGCAATAATTCAGCAATGCGACCTTGGCCTTAGCCAGTGCGTCGCCGTAGGCGCCCTCATTGTCCAGCGCGGTCTTCTGGCTGGCAAGCTGCGTGGCGGGATCTATTTCCTCCTTGAGCCGGGCGTCGATCGCCGGGCGCGCCGCTGCGAAGACGCCGGCCACGAAGGCTACGAACTCCTTGGTCGGCCGACTCTCGACGACGGTGACAGTGGCGGTGAACGGGAACGGCTCGTTTAGCATCGGCGCGCCCGCAGCAGGCTTTGGAGGCGCCAGCGTTGGCGCCTGGGGCGCAACCGCAGGTGCCTGGCCCGTCGCCTGTCCGGTTCCGCTGCCAGGTTGAGCCGCGGGCGCCGCGTCAGCCTGGGTGTTGGCGCGGCCGACCGCGCCGCCAGTGCCGCTGTTCGTGCCGATCGTCGCGAACCACGAAGCCTCGTGCGGGAAGCGCCCGTCGGACAGCGGCTGGTATGTCTGCTGCTTGCCGATCGTGCGGTCCTCGATCAGCACGGCGCTGCCCGTGTCTTGGCCGCCCGGGCGGCTGAACTTAACCGCGATCGAGAGGCCGCGAGAGCCGCTTGTCCCGCCGTCCATCGACTTAGCGATCCAAGTGTATGCGGGTGTGAAGGTGAGTGCCGTCTGGTTATGTGAGGGGCTGATCGCGATCTCCACGTAGTGCGCCAACTCGTACACGTCGGGTAGCACTCCTGTCACCTTAGAGCCATTGACGTCGCGGACCAAGATGCTCGGAACGGCAGTGCCGTTCACCGTCACTGGATCGACCGCCGGCATAGCGATCTTCGTCTTCAGCTTCTCGGTGGCCTCGAACTTGCCTCGGATCGCGATCAGGCACTGCGGGAGGTCGCCGCTGTAGAGCTCAAAGTTCACGCTCGCATTGCTTGCGGGGAGGTTGCCACCCTCGGAGCCTTTCTGGAGAGCGGTTCCGAAGTTCTCGAGCGTCTTAGTCGCGGCCCCTAGAAGGACGGCGGCAACGATCGGGGCGAAGTTTTTTCCCTGCTTCGAGAGGTGTGGGCACGGCGCGTAGCTGACTATGAGCCGTGTGTCCGCCGGCTGCTGGTATGTTAGAGGGCGCAAGCCCGGGAGGCCATTGGCGCAACCCGACAGCATCATCCCCAACGCCGCGGTTCCGAATGCAATCTTCTTCATTTCTTCCCCCGTCTTAAGTTCAGGTGCGCGCCTGCGCCTCGAGCGATGCGATCCGTGCGATCATCTGCTGGTCGGCCAACTCTCCTCCTGCCTCGAAGGGGTTGCCTGTGTCGAAACTGTCGGTGTGGAGGGCGACTACGACGGCTGTCGGGAAGGCTCCCGCGAAAATCGGCCCGCCGCTGTCGCCCTTGTCCGCCGGTAGGGCGTAGAGGAGCTTGTCGCCGCTAGTCTTCGCGGCCCCCACTCCGGCAGTAAGTTGGCCGAAGTACCCAAAGGCATAGCCCGCCAGGGTAACTTTGGCGGTCGGCCGTCCATTGAGCTGGAGGCCGGACGCCGGCGATGGTGCAGTGATCAAAACCGCAAAGTCTCGCTGCGCGTCCCAAGCCCAGCGGCTCGCCGAGACAGACTGAACAGGGTTCCGCTTGGCGTCGTAGCCCGCAAAAGCGCCGACCGCCGTGGGCTTTGCCATCAAGATGTTGTGAGCAGCCGTCACGACGACATCGGGCTTTACGAAGAAACCTGTAGCCGACCCCACAAACCGGCCATTCACGTAAAAGCAAAGAAAGGCGATCGAACGCGCTGGTTCCAGTTGCGGATTCGGAATATCGTCACGACTGCGCTTAGTGCCGAATATAGACTTGAGAAGGTCCCCCAGCCGCCGCGGCGGGGGTGGCGGCGCGTCGAGCGGCGCCAACTCGGTGAATTTTCCTGTCCCAACAGCCTCGTCGATCATGCCGCACCCCCACGCAACTTCAACAGCATGCGCTCGTAATTATCTTTGTCAAGAAATCAGCATCGGCTCGTAGTTCTATTTCTACCGGAATCTTACTACCCAGTCGATCGGTTAGAGTATAGTGTCCGCTTCCGGCGCGAGACGCTGTTAGTAGCCGGCAAAGTGAATGGCTTGATCGGGGTCGCGAGCTGCCACGCCGAGCCGCGCGGGCCCGCCGGGGCGAGTAAGTTTGCTTGCCCCTGTCATCCAGGCTAGAGAAGCGGACTTTCTCTTTGCTATTTTCAATACGTTCGAAAATCATCGATTAATACGGTCACAGGTCGTCGGGTATAGCATCACTGCTGAAAGCAAGGCGCCATTACGGGAGCACCTCATGCCCAACGACACCCTAACCGACAGCGAAAAAACTCGCTTTACTTTTGCGCTCGTGGAACAATGCGTAAGAAATACGGCTCTGGAGACGCTCCATGCTGGCACTGTGCCAGACAGCGCGACCGGGGACTATAGCGACGTCAAAGTTGTAACTCCGTATGGGGAAATTGACTGGACCGAGCTCTCTCGTATCTCCGACGCTGAGATGAAACAGCTTATGATCGAGATCACCAACAAAGTGTATACGTTCCTGACCTATCCAGAGGATCTCGTCACGCTGGGGCCGGCAGCGCGCTGGAACAAACCAGAAATCGATCCAGCACTGATGCGCCAAGCTGAACGACGGCGAGCCTCGAGATTGGCGCGATAATAGCCGTTCACTGCCGTTGAGATGGTCATGTTGGCGCTATGAGACACCCAGCCCTCTCCGGATGAAGCATCGCTCGGCGTTCCCAACTATGACCGAATAGGCCTGGCGATGACCCCGCCAATTTGAGTGTTAGGATTAGCCCTCAGCTGCAGACGGCACTAACGTACAATGATAGCCCGAAAAAACTCCCAAAATTCGTCCATTTCTGCGATATCCGGCTTCTTCGATTCACTCCAAATGGCAATCACCTGGAGCAGGAAGCGCATCGTGCCGTCAGTTTCGGAAGCAATGCTCGGCTGGTATACGACAGGTAGGCTCATCTCGGAAACCCTAGTCAGAAGAACTCAGTTTGGCGTTCTTGGTAGTATCAGAATCTAGGGCTCGAGAGCCAGAGATCTGGTTTAACATTAGTCTAACCTCGCAATCGGAGGCGCAAAACGCGGCGGCGGCAACGGACCCTTGACGATCTTCTCGATAGCCCGGACCGTGCTAGTACGAATATTCTGGCTCGCGTTTTCGCACGCCTGCCGTTCCTCTTCTGACATTCCCGCAGCGTAGGCCCGCGCCTGCAGAATGAACTGTAGACGATCGAGATCTTTTGCGATCTTGGCAGTGACCGTCTCCCCCTCATTGAATTCTTGCAAAAGGAGCGGAACCCGCCAGAGGTCGCCGATCCCCCTGTAGGTCTCGAACGCTCCATACTTCCATATAGCGATTTCCTCCAGTTTTGGATCGTTATACTTGGGAAGTTGATCGCCTAGACGAGACTCCGCGAGGTCGTGGACGAGGATCATCTCGATAACTTTGCGCTTGTCATATTTCTCCTCTCCCTCTGGATCGGATCGCAAAAAGATTTCGGCCAACCCCAACACCCCGACTAGATGTTCGGCTACGCTCTCGATACGAATCTCGTTCCAGAATGCCTTATGCTCTCCGAGCGCATCCCGGCGTCGCCGGAGCCAACCCGTCCGCTCGATCTTGGCGAGTCCGGTCCATTCGTCGCACACGGTTGACAGGCGAAACTCCTCCATGTCGAGATCTTCGGCAACCCGTTCGATATAACCGCGGACATTAGGCGGCAGCAGGTGGCGATCCTGCAATTGCGGCCCGTTCAGTAAAGCTAGGACCGCTGCCCGATGTGATTTGCGCAGTCTTCCATTGACGTTACGAACCTGGACAAGTGATAGGACAGTCAGCAGTTCTATAAGGGGAGGAAGATCGTTCGGTTTGGCGGTGATCCGCTCCATCAGCTTAGTGAATGTCTTGTTACAAGGAAGCAAACCATTGTCTTGACTTGCCATGTATCCGTCCGGATCGAATTCAGCATCACCGTAATATTCTAGGTGAAAGCCACGATTGAATTCGGCTTCATCAATGTCGGATAGCAAAATACTCGCATATTGGATGGCAGCTTCGTTCGGATGGTGCATTTTATCATGATTGTGCAGCATACTGCGACTAATGAAGATACTTCGACGGAGCATTCTGGCTTCAAGGGGCCATGGACCCGGCGCCCTGTGCTTGTCGCTGTCTATTTTTCCCAGCAGATCAAGCATCTCGCTTGCCTTGTCCTTTCTGACCCGGCCAGCGAGATACGCAAAATGGGATTTACCTAGCGTGGGCATCTGGCGATACTTGGATTTGATGACCTCGATTACGTCACGCTCAATCTTGGTATCCGACAGCATTATCTGCTTGGTAAAGCCGTTAACATCAGCGGGAAATACATAACTGATCTTTTTTGCAAGTTGCTGTGGCGTTATCTGAGCGCGCTTGCCCAAGACTTTTGCCTTGCGCAAGGTATTGATGATGTGCTGCGCGACGAGGAAGCTTGTAATAGAGGAGTGGCAAGATACCAGTTTGGCAGTGTTACGCTCATTCAAATCTGCATAGCTGCTGGCATGGCTGATGAGAATATCATACGCGATTTCCGCCGCCGCATTGAAATTCGCATCTGGCATGTCCTCGCCAGGATCCTTACCATCGGCCAGCACCCCCTTACAATATAGTTCGTAGCATTGCGACAACGATGTCAAATCCCGGTATGTGAATGTCCGGAATGGCCCGAAAAATAATGAAAGTAAGAATAGATCAATAGATAACACGTCCTTTCTTTTCATATCTGATAAGACCGTGTTTGCTTCTTTGCTATTTTTAGCACCCCAAATCATTGCAAAATCGTCAACCAATGCTGCAGCATCTTTATGATCGACTGCGAGCGGAACAATCCGATACGCCGCCTCAATGTTGAGCGGAAGTCGGCCGATCAGGTCGCGTAATTCGACCTCGCTTTCGGTCGAGATCACGAGTCTGACGCCCCGGTGTCGGATCGCCTCCTTGACGAGATCCGCAATCAGTGGCGTCCGATGGGAACCCGCTTGATTAAGACCGTCGACGAGGACGACAACTGGCCCCGCTGTGTCCGCAATGATGTTGTTGAGCCTTTGGCAAGCGCTCACAACCCGATTGCGGGTTCGTTCTGCATCTAATTTTCCGTTGCTCCAACTCTCCAGATCGCTGATGCGCACCGAGATCGATTTGCACCCTGGAATTTCTTCATCTTGGATTGATCGGGATGCTTCGGCTTGGATGAGTCCCATCAAGGTCGTCTTGCCAGCGCCCTTGCCGCCGAGAAGTACGATCGGTTCCCGATAATCGTTGGATCGCAGATGGCGGCTGATCGCCGCGATGGGGTTGACCACTTGCTCGAGGTCCAACCCTTGGACGAGTTTAGAAAAAAGCGGCTCGTTAAGAGCGATGTCTCGAATGATGGACGGCGGGAGGGGTTGGTCCGGATTAAACACATAGATGCCCGCGCCCGGCGCATGTGCATCTTTCTGATCAACGCGAAGGGTTAGGATCGACTCAAGCACAGCACAGGCGGTAGTGAGTGCAAATCGCCGATTCTCGTCACCGAAATTCAGTTCCAGCTCAGATTTATGGAAGTCGGCGCCATCAGAGACGCCGCGAACGCTCAAGAATTCGATGTCGGTCTTCTCGAGCGCCGTCATGACACCGGCTGACTCCATCTCAAGCGCTGCAATGTCGCTATGAGATTTTGCGAATGATTTACGGAACTCTTCGTTCGCTACGACTAAAGGTGTGCAGGCTAACGGCTGCACCACAACCTTGATCGCCCCGGCAGGCCACAAAGCGGGGTTCGTGAACCGCTTCTTCAGCGCGGAATTCAAAGCTGCAATCCGCTTTGAATCTTTCTGAAGGTGGGTCTCGACGAGGTTGACGAGATCGCTGCCTACGTGTTTTTGCGAAGGGCGGTGTTTGAACTCCGCCTGAACCGGATCGCCGCCGATCTTGCCGCCCTGCGTGAAATCGAAAACATCGCGTGGGACGACGACGTCGCCGATCGACAGCCAGTCGGCAACTCGCCCCGCGATCCCAATATTGGCGACTAAGCGCACCTTCAGCTCTTCAATAACGGCCGCAGTTGAGGCACGTGCGCGTTCGAAACCCATCTTTCCAGACAGTATCAGGACGCCTTTCCCGAAGGCATCCCATGATTCCTCGACGATGGGCCAAGCCGAATAGCCGGCGACCACGAACGGATCGCCGCACGGGACATAATCACGAAAATATTCGGCTTCTTCACTCAGTGCAACAATGACTGCAAAATCGTACTTGGCTCGCGTCACGTAGTTCCCCCTCATTATATTTCGACGAATTTTCGGCTTTTGTGCGCTTCGCTCAGCTTTGCGTATGTTAGTCCCAAGACTGACAGACAATTTTGGGCTATGGTTAGGAACCGGCCGCACAACGCAGTCTAGTCGATGGGCTTGACGACTGGCGTGATAGTGAGAGTACTTGCATCCACCGAGCCGAATGCAAGAATGCTCGAATACCGTTCATCCAGCCCTCCGCGGGACCGCGCGCCGCTCGACATGACCCAACTGAACGACGAACCGGCAGCGCGCTGATGTGGGAGATGCCGGGACCAATATCCCATTTCCTTGGTGGCCTGAGTTCTCTGTTCCGCCTCTGGAGCACCGTCGCGCAACGCAGTCAGCATGTCGCCAAGCAAAGTATTGGAGTAGGCGAAATAAGGGGCACCGAGCCGGCGGGCGGTCGACAGAGCACGCAAGGCTTCAGAAGCCGCACCAACCCTATCCTCCGGCGCAGCCCCTATGAGCAGACCCCGGGCGAGAAGAACATGACTATCGGGAATCCAGGCAAACTGCCTGGACAATTCCGGTGCCCATTGAAGTGCTTCGCGCTCATCGATGCTTGGGAAACGAACGGCGCACAGCATCGCCAAGATTACTGTCCACGGATCTTCGGGAATATCCCCTGAAATATAGGCTGCGACCGGCGTGCGCCTGGTAAAGTCACTCCAGATGCCCTGCCCCTCGGCACCGACCGCCGAGGACAGGGCTCTGGATAGCGACTGTTTCTCCAGGTCGACTGGCGCAACGTCAAGCAGCAACCCTCCTGACGGGTCCAACGCAAATTCGACAGTCGTGCCACCAGCGAACAGCGGCACTAGCGTCCGCTCAACTCGTAACCCTTCGATAGAAATGGATAGCCTCAACCGCGCGCCGTCGGCGGGCAAGGGCATTCCTCTCGCGTCGCCGTTACTGGACATGAGCGTGATGTTATCGCGCTCGATGTACAGCCGCGCACTTGTAACATTCTCAAGCACGGTATCGCGATTAATGGAAGCAGCACGATCACGCGCGTTCGAGAAAGCGAGCGGCCACGGTCCGACATAAGGCCGCCAACCACCATAGCCCATCGGCCTTGTATCGACCGAGAGACCAATCGAAAAACGGCGTGGCTGCAAAGGCGCGCTTGTGTCTTCACGCCCAAGAGCCGATTGGCTGTCGTCCACCAACGCAGACTTGTTCGCATCTCCGGAAGGTGAACTCAAATCGACATGGTCATCAATGTCGTCGAACCCCGCACCAGCCTCACTGTCGTCATCACCCCGTGGAGAGGCAGTGCGCATCTCCCGTGCTTGCGATCCTGTCGTCGAGAAACCGTCAACGGGCTTCGACCAGACGCTGCCGGAAAACTGCTCGAGCCAGTCCCTGGAAACCGATGATGCGGAAAGCTCCGATAGCGCTGGCGCGTCAATTCTGTCGGTAAGGTCATCGACCACGAAGGAATAGAAGGTCGGCGCCTCGCCGAGCGGTTCGATGACAGCCGCATAGGCACCGGGAACCGCGCCCTGGATCAGCACCTCGCGATTCGAGGGGGTGGTCATGCTCTCAGAGCCGACGCCGCGCCTTTCGAGTTGCATCTCACCCTCCGGACCCAGAATCCGAATACGGGCAGCGGCAGCGTCGGGTGGCGCCAGAAAGGACACGGTTTTCAAGCGCTGCCTCCACTCATCGGACATTGACCAGATGATGATAGAGCGACCGATTGGGGCAGAACACCTGCTCGACATCGCGATAGCCGCTACCGTTTGTGAACGACGCGCTGACGAAATGCGGATAGATGCTCGCGCGCATCGGCTGAAGCCAACTGTCCGCGCCCGTCCCAGGACAAGTGTGCAACGTTGCGCCTTGCGGGTCCCGGATACTCACGGTCCCGATCCCAAGCGCCTGTGTCGGGTCGAGCACCACATTGACCGTCACGTGCGGTGGTTCAGGATAGGTCACAATCGCCGCAGTCGTGGTCGGTAGCATCGGCGACACAGGCTCGAAAGGTTGCCGCTGCCAACGTTGCTCAAGTGAATAGATGCTCTTCAAATCCTCATGAATCGCGATGGGATAGGCTCCCCATTGCGCGGTTCCGGACGGGTTGCGCGCGGATTTTCCACGAAGTGCGCTCAACAAGGTTTGCGTAAAACGACCTCCCGTTGCCGGGCTGTCTTCATAGGTGAAATAGCTGCTCGCGGCCGCCGCCATCAGCGTGACCTTTTCAGTGCCCCCGACAAATGGATTGGAACGAATGAACTTCGCACCGACGCCAGGGTTTTGGACATACAAGTCCGTTACCATCTCACCGCAGGCATCGACGAAAAGATACGCAGCGGACACATTGGGTGCCTGCTTGAGGCCGACCCCTAGGTCGTACATGTTGATGAATGCTCCCCACGGATTGATCGGATTCTGATTCAGATCAGCCAGGAGCACAAAGGGTTGCGAGGTCACGGCGACGCCGTGGCCGCAGATGAATACGATCCCGACATTTCCAGCTACGGCATTCAGCCGCGCGAGCCATTGGGTGCCGGCAGCAGTGACATTGGCTGTGTTCGGCACGCCGACCGCAGGATTGCCGCGCGGGTCATTAGGCGCATTGTCGTTTACTTGAACTGGCGGGACACGGCCAAGCCAGTCATAGTGACTATGGGCCGGCGCCGGGCCGTTAGACAGCATTTCGATGGAAGCAAGCGGCTGCTCAAGCGCGGCCTCGCCAATCAGCCAGTCGCAGAATGCGGCGGCGCCCGCGGCGGCGCTAGGAAGGTCGCGCACGTCCTTGAGCAATTCGGGCGTGGTGCCGGGCACGAACTTGTCCATCTTGGCGTCTGGATAGGCGCCGACTCCGATGATCAAAGCATGCGTTGCCGGACCATTGACCTGCCGTTGGTAGATAAGCGTCATGCAAGCGCCTGCAGTCGCGACCGCAGACGCTCGAAGAAGCGAGGACGCATGAAGTAGCTGGTATGGGCATCGATCACGCCGGTCATCGAACTGAACATGAAATCTTCGACGCCATCGAAGATACCCTGGCAACGGAAGCTAAGGACATCGACAGGGTCATAGACATTCCACCAATGAGCCACCGCTGCCGGCTTTGCTGCCAGCGTACGGCCAGGCGACGGAATCGACTTCTCGCTTGCCGCAAACAGCTTGAGTTCCTCAAAGAAACCGGGTTGCGATCCCACAGTCAGCAGCACGTCGATAGCGAAGCCGTCTGGTAGTCCGGCACCGGCTGGATCTGTCAGGAGATCGTACAGGATGACCCCGCCCAGACTATGACCGACAACCACCAGCGGCTCATCCTTTGCGGTTGCATCGGCCCGCGCGGCGAGTAATTCTGCTACCACCCGATGGCGAATGTCGGCTCGAACAGCCCCGCCACGTAGATAGACGAACACGTCGCCGATGAACCTAGCTGCCATCGGGTTGAGCTTGTCGCGGGTAAGCCCAAGAACGCCCGATGAAACCAGGTTCCTGCCGCGATCCAGGACAGTGCCGGCCGCCGCCTTCAGGCGATCGAGCAGACCATAGGCAGCAGGAGGCTCGCGCTGAAGGCGCTCTCGCAAGGCGTCGATAAAAGCCGCGTCGGTCATGTCGGGCTTGACCCAAGTCGGGGCAGTATTGACCTCGGCATAGGCGGCGGCGGCCTGCATTTCCGAAAACTCTTCGGGATCGAGTTGGCGGTTTTGCGTCGCTGCGGTTTCGATCAGCACTGCGTAGAGCGTGTCCACCGCAGCTGGAAAATCCACGGCCGCAATCTCTGCGATCGATACACCACCGATTGCGCCAGGTATCTCACTGCCTCCCCCGAGACTGAACGGCGTCGGCACGTCGCCGCTGCGCGGCAGGCATTGCTCCCCAAATGCGAAGGACGCGCCTAAGTCTCCCCAGAAGGGGTTGCGAATGCCCGCCTCTTTTCCGAGAGCAAGCTTGCGGAACCGATCATCACGGAGCTGGACTTCTGCTGCATATGCCGGAGTTTGCCGCGTAGCGACGCCATGCACGAACACCAATTGGGTCATTTTCTAGCTATCCCGCCTCTTGCTTGGTCAGGCGATCAGTTCACCTTCGCCGAGTTCTGCCGGATCGACCGTCTTGAGTTCTGGAAGCGCACCTTCAAAATCAGCGAACACGACACCTTGCCCCGCGCCGACACCAAAGCTGACCGTACCGGCCTTCACCGGGCGGAAAACGAGATCAAACTCACCATCGTCACCACGATCACCGGCGGAAAGCTCGATCGCCACGAAACCGAAGGCGAGATTCTTATCGCCTTCGTATGTGACGGTCGTGGTCGTCTCCGTCTCCTTGCCAACCGATAGCGAGCCACCGACCAACTCCTTGATCACGGGCACTTCCAGTTTGATGCTGCTATTATCGTGGTTGTAAGCTGTGACCCCCAGCTTCTTTGACGTCACAATCTCAGTGAGTATGTAAAGACGCCCCTTACCGAACAGATATTTCTTCAGGATCGGATGATCCCACCGCACCTTCGACGCCTCCAGATAATCGCCGATCTCGATCGTATTAGCGCGGTGGCGTGTCACCCCGGCGTAACTGAACTCGACTTTGCTGGCGCGCTCATAGGCTGCTTTCACGCCAAGATTTCCGCCCATGGCACCGATGATGTTGCCGAGTATATCGAGTCCAAGCTCAATGGGCAGCTTGCTGCTCTTCTGCCCGTTGATGTTGGCGGCTTCGCCCGATGTGATCTTCGGGAGGTTGCCATCCTGTTCTTCGGTAAGCTGACTCAGCGTACCAATGATTCCGCGAGCACCTTTATATTCTCCAAGCAGGGCCAGAGGCTCCAAATCTTCGAGAGGATGCAATACTACATTGAGATTCAATGATTTCAGATAATTAACCGAACGGTCTGAACAAATACCCATCGAAGCCCCCTACGGTTCATGCCACCGGCCGATCGACTGTCCTGGAAATGTCCCTCAGAATCGATATGGAATCATTCTGGACGTCTATTCTGCCCTATTATTGGGGACACTTCTGCAGAGAAAATTGGCAAAGAATTTTTTCGTCGAATGGAGTGATGAGATCGAGGTGCGCCAATGTGGCGCTTTGCCATCACATTTTCAGGATGCGAATTTCCTCGATTCGGACCACCTCTCGCCGGCAGCCCAACTTTCCTTCACTCCTGCTGATCCAGTCCGAACGCCGGATGATGGATAAGTTCTCCGTGAGGCTCGACGCTGTCGAATGGCAAGGCTTGGACTACCTCGGGGGGACAGCCAGCCACGCCCAGACCGGAAAAAGCCCGGAAGCCGAACCGGCTGTAGTAGATGGGATCGCCCACCAGCGCCGCGCCCCTGCTCGACGCACGGAGTTGGCGAAGGGCTTCCGCCATCAGGGCCGACCCGATACCTTGACGTTGCCTTGAGGGCAGAACCGCAAGCGGACCGATCAGACCCCAGCCGTCCTGCTTCCCCGCCCGTGCTTTTGAGGCGGCCAGAAAGCCGATTATCTCGCCTTCATCCTCCGCAACGAGCGAGAGGACGAGCGCGTCATCGTCCCGCAGTCTCTCGACGATGGCCGCTTCGGCTCCTGTGGACTGGGCAAGCATCTTGAAAGCGTCGGTGACGACGCGACGGATAGCCGGATCGTCACCAACCTTGTCGTTGCGAATCAACATTTGGCTTTTCCTAAGCGATTGTCGAGTTGAGCGCGACGATCATGCTGCCCGCAGCCATCCGTGTTCATCGCGGCGGATTTCCTCCATTCTCACCTGAAGGTCGCCGCTTGGAACCGAACACAAAGTTCTATAGGACAACACGAAGGCCGACCACATTTTTTTGGGTTTTCTGTCTGCCATGGACAGGGGCTCAAGTTTCATATTGAATCTACCGCCTTTCCTCCGATTGCGCTGACCACACTGCGCAGCGCCTGAAGGAGGCAACGATCAGCCGGGCATGGCACGATGCCGCCTATTTCGCGCCGCTGCTCTGATATTGCCATCCAGCCTGCCGTGAAGAACTTGCGGCCTGCTGGTGGATAACGTGAACATCGACCATGCGGTGCCGCACTTCATCATCCAGAATAATGATGTCCGCGGACGCGCAGCGCATGGGCATGATCTGCGTCCGGGCGCTCATCGAATAATATCGCCATGGTCCATGTTGCCTAAAACAAATCAATGGATCAGAGCCGGGGCCTGAAAACCAGCCTCACATCGCAAATCGAATTGCGCCTTCCGAATTCAGTCACCGACTTGGGAATGAAGAACAAGGCGGTGCTATCAACCTTTTGCTAATGTTAACGCGGTAGATACCGGAGCTGTCAAAGGGAAGGTTACCCTTAATGCTCCGAGAACGCCTTGCCATAAATGCGCCGACATCCAGGGCTGGTCTGTTGCCTGAACGCTTTTATGTGCTTGGGGTGCCAGTTTCCGTCACATCACCTGATCGCTGCCTGGAAGATATCGTTCGTTGGTCTTCGGATAATTTCGGGCGCTTCATCTGCATGCGCGATGTTCATGGCGTGATGCGCGCGCGGCGCGATGCCGAACTCGCCAGAGCCCATGACAATGCCGCAATCGTTGCACCGGATGGGGCGCCCCTGGCCCTGATCGGCAAGTTCCGCGGGTTGCCAGTCAAGCGCACGACAGGCCCGGACCTGATGGACATGGTGATGGACAAGGGGCGGCAAACCGGGCTGCGACATTATCTCTATGGGGGGACGCCGGGCGTCGCCGATCAGTTGAAGACGGTTTTCGAGGCCCGCTATCCCGGATGCCGGATCGTCGGCACGTATTGCCCGCCCTTTCGTCCGCTGACCGAAGACGAAGAAGATATGGTGCTGCAGGACATTGCCGACAGCGATGCCCAGCTTGTCTGGGTGGGGCTTTCCACACCCAAGCAGGAACTGTGGATGCTTCGCACTGCCGCCAGGACGGAGACAACCATGATCGGTGTGGGCGCCGCGTTCGATTTTCACACCGCGCGCATCAAACGCGCGCCTCTATGGATGCGCAACTGCGGCCTTGAATGGGCGCACCGGCTCTGGAGCGAACCGCGGCGACTTTGGCAACGCTACCTTGTTTTGGCACCGCTCTTCGTATTTCTTGTGCTCTTCGGCCGGGATCGTAAAGGCTAACCCATGGCGCAGGCAGATCATGTTCCGAACGGCAAGCGAACATTGGCCGTGGCGCTTGCCTGCCATAATCGCCGTCCGCTGACGTTGCGCTGCCTGCAAGGGCTTCACGCGCAGGCCGCTGATTTCAACCTGCGCATATTCCTGTTCGACGATGGCAGCAGCGATGGCACGGGCGATGCCGTGCGCGCGGCCTTCCCCGACGTGACCATTATCGAGGGTGACGGCCATGCCTTTTGGGGCGGTGGCATGTACCGGGCCATCAGCGCGGCGCTGGACACCGATTTTAACGACCTCCTGTGGTTGAACGACGATGTCGCGCTCTATCCGGACGCGCTCCAGCGGCTGATCGACGCGCAGGCCGGTGCCGACGCGCAATTTGGCCCGGGCTCCAGCCTGATCGTCGGCGCAACTCGGGAGCCGGGCAGCGACAGCATTTCCTATGCCGGCTTTCGTCGCCGCTCGCGCCTGAGCCCGGTCTGGCTGCAGAGGGTGGAGCCGACACCCGGAGCATTGACTCCCTGCGACACGATGCACGGCAATGTCGTTCTGGTTCCGGCCGCGGCAGCGCGAGCGATCGGCCCCAACGACCCCAAGCTGATCCACGAACTGGGCGACCTGGATTATGGCTACAGGGCCGGAAAGGCCGGCTACAAGATCCTGATTGCGCCGCAGGCGGTGGGCGAATGCGCGTCCAACCCGCGCTCCCGCAAGTCCACCCCGCCTGGAACCCTGCGCCAGCGCTGGAAGCAGCTCAATACGCCGCATGGCCTGCCGATCGGGCCGTGGCGGCATTTCATGTGGCGGCACGGCGGCATGCTCGGCATGGCGGAACTGGGGACCATCTATTTCAAGCGCCTGACCGGGTGGTGAGAGGGCATATAGCGGCACGCGGCGCCGCACTCCGGGGAAAACTGTTGAGCCCGGCGGGCATCAGCATTGCCCTCTATGCGCTGGCCATCGGTCTTGCGAGCGGGGCCAATTTCCTTACGGCCCCGCTGCTTCTGGCGCTTCAGGGGCCCGTCGGTCTGGCGCGGTGGGGATTGGTGGAACCCCTCATCCTCGCCCTGATCCCGATTGCCGGCTTCGGGATCAATTTCGGCATCATGCACCTGCTTACCGGCAGCGATGCGCCGCGCCGGATCATCGGGCGCGTATGGCGCTACCAGATCGCCGCGGTGAGCGTGACAGCACTCGTCGGCGCAGCCCTTGCCTGGCACTGGTTCGGCGGCGCGATCGCGTTGCTGGCCGCCGGTATCATCGCCGTCGAAGGCGCGATCACGCTCTTCATTTCCTACTGGCGCGCCTGCAATCAGCCAATCCGGTTTGCCGCCATAGAGGGCGGGCGCGCGGCGCTTGTCGTGCTTCTGCTCGCTATCGCGTTGCTCCTTCCCCGAAACCTCGTCCCTGACGTCCAGGCCTATATGGCACTGCGTCTTGGCGTCGGGGCTTTGGCAATCGCTGCGGGCTTTGCCCTGATCAGGCCGATTGGTGGCGGTGATCGGGTCGCGCTGCGCACCGCGGTGCATTTCGGCCTGCCTATTGTCATCGCGTCCATGCTTGTGGCTCTTGCCACCTCGATCGATCGCTACATCCTCGCGAGCGCCGGGGCGAGCGCGCTGATGATTGGCGCCTACGTCGCGCATGTGAAGCTGATCCAGATATTGGGGTCGGCGCTTGCGCCATTTTTCACCTGGTTTGCTCCCGTGGCGATGCGCAGGCTGCAAGATGGCAAGGCGGCGCATGGCTTTTTCGTCAACAGCGCCTTTCTCTTCTACGCCGTCAACGCGGCACTGACGCTCATGCTCTGGTTTGCCGCGCCGCTGCTGTGGGAGATATTGTTCAAAAAACTGGATTTCGATCCCACCCTGTTCGCGTTGCTGTTGATCGGACAGGCCATATTCTCGCTGGGCAATCCGGTCAGCATCGGCACGTTACGCCCGGGCCGGACCTGGTTGGCACTGATGTCCACCGCCGGGATGCTGATCGTGACATTGGTGGCCTGCTTCCTGTTCGGTCGGGTCTGGGGGGCCCCAGGCATTGCCTTTGGACGATTGCTGGGCATGGTCAGCTACACGCTGTTTCTAGGCGGCGTTACAGTGCATGACCTGAAGATCCGCTTCGGCTGGTGGCGCTTTGTGGTGATTACCGCGCTGATCGGCAGCGTGATGGCCGCAACCAGCCCAATGCTTTCGCCATCACCGCTGAACAGCGCCGCCATGGCGCTTGCCGCGCTTTGCCTGCTGTCAGGGCTTGTGTGGGCGATCCGGCCGCGCGGGGGCACGAACGCCTAACCGGCGGCGCGCCGGGTCGCCCGCTCCCATCGTCCCGCGCCCGAAACACGCGACCAGATGCCGCGCAACTTGCCATAGGCAAAGACAAGCGCAAATATCGCCGCGTCGAATGGATGCCGCACCGCCGCAAAGCCGAACCCTTCATAGCGGCTGCCCACATCCTCATTCCCGACCAGATCGGGACGCAGCGCGACCAGTTGCGCATGCCCGCGCGACCAGCGGGATCGAACCGCCAACAGTTCGTGCAAGCCATCGGGCAAAGCAAATTGATAGGTCGGTCCCGCGATATGCATGCGCTGGGCAGGCGTGAAGCTCAGTCGGGCGAAATAATCGTCGGCGATGATCTCCGGATATGGCCCGCGCTGCGCGAGACCCTGTGCATTGGTGGCATAGCAGCCGATGCCGTGGGGCATTTTCGACAGGAGAGGCAGGCGCATCCACATGCGGCCATAAGCGCGCGTCATCAGCGATGGCGATGGCGCCAGGTTGAGCGTGAAGCTGGCATAGACCGCCCCCGCCATTTCGGGAAGCGCGCGGGCCATGACGTCTATGATCGTCGGTCCCACCAGCACATCGGCATCGCAGTAAAAACGAAAGTCGAACCGCGCCGCGGCATCCCCCATATTAAGGGCCAGCGTCTTGCTGCCCTCCGGGGTTTCGATGACCGCCAGCCGGCGACCCGGCCACGCCTGTCGGGCAAGCGAGCGGGCGATTGTGGCCGTATCGTCGGTGCAGCCATTGGCCACCACGATCACTTCATAGGGAATATCGGTTTCCTGATCCATGAGCGCGCCCAGCGTGCGCGCAATCACGGTCTCTTCGTTGAAGGCGGGAACGATGACGGAAATCATTGCCGGGCGCGCTTGCCAGGCTTGTGGCGATCGATCGCCGTGAACACCGAAGCGCCGCGCGGGGTGGGCGCATGGGAAAGCAGCATGATCAGGAACAATGGCGGCCCCAGATAGGCGCCATAATCCGATTCAGTGATCGCAAAGCATATATTGGCCATCGCAATGGCCGCTGCCATCACGGCATAGCGCCCCATCGCCCGTTCGCGCGCGCCAATCAGCATGAACTTGGAAACGAGAAACAGCGCGAATATGCCGACCGCGAGCCAGCCAAGGTCCATGGCCATCGTCAGATAGCCGCTGTGCAGGCTGGGGGCGACAGCGAAACCGGCTCTGCGCGCCGCATTCAGCACGGTCATGCCGCCGCCCGTCCCATAACCATAGCCCAGGGGCGCATCGAATGAATATGGCAGCGCCGCATCCCACATTTTCGATCGCCCGGTGAAATTCATCTGACGCCCGAGTGCCCCGAAGACGATCACGGCAATGCCATAGCTGGCCACCGCCGTGGCCGCGATGCCGGCCAGTTCGATGACGAAGATGAGAAATGGCGCAAGCATGGAACGCAAGAAAAAATGCACCGCCACAGCCGCAGCAATCGCCAGTGGCAGCGCGATGATCGTGGTCGCGGAATCGGACATCAGGATGCAAAGCACCGCAAGCGCCGCGACCAGATGGGCCAGCCACGGCACGCGCACCACGCTGGCCGGAAGCGTGCCTGAAAAGAGCCCGACACATAACGCAAATGGCGCAAAGGCGTTCTTGTGCTGGAACAGGCCGCGCCACCGCCCCTCATGTAAGCCGCCCATGAGGGCATATTCCGAACCTGCCGCCGCCAGCAGGGCCGATACGAGCAGAATGGCCGACAGGGTGATCCATGTCAGCCAGAGCGTCCGTTCGAACCCGAACAACCGAACGAACAGCGCGGGAAACAACACGCAGAAAAACAGGTCGCCCGCATGATGAATCGTGTCGAGCGGCGCTATCGACCATGCTGTCGACAGGATCGCCAGAACCGCCAACCCGCCCAGGACGGAAAGAAAGGCCGGCAATATCTTCAGCACCACATCCGCGCGCAAAGCCAGATAGAGCAGGAAAATGACCTGCCCGACCTTACCCGTGATGAGTTGGCCATAATAACCGCTATGGGCCATGCCCATCTGCGCGATGACCTGACCGTCCAGCGGCGATACCAGGACATGCATCGCGTAGATGAGGAACGCCACGAAGGCCAGGTGATCGATGATCTGAAAGGCAAGGCGGCGGCCTCTGCGAACCGCTGAACCAATATCACCCTCGGGCAGCACGCTGGAAGCGTTTACCGGCACACCGCTTTGTAAACCGCCATGCCCCTGATAGACGTCCATTGTTCCCCCGCGTTGTCCGCTGGCGAGCGCCACTGCGTCGGTCGGTGCATTTCCTTATCACCGGAACTATAAAGATAGCCTTATCGCTGCCTTTACCAGTGCCTTCTCTGACCGCATGGTCATTATCGCATGCTTACGGGCACCAGCGAAAAGGGCAGCGGCAGCGCTTCGCGCCAGCGTGCCGCACGTTGCTGGTCATCACTGAGATCTGCCGTCATTGCCCTGATCTGCGCCCCGCCAAGATGGGAACGATTACAATAAAAGGGATTGCGCGGCTGGCGGGAAAAATAGCTGAACATTGCCGCGTAGCGCGGCTGATGGCCCGGCGGCTTCCGCCGGTGGAAATAGCGCACGCCATCGACAAGGACGACAGTGCCGGCTGATCCACAGCATGTGGTGACATGCTCCTTTCCGATGGGGCAGCCCAAAGCGCGCACGACATCCGCTTCCTTCATCAAGGGGAAGGCCGTCTGGCCGCTCTGATCATCGCCAAAAAGACCACCGTTCAGTATCTGGAATGGGGCTCCGCCGTCATCGACATCATTCAAATAGACGATCAGCTTGAGCACGCGCCAATCTTCCCGGTCCCTGTGCCAGGTCCGCGCCCCGCCTTCACCCGCGATCGCCGGCGTATAGACAAGCTCGCATCCATCATAAGCCACCGGACATTGGAGATAGGCCTGCGCCAGGGCAAGAAGGCGCGGATCAAGCCCCCAACGATATATGGATGCATAGCGTGTATCCGCCCTGGCCGGGAGGACGATATCCTCGCGGGCATGCGGCGCGTTTTGCTCAGCCTCAAGCATGAGCGAGGTCACGCTGCCCATCATGTCCGCCGTGCCGTCGACAGCCAGCGCATCGACATGAGTGATCGCAAGTGCGTTCGTTTCCAGCGCGGGGGGAATGGAGGCCAGCATTTCCGGCAGACGCTCTGGAAATGCGCCCGACATTTGCTTGAGGTGCCGCGCCCACAGCAGCCGGTCAACCGCCGGAAAAGTCGTGAGGCTATATGCGGCATCCGCTGGAGCGCTCTGAATGCGCCTTACGACCCTGCGTGCTGCATTTATCACTGAAGGCCCTTCAGAATCGCTGCCAAAATACATCGCCTGAAACGATCGTAACAGCTCAGCAACGAGCGCGCGCCTTTAATCAAAGCGGCGAATGCAAGCGCCACGACGATGCCCGCAGCGTGAAGCGACGCGGCGCGCCACCCTGAGATGAAGCCACAGCCGAAATAGACCATATGCTGGCTGAGGGCGATCATGCCCGGAACGCCAGGATATTCCCGTTCCGCGCCGACGCCTATCTGGCGGCGATGGAGCGACACCAGCCTGACATGCTGGCTGCGGTAAAAACATCGATGACCAGCGCAGTGCGCATCGGCAAGCGCGGATCTCCCGCCTCGCAGGCCTTTGCCGCCTGCCCTTCCGGCTCGGTCTACGATGCGATCACGGAGCGGGAGGATCGCGTCGGCTGCGTGTCGGTCTCCTTGGGCCGGTCCGATGTGGGCAGTTGGGACTCCCTGCATGCCATCAGCGTCGAGGATGGCGCCGGCAATGCCATGCGATCCAGTGCAGCCAGACCAAATAGGTCGCGACGGTATCCTCAGCGACATAGCGCTTGATCGCGCCGACATCGCCGGCACGCCAGAGATCGCCGACTTCATCGCCATGCACGGCCGTCTTCACGGGGACCTGTAAAGCCTCGCGCACAGCGGCCAGCGACAATGTGCGTGATGCGCCATAGGATGAAAACTGATCCGCCAGATCGCAGTGGGTGGCGCCATATCTATCTGCCTGCGTCTGTTGGGCCAGTCCGCGAAGGTCGAAAAGACCATGGGCCATGCCCTGCAATCTCAAAACCGCATTGTCGAAGCCACGGGAGTTCCAGCCGATCCCCACGACGCCGGAAGGCAGGCAGGCATTCACCTAGCGATAGAAGGCTTCTTCGCGTCCGCTGCGGCAAATCAAGACGTCCAGGCGGAAATCATGGCGGCCATCCGGTTGCCGGTTCGCCGCCAGAAACGCCGCGGCGACCGGCAGATGCTGGTTAAGTGGTGGAAAGCTTCCATCCGCTGGCGGCTGTTCAACAACAGTTCTATATCGTAAGCGACGCCCCTGTCGGTGGGATGATCATCGCGTGGGCGCTGTTGCCACATGCTCACTGCGCTCTCCATGAAGAAGGACGCGCCGCCCGATGGCGGCACGGATCGCAAGGCTCGGCAGGCTACCTGTGCAGCCCTTTTCCCCTATGCCTCGAGGACCATGAGCACGGCCATGCGACGGCTTTTCCATGGGTGGGGCATGCGGCTGACATTTTGACGCGGCCCTTCTCGCTTGTAACAGGGCTCACTGGCATTTAACGCAATCAAGTTATCGCCAAAATGAGGTATTCGTCGTGGCCCTCGTTATTCATGCTTTTCGACGACATCCCAGCCTGTTGATGGCAGCCTCTCTCATGCTGGCAATTCTGGTTATTGTCGCTGGGTTAGTGCTGACACCGGCATCTACAAGCGCGACATTGCCGCTGTCGACGGTCCAGTTCAGGGCCGAACGTGGCGTGAATGTCTATCCGTTTCTGTGGTTTCCCACACGTTACGACGGCCGTGCCTTCCCGGACCCAGGCTATCCGTCAGTCGAGGCGTATTTTCCAATTAAGGAGTTTGACAGAATTAAATCCCTGGGGTTCGACCATGTGCGTATCCCGCTCAACATCGGTCCGCTTCTCATCGCGAATGATCAACAGCGCGGTCAGCGCGCCGACTATATTTTCCGTCAGGTAGACGCCATCGTCGCCAAGGGTTTGAAGGTCATTGTCGACATCCACACACCCGATCCGCACCGATCAGATTCAACCTATGACGCAGAAGCGATCATAAACCGACCTGCGATGTTCGCAGCCTTCAACGAGGTGCTGGCGCAGGTGGCAGCGCGTGCCGGGCGGCGCCCTGTTGACAAGGTTGCCCTTGAACTGATCAATGAACCACAGGTCAATTGTCGCATCCCGGGGTTGTGGGAGACATATCAGGCGGGATTTCTGAAGATTGCGCGCCAGCATGCACCCCTTACAACCATTGTCCTTACCGGAGCCTGTGGCGGCGGCTTGTTTGGGCTGCTGCAGCTTGATCCGTCTACGTTGAATGACCCAAACACATTATTCTCCTTTCATTATTATCTTCCGTCCGAATTTATCTATCAGTCCCATCCGCCAAAGGCGCTGGGCGCCCTGGCTGACTACCGCCCACGTTACCGCTGGCCCGCGACGAAAAGCGCGCGTGCCGAGACACTTGCTGCCTTTACCGCGCTGACGCGCTCTGCACCGGACACACCGGAAGTGCAGGCCCATATCAGGGAGCAGATGCGCAAGATCCAGGAATATTATGATGCAGGCTATGATGCGGGGCGCATCGCCAAGGATTTTCGTCAGGCATTGGACTGGGCAGACAGGCATGGCGTAACACATGACCGTTTGCTGCTCGGAGAATTCGGCGTGCAACGGGCAGAACCCGGCGTTCTTCCCGAATATGATGCCGACAAGCTGAACTGGTTGAAGACGGTGCGCGCGCAGGCCGAGCGGGATGGTATTGCCTGGGCCTACTGGTGCTACAGGGATTATTTCGGCCTGTTCGACATAAAGACAGGCATGCTCGACCCAGACATGGTCGCAGCGCTGGGCGTTACGAAGAAGTAGCTTCCTGCGCTCCTCGGGGCTCCAGGGCCGCGATAAGGGCCGCGTCGCAGGCGTCCTGGGTGAACACGGACAGGAACCTCTCTTCCCCCGCGCACGCATCATGTGCCAGCGACGCAGGCGCATCGGCATAAGCGGCAATGGTGTCGCACAATGCCTGCGGGTCATTCGGCGCGATCAGCCGTCCCGTCACGCCATCCTCCACGATTTCGGTCAATCCGCCATGATTGGTCGCGATGATGGCATTGCGATAGGCCATGCCTTCAATTGCGACCCGCCCGAATGGCTCCGGCAGCGTGGAGGGAACGATCACCAGGTCCGACGCGATATATTCCTTACCAGGATCGTCGATGAAATCGCTCATCTCGATCATTCCGGTCAGACGATTATCGGCAATTTCCTTGATAAGCGCCTCGCGAAAATGTGTCTGGTCCTTGTACACGCCGCCGACGATCCGCACGCGCACCCGATCGCGCAAATGTTCGGGCAAGAGTGCGCAAGCCCGCGCAAGCACTTCCTGCCCTTTCCAGGCGTTGAGGCGTCCGATGCAGAGCAGGCGCAGCGGCCGCTGCCCGTCATAGACGTCCTTGACGAAAGGCGCTGGCGGCTCGAACCCGTTATAGACGACCGACTGGTGCTGTTTACCCGCCGGAAGATCGAAGGCTACCTTGGTGGCCTGAGAATTGAAGATCACGGTCGCTCGCGCCGCGATCAGCAACGCGCGAATGACTTTCATGGCAGCGCCAACCGGGATTTCCCGAACATGCACGACAAGGCGGCGGCGGGTCAGGATGGAGGCCAGAAGGAAATCGACGATGACAGCTGTGTTGACATAAACGAGATCATGACCGCGCAGATCCCGCATCGCCCGCCAGACAGCAAAAAGGTTTCGCGGCAACCCCAAGGTGATCGCGCGAAGAAAATCCGCCTTGCGCAGCACCCAGAGATGCCGAACCTCCGGCTTGGCGAGGCCAGCATCCTGTATCAGTGAAAATATTTCGCCCTGACCGGGAAGCAGGATGCTCGTCTGATTTTCCTCTAAGCGTTCAATCGCGGCCACTGCGGCAACAAAGCTTTTATCGGAACCGTATTTTTCAGTGCCCTGGTGAACGCAAAGAATTTTCTTCATCGGCATGCCCCGGATATGAGGGATAAAATTAGCAGGGATTGTCACCAACCGGCATCACATAAAGCCTGGACGGCAAAGCCATACTATCAGATTTTACGTCTCTATTCGCGGGCAGAGTGCGCCAAGATAACATGTAACGTGGGGATACCCCATTTGATTGATCTACCGCGACCCTAGGTAATAAGCCATCTTTAGGGTATCCATCATTGTCCTGCTTATTCAAAGTGTCCCTTTGTAATGGACCGCAGGTATCGAATCGGTATGTATCATTATTAATAACGCATGTTTTCCCAGAACTATTAACGATGATGTCTTGCAGGAGTAATCCATCTTTACCCTGTTTTGGAGGATAAATAACCAATTCTGGTTCTATGGACCCTCCGCCGGAAGGGGACCATTTTAGCTTAAGGTCAGATGCTCTGTAATTCACCCATTTATTTTGTGATTTTCTGGACAAAAATACCTGGATGAAACCATTTTCATCCTGGCGGGCAAAGGTAACTAACGGATTGTTATTGCGATCTATTCCCAATTTTACGTTGATATTGGTCAATCCAAGTCCCACCGGTACTTCTTCCACTAATTCTCCATCACCTTCCTTGATAGGGAAGTTAAGTTTTTTTCCGTATGCGAACCAATGTTTTAGATCTCTTGATTGCGCGTAATATATATCATGCGTTGATTCGACAAATCTTGTTTTTCTCCATGTCCATATTGCATGATATGCTCCATCTCCCGCATAAACTGGGCCATATATATAGGGGCTTCCATTTTTTGTGCCGGAGAGAAAATAATTTTCGGTAATATTTTTCCAGATATTACGACGATTATCGAACTCTGCTATTACTTCGCTTCCCGCACCGCTCTTTCCGTCGCGAAACATAAAGAACAGATGCCCATCTTCACGGCGAAGAAATTCTGGATAGGTTACAGATGAAGTTATATTCCCATTAAGAATATCATATCGTTTAAAAGATTTGAGATCGAATTTTGGAGAAGATCTATAATATGCCATTTTACTGGCATGCATATTGGCAGCAAGATGGATTTGCCCCAAAGGATCAATCCCCAACGCGATTCCATTATGGCTATCGCTGCCTACCCATTGATCCAGTTTCACATACTGAAAAGCCGCCTCATCAATGGTTCTGAGGGCAACCGTTAACTGCCGATGTTCGTCATAGAACGCAACTACCTGAGTCCGCCCGACAGTTCTGATGGAAAAGGGTACAGGGATGTCCGACCAAGCCAGACTTACAAAAACCTTCTTCTTGCAGACTAGTTCTTGCCCTCGGAGAGGCATGGCTAAAAATCCCGAAAATAATATCGCCGGAATAGCAAAAAGATATCTAGTAAATCTGTTCATATGATCAAATTCAACATGAATGTGTTTCAGGTCGCAATAAATCTGATATCTTTATAGATAATTGCATATTTAATCGAACAGTAAGTCTGATATAGAAGTGCCAAAAAATACCTTATTGGCGATCCACCAAATACAATAAGAGATGATTTTCGTAATAATCGAAAACGTTTCAAAAATTCATCTTTCGATATAGGTGACCAAAGGGCAGAGTCATGTACAAGGGTCGCGTCGGTTATGTATGCAAAACTATCGACCTTGGCATAATCAAGCATGAACTTGGTATCGATTCCATAAAAGTTCAGCCTTTGATCGAATGGTAGTGATTTTTGCGCAAAATAAGCCGAACGGATGGTCATTCCGCTGGTGATACATGCCAGATTTTTTGACGTGATGCGGCCTCGACGTTCTTCTTTCCAATGCTTCCCCTTGAACAAGATCAGCGATCCCGGGCTTACTATACGAGACCCGCAACGAACGATCGGCAGGAAAAGATTGACGTCTGCATTATTACGCATGTCAGTGCTCAACGAGCGAATGAATGAGCTCGGCAAGGCGGTGTCTTGATCGAGCAGCATCAGGCCGTCGAAGTGGGCGGCCTCTTCTGAAATAAGATTATATATTTCGGAAAGAGAGCGATTGTCTGGCGCCAAGACGAAATTGATATCCGCACCTCGCTCCCGAAATTCAGCCAGAAGCGAATCGTCTTGATGGATGGTTGGACTATTGTCCCAGATCGTAACTTTATGACCGGCAAGATCACCCGCCTTTAGCAGGCTGGCAAGCGTTTCCGAATCCCGCCATGGGCGCCCATATACAACGACCAGGATCAACAGTTTCATATCATGCCTCATCCAAAATCTTACCTGTCCAATGTGCGCTTCGAGAGGCGCAACATGTCGCGGCCGGTCAAGCCCCCGGCGCTGCGAGTTGCGTTGGGAGCGCCGGAAGGCTGCAAAGCCGAAAAGGTGAGAAGCAGCACCACATACTCCGAGAAGCCGCCGATCACGTAGTGGAACCCAAAGACGTACCAGAAAGTGATCAGGGAAAGCAGTGACGCGAATGCGACCACATATTCAGTTTGGCCCTGCCGTAATTCGTTAAATCGGTTATTGATATTGCTCTGAATTTTAATGAAAATCCAAATGAACAAAGGGGTCGCAACGCCAAAGGTTCCCAAGGCGGACAGGTAAAGCGAGTCCTTATATGTAGGCCCGTTATTCTCGACAGGACCAAAGCCCCAACCTTCGGGCCTGAACGATGACACAGCCGAAACATGCTGAATGGGGCGACCGGCCAGCGAAGGCTCGAATGAACCAATATGCGTTGCGATATAAAAAATCGAAACGGCAACCACCCCCGCCAGTGCCAGAGCGTAAACCATAGGCTGTCGAAAGCGGAGAACCTGATAAGCAAAGCCAATGATGAACGCGATAGCGAGGATAAGGAGTCCGACACGCGTCCTCGATACGTAAACGGCAACTAAACAAAGAAAGAATGCAATAGCGGCTGGAATCTTGAATGCTGCAGGGCGAAAGTACAGTAGTCCAACAAACGCATATACCGCTGCGAACCCGGAAAACATGCTGTAGTCGACGGACGAAATGAAGAAACCGGATGCCCTGAGATTCCCGTCCCGTACAAGCGACCACGCGACATCGACGGCGCGAAGATTGCCGTCAGTTTTCTTGTCAAAAATGAACTGGTAAAACCAGATGTCCTTAATATTTCCGTCGAAAGTAAATGTCGCATAAATCGAATAGAGAGCCATAAGTGAAGTGAGGCCAAGAAATAGCCAATAGAGAGAAACCGGCGAGATGTCTCGATATGACCGAGAAACATACAGCCCCCACGGAACAAGAAAAGGCAAGAAATACGAGCGCCAGGAATAAAATATTTCCATTATCGACCCTCTAGATGAACCAGATGCTATTCCGAGCCCTGTAAGTAAAACTATTACCACGGTAACAAATATCATATCGTTAGGGATTCTCACCACATCCCTACCGCTTCGTGATAAAATCATGATAATGCAAATAATTACTACGATTTCTCTCCACGATTTGGCGATAAAAATTAGAATGTCCGGTGCAGAAGCGGACGCAGGAATGAGAATTATATCGTTACAGACCGTCATCACCATCGATCCGTATATCAACGGACGCCGTTCGCCGACTAAAGCAGCGATCGCTGCCGCGAAATACAGCGCGGTGATGAAAACCAGTATCATTTCGATCCTATCAAATCATACGAGCTAAATTAACACGCATCGGTGTTTGCCAAACAGAACAGAACCTCAGCCTCGTCGGCTTGCACCAGCAGAACTGCACCGCTGGTCACCAATAAGAGCAATCATGTCAGAATCTCGCGCTTTGCGGATATGGCGGGCCATAAGGCAAGCCGGCGAGCGGCGGCAACCCCCACGGCGCAGACAAGGCACCCGGCAAGTCCGCCCAACGCCATCCGCCATATCGGGTTCTCCAGCATGGAACCGGCAACGGCCATGGCGAAGAATATTATCGCGGCGATGTCCACAAATGGCCGCCTCAGGTCCGCACTCACCTTATGGGACAGGAAATTGCGCAGCAGCAGCATGTCGAGGCACGCCCTGATCGCCCAGGCATAAGCCACTCCGAGCAGACCATACCAATGGATCAGCGCATACAGGACGATGAGATAGACCGGTAGTTCGATGAGATGCACCGTAGCTGTCGAGCGCACATGTCCAGCAGCCTGGAGTGTGTTGAAGGATGCTCGGCTGATGAAGTTAAACACCAGTCCACCCGACAGGATGATAAGGATTTGCCAGCTCTTGTCGGCAAATGCTTGCCCCACCCACAGGGCAAGAATCTGCTCGCCGAACATGATCACTCCGGCACTTACCAGCGCCATAAAGACTCCCAAGATCAGTTCGCATACAAGGTGCGTCTTTTTCTGGAAGCTTTCATTCGTGGCATGTTCCCGGGCACTTTTAGGGAAAATGACCGAAAATATCGCTTCAGGCACGATCGATATGCGTGAGATGATGTCATATGGCGTCGAATAATAAGCCACGGAAGCGGGGCCGGAAATCGATGAAACAATAAATCTGTCAAAATAGACCATCAGTGGCGATACTGTATTGGACACGGTCATCCACCCCGCCATCCGCAACGCGCCAGTCGGGGAAACCCACCTTTCGCCGGCAAAATAACCATGATTCCGGAAATGCCTGTACAAAACGGCCACGGGGATGATCAGGATCGCGAAGCGAATGATGCTGATCGCAAATACCGCAAAAGAAAGAGACGGAACATAGGCTGCCGCGACCGCCGGTCCGGCAAAAGCCCACCCCCCCACGATGGCCCGGAGGCTGGCGGCAAGCTTGAAATAACCAAAGGCTTCCAGAAGCCCGCGAGCTGCGCTGAAGAAGATCACCGCCGGCACCCCAAGCGCAAGCCACCGGATCGCTGCAGTGACGTCTGCGATATCTTTGTCCGCCACGTTGAGGAGACGATAGACATTCGTGAATGAGATCAGGATCACGCTGACCGCCCCGATCAGCGCCAAGCCACTCATCAGGGACAAGATGGACCTTACGGTGCCATAAATCTGAAAATCATGGCCTTTTGCCAGACAAACGGACACTTCGCGGGTCAACACTCGCCCCAGACCAAGATCAAAAATGCTGAAATAGCCGATCAAGACCCAGATAAGGCTGAGATAGCCGAATTTCTCGATGCCCAGAGTCGAAATGAGATGAGGGACTGTAACAACAGCCAGAATAAGCGGCAAAAAAGCAGTCAATACATAGAATAAAATCGCGTCGAAGCTTTTCCGCATTCCCGTTCTCGCGCTAGATGGCATACGCAATCGAAATATATTTCATCCAAGGCAATGACACAATAATAGTCCCAATACAATTAATGTCCGGGCACCTACCAAAATATCATGTTAATTTATAAGCTAATCTGTTCCAAAAAGATCCCTTGTAAATACTTTTTCGACAACATCGCTCAAATCCGCCGTCATGCGATTGGCAATGATAATATCAGCGTCGGCTTTGAACATATGCAGATCGCGCAAAACGCGGGATCGGAAGAACTCATCGCCTTCAAACGCAGGCTCATAGATGATTACTTCTATGCCCTTTGACTTGATCCGTTTCATGATCCCCTGAATAGAACTCTGACGGAAATTGTCTGAACCCGCTTTCATGACCAGACGATAGATACCGACAACACGTGGAGACCGCTCCACGATACGTTGTGCAATGAAATCCTTGCGCGTCGTATTAGCTTCGACAATTGCTCGGATGAGATTTTGCGGAACCTCAGAATAATTGGCAAGAAGCTGCTTGGTATCTTTCGGCAGGCAGTAGCCACCATAACCGAATGACGGGTTATTATAATGGTTTCCGATCCGGGGGTCGAGACCGACGCCTGCAATAATCTGTCTGGCATCCATATCATGGATCAGGGCGTAGCTGTCCAGTTCATTGAAATAGGCGACCCGCATGGCCAGGTAGGTGTTGGAGAAAAGCTTGATCGCCTCAGCCTCCGCAGGGTCGGTGAGCAGGACAGGCACATCCTTGGCGATGGCGCCCTCAAGCAACAAATCGGCGAACTGTTGAGCGCGCGCCGAACGCTCGCCCACCACGATGCGGCTGGGATAGAGGTTATCGTAGAGAGCACGACCTTCACGCAGGAATTCTGGGCTGAAGATAACACCATCATGCCCCGTCCGCGCCCGCAGATTTGAGACATAACCGACCGGGATCGTGGATTTAATAACGATAGTAGCCGAAGGATTTACTCTCACGACATCCGAAATCACCGCTTCTACCGATGATGTATCAAAGGAGTTTGTCATTTCATCATAGTTAGTCGGCGTTGCGACAATGACAAAATCCGCATCGCGGTAAGCGACTTCGCTGTCCACCGTGGCGGTAAGATTTAATGGCTTCTGCGCAAGATATAGCTCGATTTCCGAATCTTCGATCGGGCTGCAGCGAGCATTTACCTTCGCGACCCGTTCAACTGAAACATCAATCGCAACCACTTCATGATTTTGGGCCAGAAGCACCGCATTTGACAGTCCTACATAGCCGAGACCAGCAACCGCGATTTTCATCTTAATCCCTATTTTGATGCGAAAGCGGGCACGCCAATGGACATGCCTGCCTGTGCAGATTTATCAAAGACGAGCTATGCTGAATTTATTACGTTGGAATTGCCAGCGTAGACGTTTTTCGTCGCCATTATGTCGCCCATCGAGGCAGAGAGAGTCAATGTGTGACGGCACGGTTGTGATGTCACGTCGCAAATAATCTTCAAAATTTGGCGATGTAGGTCTGCTGATCGAGTAGATTTCTACTGATTTTGGTTTTGACGTGCTCCCCAGAAACTCCTCCAGTCTGATCTAGGTGTGTAGTCCCGGAGTGTAATGGTGCATCATTGATCCTGACACGTCAGGAGGAGGATGCCCTATGGCGAATGTTCTTGGGACTGTCAGGAATTTCGTGTGCGACGAGGCGGTTGACCATCAGGCCGTCATGGCCCTGATGAAACGTTCGCCGAAGAGCACGGCAAATTGCGCCTTCGCCA